>CAZFSF010000029.1:0-25471 GCA_964522045.1 uncultured Desulfobacteraceae bacterium
CGGGGCTAACCCCTTGATTTTATTATGGGGTGGATGATGGGACTCGAACCCACGACCACTGAGGCCACAACCCAGTGCTCTACCAACTGAGCTACACCCACCATTAGTTTTCTAAATATAACAGGACATCTGCTGTTTTGCAAGGATATTTTTCCGGTCACCGTTAACAGATTCGGGATTTACCGCGTGCGAACCCTGAACCTTTGAAACCGTGAACCGGTACTAAACATTTGACGCTCCAATAAAACTTCCTTATATTAAGGGACGATGGAAAATGCATTTCTTGATCAGAATTTCTAAGGGGGTCCTCTTTCAGGGTCTCGAGGAGTGTTCGAGTCATGGCAGCCGACAAACAGATTTTGTTCAGAAAATTACCCGCTGTGGACCAACTCTTGGCAAACCCGGTGATTGAAAAGGCCCTGGCATCTCATCCAAAAGGACTTATGCTGAAGGCGATTAATCAGGTCCTTGACGGTCTTAGGGTGGAGATCCGGGATGGGAGTATTGTCGAACCAGGGCCCGAATTGGATGCTCAATCGGTCTCATTGCGAGTATTGGAAAGATTAGAACTGATATCCATGCCGAGCCTGAGAAATGTAATTAATGCCACAGGCGTAGTGGTACACACCAATTTGGGGAGATCCATCTTGCCTGAAAGGGTGCTTGAGAAGTTCAGGTCTATCGCCGGCGGCTACAGCAATCTTGAGTATGACCTGGATAATGGCAAGCGGGGAAGCAGATATGTGCATGTGGAGGAGATCCTCAAGGAGTTGACCTCGGCAGAGGCGGCCATGGTGGTCAACAACAATGCCGCCGCAGTGCTTATTGCCCTTGAGACCTTGGCTAAAGACCGCGAGGTGGTGGTGTCGCGGGGCCAGCTGGTTGAGATCGGCGGCTCCTTTCGCATACCGGATGTCATGCGTAAGAGCGGTGCAAAAATGGTGGAAGTGGGGACCACCAACAAGACTCATTTAAAAGATTATGAGGAGGTAATCGGTCCCCGGACCGCCCTCCTGTTGAAGGTCCATACCAGTAACTTCCAGGTGGTGGGCTTTACTGAAGAGGTGCCCATGCCGGAACTTGTTAAATTGGGAGAACGGCACGGAATCCCTGTAATGGAGGATTTGGGGAGCGGATGTCTTGTTGATTTCTCAAATTACGGTCTAATCAAGGAACCAACTGTTCAGAAATCCTTAGCCCAAGGGGCGGGTCTCGTCACTTTCAGCGGCGATAAACTGTTGGGAGGCCCCCAGGCCGGAATTATCTTAGGCCGTAGGGATCTAATTACAGCCATCCGGAAAAGCCAGCTCACCAGGGCCCTCAGGATTGACAAATTGACCCTTGTGGCCTTAGAGGAGACCCTCAGGCTGTACAGGGACCAGCATCTTGCGATGAAAGAGATCCCTACCCTGGTAATGATATGTCAGTCCTACGATTCCCTAAGGGAAAAGGCCGATCGCCTGTACAAGCTGGTCAGCGATATAAAAAGCAACAACTTTTCCATTGAGCTGATTGATGGATCTTCAAAAGTAGGGGGCGGCGCCCTCCCTCTTCAGGAATTAAAGAGCAGGCTCTTATGCCTCATTCCGGGAAGACTTTCTTCACAGCAAATGGAGGCCCGGCTCAGGGCCTATTCCCCTCCTGTGATCACGAGACTTGAAAGAGACAGAGTGATGTTCGATGTCAGGACTATCCAGGAAAGGGAATTCGATATAACAGCCCGGGCCATCAATGACCTCGCCGTTGCAGAACCCATAGAAGGGGGAGCCTAAGTTGGAGAATATTATTGAAAAAATCTTAGCAAGCTGCCTTAAAACCAATGATGAGTTTGTTAGAGAGAATGCATCAAAGATCGGCATGCTTGCCCAAAAGATTGCCTCAGCGTTCCTGAGAGATCGAAAACTCCTGATCTGCGGAAACGGGGGGAGCGCTGCCGATGCCCAGCATATGGCGGCGGAATTCGTGAATCGTTTTCAGCTTGAACGTCCCCCTCTCCCTGCAATGGCTTTGACAACCGACACCTCAGTGATTACCAGTATCGGGAATGATTATTCTTTTGAGGATGTCTTTTCAAAGCAGGTGAAGGCCCTCGGAGTAGACGGGGATGTCCTCTTAGCCATAAGCACGAGCGGAAACTCGAAAAATGTCATCTCTGCTGTGGAGGTTGCCAACAAGCAGGATCTGTACACAGCCGGGCTTTTAGGAAACAAAGGTGGAAAGCTGTCAGCCGTGGTTGATATAGCACTTATTGTAAAGAGCGATGTGACTGCCCGTATCCAGGAGGCGCATATCCTGACAGAGCATATCATATGCCACCTGGTCGATTACATCCTTTTTCAGAAGCATCTGGGGAGTGAGTAGAACAACCAGATTTTTTTCTTACTCATAATCATAATCTTACTCATAATCAAACATTTCTCAAGCTGACGGCCAGAGAGTATGATTAAGATTACGAGTATGATTATGAACCACGGTGTTTACCATAACGTTAGATCACTTTAGGTATTTATATAATGACCAAACTTAAACCGATATCATTGGATGGTGTAAAATCGTACCCCCTGAAAGAGAGGGAGAGTAAGGTCAATATTGGCGATTTTGCCCGGGCCTGGGAGCCGGGGGGTTCAATGAACCGGTGGTTGGAGTCGTTGCCGCGGATACTTGCGGGAAAAGGTCTCCTCGAAATCCGGGATCGTATGGTCCGGGCGGCATCCTCAAACAGGACCATAATAATCGCCATGGGCGCCCATGCCATAAAGGTGGGCCTCAATCCGATTATTGTAGACCTGTTAGATCGAGGGATCATAAAAGGATTAGCCATGAACGGCGCGTGCATCATTCATGACGCTGAATTGGCCATGGCAGGTAAAACTTCGGAGGACGTGGCCTCGGAAATCGGGACGGGACGATTCGGCATGGCCGAAGAGACGGGGAGATTCCTGAACGAAGCGATATCAGAAGGAGCAGAAAAGGGGTTAGGCTTAGGTGAATCTGTGGGAGCCATGCTTATTCGAGAGGATTTCCCCTTTAACCGGAACAGCCTTTTAGCACGGGCCTATGAGCTTGATATCCCGGTAACTGTGCATGTGGCAATGGGGACTGACATCATCCATTTTCATCCAAGCGCGGATGGTGCATCCATTGGCAAGGCTTCTCATTATGATTTTCGGATATTCTCCCGTCTCGTTTCAGAGTTAGAGGGTGGGGTATTCATCAATCTTGGCTCTGCAGTTATTATGCCCGAGGTTTTTTTAAAGGCCCTGAGTCTTGTGAGGAATCTCGGTCATGAGGTCAAGGATTTCACAACAGTCAATATGGATTTTATTCAACATTATCGTCCCATGACCAATGTTGTTCACCGGCCCACCGTAGATGGGGGAAAGGGATTCAGCCTGACGGGCCACCATGAGATCATGTTTCCCTTGTTGGCGGCTGCGGTCATTGAAGGGTTGGACGAAAAGCGATAAGAAAGGAAAAAGATAATGCCTATCTATGAGTATA
This sequence comes from uncultured Desulfobacteraceae bacterium, assembly GCA_964522045.1. GTDB lineage: Bacteria > Desulfobacterota > DSM-4660 > Desulfatiglandales > Desulfatiglandaceae > Desulfacyla. Next base: position 3,502 of record CAZFSF010000029.1, read on the forward strand.
AATGTTCAAAGTGCGATGAAGAATTTGAGACACTTGTTTTTAGAAGCGACGAGAATGTCGCATGTCCCCAATGCAAGGGAGAAGATGTAAAACGTATGATGTCGACCTGTGGGTTTAAGAGCAGCGGGAGCTTTACACCTTCTTCAGGGTCATCCGGGTGTGCTACCTGCTCCAGCACAAATTGCAGTACTTGCCATTAGATTTTGGACAGGATAACAGGATAAACAGGAATAGAATTCGGTCAATCCCGTTAATCCAGTCAAAAAGGGGTTGATATGTTCCGGCTCGGTTTTGGATATGATGTTCATCGGCTTGTTGAAGGATGCCCTTTGATACTTGGGGGTGTAGAGATCCCCCATGCCTTCGGCCTTGAAGGGCATTCAGATGCGGATGTCCTCACCCATGCCATTATCGATGCAATAATCGGGGCCTTGGGGGCCGGCGATATAGGGCAGCATTTCCCGGACGCCGACCCTAAATACAAGGGCGTATCCAGCCTCTCCATGTTGAGAACCGTAATGGATCTAATCAAGGGTGACGGGTATCGATTGAATAATTTAGATGCAACCATAACGGCACAGGCCCCCAAACTTGCGCCCCATTTATCAAACATGCAGGGAAGATTAGCCGAAACATTAGAGGCATCCATCGGGCAGATAAACATCAAGGCAACGACGAGTGAGGGTCTCGGCTTTTGTGGAAGACGGGAAGGTATGGAGGCCTTTGCCGTAGTCAGTCTTGTGAAGGCCGAACAGCTTAGAGGAGAGAATAAGTGACATTCAGGTTATACAATAGTGCAACTCACAGGAAAGATATATTCCAACCCCTCGAGGAAGGGAAGGTAGGCATATATGTGTGCGGTGTCACGGTGTACGATCTCTGCCATATTGGCCATGCACGTTCGACCATCGTGTTTGACGTTCTTACAAGGTACCTGCGGGCAAAGGGGCTTGATGTTACCTATGTCCGAAATTTCACGGATGTGGATGATAAGATCATTGAAAGGGCTAAACTCTCAGGGAAGGATACCGGCAGTCTGGCCCAGGAGTTTATTGACGCTTTTTACGAGGATATGGGCGCTTTGAGGGTGTTAAACGCGGACGTAGAGCCGATGGCCACCGAACATGTCGATGGGATGATCGAAATGATAAAGGCCCTGATTGACCGGGGCCATGCCTACGTAGAAGGCACGGATGTATATTTTTCCGTAACGTCATTCAAAGGTTACGGCAGTCTCTCAGGGAGAAAATTAGATGATATGAGGGCAGGGAGCCGTATTGCAGTGGATGACAAAAAGAGACATCCCATGGACTTTGTCCTGTGGAAAAGCGCAAAAGAGGACGAGCCTGAATGGCCCAGTCCCTGGGGGCCGGGCAGGCCGGGTTGGCACTTAGAGTGTTCGGTCATGAGCAACCGCTACCTGGGTCTCACCTTTGACATCCACGGGGGAGGTCGTGATCTCCTTTTCCCTCATCACGAAAATGAAAGGGCGCAATCTATCTGCGCCAATGGCGGCGATTTCGCCCGTTACTGGGTCCATAACGGTTTTGTCACGGTCGAGTCGGAGAAGATGTCAAAATCGTTGGGTAATTTTCTGACTATCAGAGATGCCTTAAAGACCTATCATCCGGAAGTCCTCAGACTTTTTCTTATTTCCAAGCAATACAGAAGCCCCCTTGATTTTTCAAGGAATGACGTGTTTGGACTTCAGTCAGGACTTGTGCGGATCTATCGTACGATCCAACGCTTGGAAGGGATAACAGGGCCTGACGAGGAGACGTCTCATGGAGAATCAAAGACGTTTTTGGCAGGGGAGTTTCCTGAAGGTTCTTTCATCGGCAGATTTGTTGATATGATGGACGATGATCTGAACACATCCGGGGCCATCGGTCTTGTCTTTGAAAAAATCAGGGATATGAACAGGGTCATGGATTCATTTGACGGCAAGGCTGATGAGAAAGGCCTTCTGCACCTTAAAAGTGACCGGGATCAATTGAATCTTGTCGGCCGGGTTCTGGGTTTGTTTCAGGAAAGACCGGAGGCTTTTTTTGAACAATTGGCTGACACTGCTACGGATATTGACGATTCACGAATCGAGGATTTGATCAAGGAACGTTCCGATGCCCGGTCACGGAAGGACTGGGCAAAGTCCGATGAAATTCGTGACAGGCTGAGGGAGATGGGCGTTGTCCTGGAAGACGGCCCGGAGGGGACTACCTGGAGGCTTGATGTTTGAGATCGAGACCGATCTTGCGCCTTGCGGAGATCAGCCTCAGGCGATCGAGACCCTTATAGAAGGGATAGACAAAGGGGTTGCCCATCAGGTCCTTCTCGGGGTCACAGGATCTGGCAAGACCTTTACCATGGCCCACGTCATCGCGACGGTCCAGAGACCCGCCCTGATTATCGCGCCCAACAAGACCCTGGCCGCTCAACTGTATGGGGAATTGAAAAACCTCTTTCCCCACAATGCGGTTGAATATTTTGTCAGCTACTACGACTATTACCAGCCCGAGGCCTATATCCCCCAGACAGATACCTACATCCAGAAAGACTCCCACATCAATGATCAGATCGATAAGATGCGGCACGCAGCCACCAGATCCCTCCTTGACCGGGAAGACGTGATCATTGTGGCAAGTGTTTCGTGTATCTACGGCCTCGGCTCGCCAGAGGCATACTACGATATGCTCCTCTGCCTCGAAAACAATACCCGCATGTCGAGGGAAGATGCCGTCAGAAAGTTAGTAGATATCCACTATGAGCGGGGGGACATGGATTTCTTCAGGGGCCGCTTTCGCGTGAGGGGGGATGTCTTAGATATCTATCCGGTCCATGAGGAGGACCGGGCAGTGAGGATCAACTTTTTCGGAGATGTGGTGGAATCGATTCAGGAGATTGACCCGTTGACCGGAAAGGCAGTTGCCATTCTCAACCGTGTTACTATTTATCCTGCCACTCATTATGTCACTACGGTGGATATCAGAGAACGGGCGATCCGGCAGATCAAGATAGAACTCACCGGGCAGGTCGAATATTTCCGTGATTCAGAGAAACTCATAGAGGCCCAGCGTATAGAGGAGCGTACCCGGTTTGACCTCGAGATGATGGCGGAGATGGGTTACTGCCACGGGATAGAAAACTACTCCAGGCACCTCACAGGAAGGGCGCCGGGAGACCCCCCGCCCACGCTTCTCGATTACTTCCCCAAGGATTTTCTGGTAATCATAGATGAAAGCCACATTACAATTCCGCAGCTAATCGGGATGTACAAGGGAGACAGATCCAGGAAAGAAACCTTAGTCGGTTATGGTTTCCGTCTCCCCTCGGCCCTTGACAACCGGCCACTCAGGTTTGAGGAATTTAAATCAAAGGTCAACCAGGTCATCTATGTCTCTGCCACGCCCGGCCCCTATGAACTTGAGAAGGGCGAGATGGTCGCTGAGCAGATTATCAGGCCAACAGGGCTGATTGACCCGGAAATCGAGGTCAGACCTGCCACAAACCAGGTGGATGACCTGTTGGGCCGTATCAGAGAAAGGGTTGAACAGGAAGAGAGGGTCCTTGTCACTACCCTGACCAAGAGGATGGCAGAAGACCTGACAGAGTACTATGCAGACCTGGACGTCAGGGTGCAGTATATGCACTCGGATATTAAGACTATTGAGAGGATGGAGATAATCAGGGACCTTCGATTGGGCGTCTTTGACGTATTGGTGGGAATCAACCTTTTGCGTGAGGGCCTGGACCTGCCGGAGGTTTCTCTCGTGGCCATTCTCGATGCGGACAAGGAGGGTTTTCTGCGCTCTGAGAGGTCTCTTATACAGACCTGCGGCAGGGCCTCAAGGAATGTCAACGGCACCGTTATCCTCTACGCAGACCGGATAACCGGTTCCATGGAGAGGGCCATTAAGGAAAGCGCCCGGCGTCGCAAAATCCAAATGAAATATAACAAAGCCAATCATATTACCCCTGTCTCTATTCAGAAGAATATTGTTAACATCTTAGAGTCCCATTACGAGGCCGATTATGTAACCGTGCCGGTCATTGCAGAAGAGGAAGAGTTGTATATGACCCCGGAGCTTTTAGAAAAGATGATAGAGGATCTCAAGTCTAAGATGATCGATGCGGCATCAAAACTGGAGTTTGAAGAGGCCGCCCTCTTTAGGGATCGGATAGCCGCCCTCGAGCAGAGAGGATTGGAGATTTTAGGCGTATGAATACTCAAAATCCGACCCTCATTCCCGGGTTTCATGGTGTACGGGAGACCTTAATTCAGGGGAGAGTAAGTATCCGGGAAATATGGATCGCAACAGGGAAAAAACCGGGCAGGATAAGAGATATCCTCCGGATTGCAGAAGAACATGATATTCCCGTCTTCTACAAAGAGGTGTCTAAGCTTTCCCGGCTCCTTCCGGATGTGGCCCACCAGGGGATTGTCGCGGTGGCAGAAGAATTTAGCTACGCAGATCTGAACCAGGTCATCGAGACCTCTCTTCAAGACAGGGAACATGCCGTCCTGATTGTCGCTGACCACATCACCGACGAAGGGAATCTGGGGGCGCTGATCAGGACAGCGGCGTTCTTCGGGGTGCATGGTCTCATTATTCCAGGGGACCGTTCAGCCCGGGTCAGCGCAAGGATACTCAAGAGATCGTCAAGCGGCTATCTCCACCTACCTATAGCCAAGGTTGTAAATATCGGAAGGACCTTGGACCTTTTGGTAAAAAGAGGCTTCTGGATTATCGGGGCATCCGGCGAGGCATCCACGTCCATTTATAGCTTTGACTGGGGCAGGGACCTCGCCCTGGTCCTGGGCAATGAAAAGAGCGGGCTTAGCATACCGGCACGGAAACGGTGTCACGAGACAGTCAGCATCCCCTCTTCGGGCCCTGTGGAATCACTCAACGTCTCGGTCTCCGGCGGCATTATCCTTTCGGAGATCGTCAGGCAGAGGGGGTAAGGTCCCCCGCTAAGTATAAACGAACTCGCTGAAAATCCCTCCTGAGCCATTCGGCAATAATAAGCACTTCAATGCCTGCAGTGGCCAGCTTAATCCACCAGATAGACCGGATTCCCCAGCTAAAAAGCCCCGGCAATGTGAAGACTAAGGATGCAAATAGGGCGTTGTCAAAGACCGCGGCAATGAAAACGGGATAGGTTTTGCCAAAACCCTGAAACACGGCAGACAGGGTCATGATCGTTCCCACAATCACGGTCCCTAATGACATGATCGTGAGATAAATAACACCGTAGTCAATGACTGCCCTATCATTGCTGAATATTCCGATCAAAAGGACGGGAAACATCCAGCATAAAATGGTACCTGTAACCATGACAGCAGAAGAGATTGCCCAGCCTATCCAGAGTGTTCTGACAATCCTTGACTCTTTTCCTGCACCGAAGTTTTGTCCGACCATCGCTGCCATGGCCGAAGTAACAGCGACCACCGGCATATATATAGACTGGAGAATACGGAACCCAATCCCTATTGAGGCTAAGGCCGGGGTCCCGAATACACGCACTATCCGATAGGTGATTAGCATGTTCAGGGCAAGTAAAAAATAGGTCAAGCCTGAGGGTAGCCCGATTGCGAGACTCCTCTTGATAATATGCAGATCCAATCGCCAGGGCCTCTCTATTTTAAGATGTTGTCCTCTTATGAAGATGAGATAAACATATATCCCCATGCTGATAAGTTGGGAGGAAAGTGAGGCAATGGCTGCACCTCGCACCCCGAGACGCGGCAATCCCAACAGACCGAAAATCAGGAGAGGGTCCAGGGCAATGTTGAATACCGTGGATAGAACCATTATGATCATGGGTGTTCTGGTATCTCCCATGCCTCGATAGCAAGAGCCTATGACGTGAAGCAGTAGTACAAAGAAAAAGGAGATGGAAAAGACCTGGAAATATTCTACTCCCCACTCCAATGATTTCCCTGCTCCGCCGAAAAAAGCGATGTAAGGTCGGGCAATGGACAATCCTACAAGCGTGGACACAATACCAACCAGTATGGCGAGGATGATACTCTGTTTATACACCCTTGTTGCTTCTTCGTAGTCCCTCCTTCCAAACGCCTGTGCAATAAGGGCCATGCCCCCGATTCCGAGGACAAATGAGAGGCCTAAGATCACAAAGAAGGCATTTCCGGAAATGGAAACAGCGGCCACGGCGTCAGGCCCCAAACGACCCACAAAATAGAGATCTACCATCAGATAAAGGGTGAACATGATCATGGAAAAAGCGATGGGGCCGGAAAGCCGGAGCAATAACTTTGGGATGGACCCCTCTGTAAGATCTAACGGTTTAGTCATTAGCTTGATAGTGTAGGAATCGAATGGGGGGCACAATTCCCTTTATATCGCAATCTGAAGAGATGATCTATCTCTTTTTTTCAGCTACCTTTTCAACAAACGACGGCAAAATTCAGTTAACAAATAGCAAAAATATTTTTTTCACTCGCATTCTACAACTCTATTGAATAGCAGCGTTTTCATCTGTACTCGTATTCAGCAGTACGGTTTTTTCTGTCATACTTAAGCTTGATCTTTCGCGCTAAAACATCCTTGTACAGTTCCGGACCTGCATATTCATCTTTTTCTATGTTACCAAAAAAGCGCTCCATCTTTACAGAATAGAGTGATCGCTCTATTACTCCATTCCCAGGAGAGAATTCAATTGAGATTGCATCCTGGGGACAAACATGCCAACAGCGATAGCAGACCATACATGTATTATGAAACTTAACGGTCTTGTTTTCGATTGTGATACTGTCAGTTGGACATTCATAGACACAATTACCACAAAGATTGCATTTGTCAGGATCACTTTTTGCCAAAGGAGTTATTTTCTTCTTTACCCATGTTAAAGAAGGTCCGAGTATATTGTAAAATATGCCTCCGTGATTCGGATCGATTTTGTGATGAGCAGGCAACGCATCTCCATTTAACATATTAGCTGCAATAGTGCGCCCAAACTCTTCAGCATACTCCAGATCCTTTTCATTTGGCCGACCCGGAAATTGTTCAAACTTGGTTGGAACTGTAACAGCCCCTCTTAGCTGAATACCCCCTATGACTATAGCTCCGGTTTGGGCAACGGCTTGTGCCAGATACCACAACGATTTGACAGGTGAACCCCCTGAAGTAATAAAGACAAAAGCCTTTTTACCTGTGAAATCAAAGCCGCTATTTTTTAGAAATTTCGGTACACACTCTGCCGGCAAGTTCTCAAATACAGGGCACCCTAATCCTATAAGATCTGCATTGTCCGGCTTCCATTTCTTTCGATGTAAGAATCGAACATGATCAACCTCAAACCCTTTATCCTGAAGACCATCTGAAATTGAAATTCCTGCTTTAAGGGTGTTTCCGGTCTGACTAAATGTCAATATGCTTGCTTTCATATTCTAACTCCTCCAATATAACTTATCTTCCGGCAAGATAACCATGAATTTACACTGAACCTAATGCAAACGACAAACCAAGTTCCTCGAGTTTGGATTTTTTGGGTTTGGTGGTTTTGGGATCCCAGTCGCGCTTTTCATAATACTGATCCAGCATCTTATTGAATGCTTTCCTGTTTAAAACCGCTCCTTTCTCGGAGCCAACTGTAAGCGGTTCTTCAAAGAACCTCTCAGGCAGCTTATCATCCTCACGCCGGAATCCCTCCCTATAATTAAACATCTTTTCAAGATTGAATACGCGCTCACCAGCCTTCATCAATTCGTCGCCTGTCCACTCAACATCGGTGATGGCGGTAAGCAGATCAGCAAAATCGTCTTTGTCTAAACCGGGCTTTTTCCGGCGTCCATGGTCGGTAGCAAAGGTGCAAATCCCAAGTGAATCAACCATGGCATAAAAATTCTGCTGATCTATATCCTCTCCATTATGATGGCATGCACCCCTGTTTGAGGTTGCATAAGAGATTCCTTTGGCAGGATAGGCATGCACGTTCCAAGCCGCAAGTTCCAGTCCTTTGACGTGTATTGCGAACTTCTCGGAATCCTTTCCAATCTTTTGTGAAACTGCTTTTACTCCTTTCGATGCAAGATCTCCGATACCTTCCCTCCTGGCAATTTTCTCAATTATTTTCAGTATGGCATCGACATTTCCCCATTTTAGATCAATCCCATCCAGAAAATCTTCATCAATATACCCCTTTTCATAGGACTCCATTAGAAAACCGATGACATTACCGGTTGAGATAATATCAAGGCCGTAATTATCCCCATCAAAAACCGCCTTCATCAGGCCTCCAAGATCCGATACCAAAAGGTTGGCGCCAAACATGGTTCCGGTCTCATACTCAGGGCCATCATGAACTATTCCTGCATAAGGTCCCTTTTTCACAACTCCGCCTCTTTTACAGGCAAGAGGACAGCAATAGCAGGCAGAGCTTCTAATCCATATTTTTTGTTTAGCTGCGGCGGCTCCAATCTTATCGGCTTTAAGGAAAGTTCCTTCCCGAAAATTCTTTACAGTTAACACTCCATTTTCGCTGTTCTTTTCTAAAAACTTAGCCATGCCGTCATTTTTCCAGAACATTGTCAATAGCGTACCTGTTGATATGCCTTTGAAATATTTTCGAGTTTTCTCTATCCTTGCAACAAACCGCTCATGATCCGCAATGCCCGGCATCTTTGAGCCCTTCAGTGCTATCGCTTTCAGATTCTTGGCGCCCATTACACATCCAGGCCCTCTTCCGGCAGCTCGTGCTGCAGTGTGGATAATACAGGAATAGGACACTAAGTTTTCGCCTGCCGGGCCGATATAGCAGGTGCGGAACCTCCTGTCACCCAGCTCTTCGATAAACTGCCTGTCAAATGCATCTGTCTCCATGCCCCAATATTTTTTTGCATCCCTTATTTCAACCTTGTCATCATCTATCACTATATATACAGGAGATGCAGCCTTTCCGGTAATTACAATCCCATCGTATCCTGCAAACCTGATCTCCGGCCCCAAAAACCCTCCCATATTAGAATAGCTGACTGTTGAGGCAAAGGCATGGCATGAGTGCAAAGGGGATGTGCAGGGAGACTTGGTTACTACGCATGTCCGGGATGCCGATGGAATGGGAAACCCTGAAAATGGCCCTGACATAAAAACCAGGGGATTTTCAGGCGACATGGGATTGATACCCGGCTCTTTCAGCCGGTCCCAGAGGATTTTCATTCCAAGGCCTCTTCCGCCAATAAACTTTTCCGTATCCTCGGAAGAAATCGCTGTTTTACAGACTTTTCCCGTGGTCAGATTGATATCCAAGAGGCCGCCATGGTATCCGGGTATTTTATTTTTCATCCTTATTCTCCTATCCTTAAATGGTATACCAGCGCTTTGCCAATTCCTCTGCAATTATATCCGGAGGCATGCGATAGAATTCCCCGTCCGGTTTAACTTCCACAAGTGATAATGCGCCATAAGGACAATATTTGACACATTGCGGGTCACCGTCACAGAGAGTGCACATCCGCTCAGGTTGGTTGGTTGCAGGATTCGGGACGATAACGCCTACACCTCTGGCACTGCATGCCTCTGCACAACTGCCGCAACCCGTACAGCGACTGAGATCATTCTTGATGGCCGATGTTTTGTCATCCCGATACAGTGCCTTTCTCCCAGTTTTAGTGTCAGGCAAGACCGGGCATGCCTCGATACAGGGGTTGTCAGGACACATGGCACAGACAGTGGGGATATCCACATCAGGATTAAAGCTATAGACACTGATATTGGAATAAAAAGGATTACCAAGTCCGGGCAAAACCTTTCCATTCACCTTCTGCTTATGATTGTAAGCCGAACAAACGGTCTCACAGGTCCTGCAGCCAGTACATTTGCTGTAATCAACAACGATCATGGAAAAAGTTCCATTTTTCCCTTCCAGTCCCAACCGTTTACAGGAAAGTTGAAGGAGGCCGAGATTGCCTAAAAGAAAGATTGTTCCGCCTCCAACAGCCATGTTTTTGATGAAATCCCTCCGGGTAGATTTCATCAGATTTCTGTGTTCTTTTCTTTTGCGAGGTCTTTTCTCACCCATAAGCTACCTCCTTTAATTACCACTAACTTATAGTTAGATATGCCACATACTACTATGGGTCATAGCATCACAACAAAAAAAATTATTCTTTATTCTGATAATACTCAACCAACTCATCAACCCATTTAATCATATCTCTGAAGATCATACGATACAGTTTCATAATAGCCTTACCTTCTGTAGGGACATCCGACAATTTAGCAAAGTCATTATCTACATCGTCCTTGCTATTGATAAAACTCATTTTCAAATCCTGGAGCATTTCTAGGGCAGTCTCTTTATCTACAAGACTCAAATTTGCTATAAGTGCATTAAAATCAAAAAATATTTTGCCTGGATTGGCGGAAAAACGGTTCATCAGCTCGATAAGATATTTCTTCCCTGATTTTGTTATGCTGTAAATTACCTTTTCAGGCATTTCTCCTTGTTTAACAGTTTTGCCTGAAAGATAATTTTTAGCAGCCAACTTCTTTACGTTTTGATATATTGTTGGAGAGCCGATTTTTACCCATTTTTGCACCCGTTTGAATTCAATAAACCTTGTAAGTTCATAGGCACTCATTGGGCTCCTTTGCAGAAACCCGAGTATTATCAAATCGATGGAAGACATACTCCTGTCCTTTTTTAATGTTTCCAGTCTATATCCCCTGCATTGTTCCACACTACTATTAACCATAGTAATATCGTTTACATCAAAAGTCAAGACTTTTTTTATTGCTTTCGTGATCGCTTTCAGGACATCCTTTGGAAAACGCTCCTTTTCGCCTCCCGCCTATCGGCGGGACCTTGCATTCTGATTTTGACCCGCCTGAGGCGGATTAATCCTTGAAATACTCCAATGTATTCCTGTCTGCCCCGTGGAATGCGTAGCCTATTCCTCTGGGGTGGCTAAAATCCTCATATGCCTTGATCTTGAATCCCGCTGAAGGCGGGAAACGTTTTTCAAAGGTCTCACTGTTAAGAAAAGGAGATAGAAATGACACGTGGTAAAAAGGTTTGAACTAAGTTACGGATTCAACCTTTAATCGAATATAGACCGCATAGCCTGTTTTATAGCCATCTTTTTAAAGTCCCGGTGACCGTCATTCCTACCGCGAGCTATTCCCTGGATATCCGCTCTTCCCTGCAGTAGGGCTCAGAGCAAGGGTATTCAAAAGATCGTCCGGGCTTATCTGCATCTGCCCATAGTCAAGGGTATCAATATCGGGAGGACCTTGGGCCTCCTCCGGCGGCATTATCCTTTGGGAGATTGTCAGACAGAGGGGAGAGGAAAGGCCTTGAGTGCTCCCACGCGGATCAGGGCCTTGATCACGGCACATATGGGGAGACCCACCACATTGGTATAGGAGCCGGAAATCGATTCCACCATAAAGGAGCCTACACCCTGTATGGCATAGCCCCCGGCCTTTCCAAAGGGTTCCCCGGTTCTGATATAGGCCTCTATCTCTTCTTTCTCTAATCCTTTGAAACGAACCGCCGTGCTCACTGCCTCGGAATGAGCAATCTTTCCTGATGGACTCAGGATGCAGAAGCCCGTAACTACTGAATGCTCGACTCCGCTCAGAAGGCGCAGCATCTCCCTCGCCTCTGCATCATCGTGTGGCTTTCCGAGAATCCTGTTTTTGATAACCACTATGGTATCCGCCCCGAGAATCCATGATGAGTTTGCCAGGGGGTAGACCCTGACCGCCTTTTTTTCAGCCAGGACCCGGGATATCCGCAATGGTTCACCTCCCATCTCTTTTTCATCAAGATCGCTTGGGACTACCCGAAAGAGGAGACCCATCTGCATTAATAGCCTCTTCCTCCGGGGAGAGGCAGAGGCCAGGATCAAGGGGTGTTGTTCGGAGATAATAGGGAAGGGCATGTGGTTAGGGCAGTCCAAAGAGATTCCTTGCGTTTTCTGAGGTTTGCAGGGCTACTTCTTCGAATGAAATATTCCTGAGCCTTGCGATTTCCTTGGCTGTAAAGGTGACATTAAGGGGCTCATTTCGCTTTCCCCTTTTGGGCACGGGCGCCAGAAACGGGGAGTCAGTCTCTACCAAAATGCGATCTAAAGGGATGGAAGCGGCGACATCCTTAATATTAAAGGTCTTCTTGTAGGTCACAGTTCCTGGGATGGAGATTAAATACCCCAATTTGATAAAGGCCTCTGCAAGATCCCTGTCCCCTGAGAAGCAGTGAACAACCCCCTTTCTTTCACCTTTTCCCATCTTTTTTAGAGTTGAGTAAACCTCTTTATGGGCCTCACGGTCGTGGATGATTACGGGGAGGTTTAGATCCTCGGCTATGCGGAGCTGGCGCTTGAAGACATCTGATTGAGCTTCCGGTGCGGAGTAGCCTCGAAAAAAGTCGAGCCCGATCTCTCCCCATGCAACAATCTCGGGTTCAGATGCCATCTTCGCTAACTTGTCCAGGTCGGACTGGTCGCAGTCATCGGCGTTGTGGGGATGGACACCCACGGACGCGGATACATACTCGTATTTACGGGCCAGCCCTAATGCATCTGTTGAACTCTTCACGTCTATCCCTATACTGATGATATGAACAATGCCGCCTTTAACCGCCCTCTCAAGGACATCGTTGCGATCCTTTTCAAAATCGTTCATATCTAAATGGGCGTGACTGTCAATTAGCATGGCACCTCCCGAAACAGTGGTATTGAAGATGTCCTTATAATCTATTCGAGACAGTTTCGCAAATAATTATGAGACCTTTGAAAAACGGCCTCTTCCTTGATCTTGACCAGATAAGCGCAGACTTCGAAATTGAACATTTTTCAAAGGTCTCAATTATGTTGCATATCTCTGGAAATGTTTTTAGTATGAAAAATCAGGTAATCGTTCACGGGTTCAAAGGTTCAGGGGTTCAAACGTTGTATCCTCATTACCATACGTCATTTTGTAAACGTTTTTAAGGGAAAACCGACCGCTTTCACGTCACCACAAATTCGGAACATGGTATCTGGCAATTACCCAGTAAAACCAGTATTTTTTTACGAGGACTTCGGGTCTTTAATCCCTTCTTTGTTTTAACTCTGAACGTTGAACTCTGAACCTTTGAACGGTTACTTAATATCTAATGACTCAAGGATTTAAAGCTGATGACCAATAAACAGAAAATACTCGAGGACCAGCTTAAGTACCAAAAGAGGCTGAACAACATCACCAACAGGATACATTCTGCCAAAGATACCAATGCCATCCTATTGGAGCTTCACGGTGACCTTCTGGGCTTCTTTGATGCTGACCGGCTTACTATCTATCTCGTTGATGGAGCGAAAAGGGAAATCTTTTCAAAGATTATGACCGGCGAAGAAATACGAGAGATTCGAGTCTCAATCAATTATAGGAGTCTCGCCGGATATTGTGCCGTTTGTGGGAAGCTCTTGAACATAGAGGATGTTTACGATATCGATGAGCTCAAAAGGATTGATTCCCGTCTAAACTTTGATAGGACATGGGATCAAAAGACCGGTTATAGAACAAAACAGGTTCTTGTGACGCCTATCACTTATAATAAATATCTGTTAGGCGTTATACAGCTTATAAACAAAAAGAGCGGAGCCCGTTTTTCCCAGTCAGACGAGTCGTCGGTGCTGGATATTACCAAGGTGCTTGGAATCGCCTTTTTCAAGAATCAGAAGACTTCCCAACCGGCCAAATCCAATAAATTTGACTATCTCATAACCAACAATATTCTTACTGATAAGGACTTGGCTGAGGCTATGTCTGTGGCGAGAAAGACCAAGAAGACCGTTGAATCTGTTCTTATGTCTCAGTTGGATGTCTCAAAGGATGATATCGGAAAGTCGTTGTCAGATCACTACAAGACCCGTTTCATCCCTTACGACGACAAGATGACTGTCCCGAGAGAACTCCTGAAAGATCTGAAGGCACGGTTCCTCAGGAACAACGTTTTTGTCCCTGTGAACCAATCAGATGGTAAGGTGACCGTGGTCATGGAAAACCCCAATTATCTGCCTGCGCGAGATTCAATAGAGAGGATAATTCAAGCAAAGGAAGTCGAATACTGTGTATCGCTAAGGGAAGATATCTTTGATATGATCGCGATGTTCTTCGATGTGGGGAGGACGGAAGCGGTAAACGGTTCTGGAAGTATTGAGGAGATCTTGGGACGGCTGGGACCGGCCGAGGAAGATGAGCAAGAAAAAACCAATGGCATGAGCGAAGATGATAGCGCTATCGTTCAACTTGTCAATAAGACAATTATCGATGCTTACACCCGGAATGCTTCCGACATACACATAGAACCTCGTCAGGGTAAAGCAAATGTCGTTATCCGGTTAAGGATAGATGGCGTTTGTCAGGTTTACCAGACTATTCCACATACCTATAAGAGGGCCATTGTCTCGCGTATAAAAATCATGTCAGATTTAGACATATCCGAAAGACGCAAGCCACAGGACGGAAAAATCAAGTTCAAGAAATACGCACCCTTGGACATTGAACTCCGTGTGGCCACCATTCCCACTGCCGGCCAGAATGAAGATATTGTCATGCGTTTATTAGCCGCAGGTGATCCTGTTCCGCTTGACAAAATGGGTATGAGCGAAAAGACCTATGATGCCCTTGTAGAGATGATTATCCAGCCTTACGGAATTGTTCTCGTGGTAGGTCCTACGGGAAGCGGTAAAACAACAACCCTCCACGCTGCCTTGGGATATATCAATAAACCCGAAACAAAGATTTGGACCGCCGAAGATCCGGTTGAAATTACACAAGATGGGCTTCGTCAAGTGCAGGTTCAACCCAAGATCGGGTTTGATTTCGCCACTGCCATGAGGGCCTTTCTGAGAGCTGACCCGGACGTAATCATGGTAGGCGAAATGCGTGATCAGGAGACCGTGTCAACAGGCATCGAGGCTTCGTTGACCGGGCATTTGGTTTTTAGCACCCTTCACACCAACAGCGCCCCCGAGACAATCACCCGATTGCTTGACATGGGGATGGATCCATTTAATTTTGCCGATGCCCTTTTAGGTGTCCTTGCCCAGCGTCTCGTCAGGACCCTTTGCAAGGTTTGCAAAGAGGAGTATCATCCTACCAAGGAAGAATTCGATGTATTAGTCAGGGCCTATGACGGTGATTTTGATCTCCTTGGATTCGAGTACAATGATCACTTTACTCTTTTCAAGGCCAAAGGTTGCCCTAAGTGCGGCAACACAGGATACCGCGGCCGAACCGGCATTCACGAACTACTCGAAGGCACAGATAAGATGAAATCGTTGATCCAGAACAAAGCCCCAATGGAGGAATTGAGGGCACAGGCCTTTAAGAATGGGATGAACAGCCTCCTCCAGGATGGTATCCGGAAGGTTTGTCTCGGTATTACTGATTTTTCCCAGGTCAGGAGGGTCTGCATTAAGTAACGAATAGCGCATGGCGCAGAGCGGAAAGCGTTATCTCTTTCAAGCAAACGCCATACGCCATGCTCTCTACGCCTTGCGCAATGCTTTAAGGATAAATCCCGGGGTGTAAAAGCCCTGCGGTTTCATCAATTCCAAACATGACGTTCATATTTTGAACTGCACTGCCGGCCTGCCCCTTTACTAAGTTGTCGATCAGGCTTACCACTATCAGTTTTCCTGTCCTCTCATCCACATTGAGGGAAAGATTACAGAAATTGCTCCCCCGGACATTGGTGCTGACCTGTGGTTTTTCAGGCCCGAATATCCTCACAAACACCTCATCGTCGTAAAAAGATCGATAGGCTTCTTCTACGCCTTTCAGGTTTTGTCCCTCACTCAACTGTGCGTATATGGTGGTCAGGATACCACGGCAGAGGGGAACCACGTGGGGGGTAAAGGTAATCCTTATTTCTTCACCGGCGATGATCCCCAATTGCCTTTCGATCTCGTACACATGCTGGTGACCCGATATTCTGTAGGCATTCATGCTGTCATAGCGGGCAGGGTAATGAAAGGCGGGGTTCGGGGTTTTCCCTGCCCCGGAAACCCCGGTCTTGGCATCGCAGATAATGGAATCCGGTTCAACGAGATTGGATTTTATTGCCGGAGCCAATCCGAGGATACTGCTCACCGCAAAGCAGCCTGGATTTCCAATGAGATTTGTCTGGGCAATCTCCCTCCGGTGCAGTTCAGCCAGGCCATAAACAGAAGTCGGCAGGAGTTCCGGAGAGGCATGGTCCTGCTCCCTCTCGATTCTCGCTGCATACCCCCTGTAGGTCTCTAAATCGTTGAAGCGGAAATCACCGCTGTAGTCAATTACCTTTACACCCTTCTTCAACCATGAAGGCGCTCCTTTCTGGCCCACACCGTCCGGGGTGGAAAAAAAGACCACCTGAAAATCGTCCGGGCAGCTCGGGTCATCAGGATCCATGAGTGTCAGATCGCAGAAACCTGTAAGATGCGGGTATAGATCACTGATCCGCTTCCCAATGTCCTGTTTATCAATAAGCGCTATTATCTCCGCATGGGGATGTGCCTGCAGGAGCTCAACCGCGCCACAACCCCCATAGCCCCCTGCGCCTATAATGCCAACCTTGATTTTGTCCATAAACATCTCCTTTTTCTCACAGAGCCCACAGAGGGTTTGTTGTTTTTCTTATAACCTCTTGATATTACAACAGGCCAATTTCATTTTTTTGTGAATTCTGCGCCTTTTTGTTTTTCCAGTTAAATCCGTTTTTCCCTTTATTTAACCGGGGCGACCTGATCAGACATTAAACCGGAAATTAATAATATCCCCATCCTTGACCTCATACTCCTTTCCCTCTAAGCGGACCAGACCGGCTTTTTTTGCCTCCTTGAAAGAGCCATGTGTTTTGAGATCTTCGAAAGAGACTAATTCGGCGCGTATAAAGCCCTGTTGGATATCGGAATGCACTTCGCCCGCAGCCTCCAGGGCCGGGATGCCCGCGGTAATCGGCCAGGCTCTTACCTCGTCCGAACCCACCGTAAAAAAGGATATTCGGTTCAGTATCTCGTAGGAGAGCCTTATAACCCGATCAAGGGCGGATTCCTGAATATGATATGCATCCAAAAACTCCTCTGCCTCTTCGGGTGTCATGGAGGCGATATCCATTTCCAGCCTGCCACGCACCACAACCTGGTTTACTCCTTCCGGTTTCTGATCCCACACTAAGAGTTCCTCGTCCTCGTCGTCGTTGTTGCAGAGGATGAGCATCGGTTTTGCAGAGAGAAAGGTAAACCCCCTGAGGAGTGGCCGTGACGCAAGTTCCGGGACATTGCGCAGGGGCTTTCCCTCTTCTAAAAACTGACAACAGGAGTTGATTAGAGAGAACTCCTCTTCTGAAGGCTTTTTTCCTCTTTTCTTCTCTAATTCTATTCTTTCAACCCTTTTTTCCGCAACCACAAGATCACTCAGGATCATTTCATCCTCAAGCTTGCGGAAATCCTGTTCAGGAGTCGGAAGAGTACCCGCTGATCCTTCAAAATTGCGTACAACGTGCAATAGGGCATCGCATGTTCGGATCTGATTCCAAAATACCCCTTCGGATCTTGAACCGGTTGCGGTCCCTATCTCAGGGGGGAGCAAGTATTCGATCTTGGCGTAGATAGTCTTTTTTGGCTGGTATATGCCGGACAGAAAATCGATCCGCTCGTCAAAGACCGTAACGGTGGCAATCCTGACATCTGTCCGGGAACCACGATCGCCCATTTCGCCCCTTGCCCCTGTTAGTGCAGCAAAGATGGTTGATTTCCCTGCCTGGGGAAGCCCTATGATACCTAATTTCATGCTTTTTAAACCTCCTAAAATCTCCCTCTTGCCCTCTTGAGCAGTATATATATTGCCCCTGTCCCGCCGTCATAGGGTTTTGCAGTTGAAAAGGCCAAGATGATTTTCTTTACAGGTCCCCTGCTCAACCAGATGGGTAGCCTCTTCTTTAATACGGGGATATGGTTTTCAGAATTAAGTCCCCTCCCATGCACCACCAGCACGCATCTCAATCCGAGCCGGTAGCTCCGGAGGAGAAAATCTCTGATCACGGCTTTAGCCTCCTGCTTTTTGAGACCATGGAGATCCACATAATCCTGGACAGGAAAGAGGCCATCTTTTAGCCTCTGCATCAGCTTTCTGTCGAAGCCCTTGACAGAGCCCTCAATGTATTCATCACTAAATGTTATGTCCATCTCAGCGGTTCCGCTGACCAGATCGGAGAGATGAGCCAGGGCCTCCAGGTCACTGATGTTGGGCGGATGAGCTGGCCTTGTCTCCATATCAGGGGCCTTAGCGATTATCCGGTTGTCCTGTGATAGCGGCGTGACACCTGACATGGCTTCAGTGAAATAGTCGTCTCCCTCAGGCCCTGGGCGAGGTTCAGGGGACTCTTTTTTCCTCGGTTCCTGAGGGATATCTTCACCCTTCTTTGTCAAGGCGCCCAGACCTTTAAAAACCGGATTAAAGGTATCTTCTCCTTTTTGAGAGCCCGTTTGACCATGCGGGCGATCTTTTCTTTTTTTCCTGCGAGCCATCTCTTGTACACGTCCTCATGCTCAGAAAATTCGGCTGGAAAGAAAATAGACTTGAAATCAAGGTTTGATAGCGATTATAACACAAAATAAATGTTTTGCCATTGATTTGGTTGTTGATACCTGATGGGTTCGTTCTAAGGGACTAACATTATGAGGTGATAAAATGTCTTCAGACAAACCCCGAATCGGTGTGATCATGGGAAGCGTCTCCGATTCTGATATAATGAAAGGGTGTGTGGATCTCCTTAATGAGTTGGAATTGCCCCATGAGGTGAAAGTGCTTTCAGCACACAGGACCCCCGAACTGACAAGAGAGTATGCAGTGTCTGCTGCTGATCGCGGGATTGAGGTAATTATTGCCGGGGCCGGATGGGCAGCACATTTGGCCGGGGCCATAGCAGCACATACCACCCTGCCGGTCATAGGGGTCCCGATCGACTCTTCCCCGTTCAAAGGGATGGACGCTCTTTTGTCCACGGTTCAGATGCCTTCCGGTATCCCGGTGGCTACGGTGGCTGTGGGAAGCGGAGGGGCCAAAAATGCCGCTGTTCTTGCGGCTCAGATCCTGGGTCTGAAATACCCTGCTGTTGCAGAAAAGGTAAAGGCCCACCGCAACAAATTGACTGAAAAGGCCTCGGAAAGAGCGGATTCCTGGCCAAGTTACGAAAAATGATAATCCGGTTGGACTCATTTGAAATGCAGGAACAAGCCCTTAAGAGAGCGAAGAAAGTCCTCTTGCAGGGTGGTCTTGTTGCCTGCCCCACAGAGTCCTTTTACGGTCTTGCGGTGGACGCTACCAATGAAGAGGCGATCAGGAGGCTCTTTGCCTTAAAAAAAAGGGCGGTAGAGCATCCGATTCTGCTTTTGATCCCTTCTGTAGAACTGTTATCAGAATATGTGATCCGAATTCCCCCCGTTGCCCTCGGGCTCATCAACGAATTCTGGCCCGGTGGCTTAACCCTGGTCTTTGAGGCCTCGGAAGGAATTTCTCCCCTGCTGACCGCCGGCACGGGCAAAATTGGTCTCAGATTATCTAATCACCTTCTGGCCACGGCACTGGCCCAGGCAATCGGAGCGCCGGTAACCGGGACAAGCGCCAATATCTCGGGCACCCCCCCCTGTTGTAGTGCAAAAGAGGTCCTGGTTTCTTTCAGGGAAGATATTGATTTGATCATAGATGGAGGAGAAACCACAGGGGGGATCGGTTCCACAATACTTGACGTGACAGTCGATCCGCCCCAGATTTTGAGGAACGGAATGGTCCAGCGCCGGCAATTGGAGAAGTTTATATAACTCTGCCGCTTAACGCCATCAAACCTGAAGGACACCGTGACACTTGAGGAGAGAAACCGATGAAGATTAAAGCCAATGGGATACATATGAATTACGAACTCTCGAGAAAGGAAGACGCACCGGTGGTGGTGCTGGGCCATTCCCTCGCCTCGAGCCTGGTGATGTGGCGGCCCCAGATGGACGAACTGAACCGCCATTTCCGCGTGCTCTGCTATGACACCCGGGGTCACGGCGGAACCGATGCGCCGGCGCCCCCCTACACGCTCGATCAATTAGGGACAGACGCAGTGAGTCTGTTGGACGCCCTGGATATCGATGTGGTGCACTGGGTCGGGCTCTCCATGGGCGGGATGATCGGCCAGTGCATCGCCTTGAATCATCCCGAAAGGTTGAAGAGCCTATCCCTGTGCGATACCGCCGCCATCATCCCCAAAGAGGCCGACCCGGTCTGGCAGGAGCGGATCGACCTGGTCCGGAGAGAGGGGATGGTGCCCCTGGTCCAGTCCATCCTGGAACGCTGGTTTACCCCTCCCTATCTCGCCCTCAACCCCGCCATGTTGGATGTCATCCGACGCCATATCCTAAGAACGCCCGTGGACGGCTATGTCGGCTGCAGCGAGGCCATACGACACCTCGATTACTTGGATCGACTCTCTGAGATAGAGGTTCCCACTCTCATCATGGTCGGTGAAGATGATCCCGGAACTCCAGTGGAGGCATCCGAGGCGATGCACGATCGCATACCCCACTCAACCTTAGTCGTGCTCCCTTCTGCCGCTCATCTTTCCAACATAGAACAGACCCAAGCCTTCAATAATGCCCTGATGGCGTTTTTGACGGATGTTTCTACTCTCTCTACCTGAGCGGTCGAGGGAAAGGTGATATATGACAGGCATAAATAAAGGTCGATTGATCCTGGCCGGCGACATCGGAGGGACCAAGACAAATCTCGCCCTCTATTCGCATGGAAAAACCAGGCCGGTTGCTCAGGTTATAGAGTCATATTCGAGCCGCAATGCGCTGCACCTGGTAAGCATCGTCGAACAGTTTCTTGAAAAACACCCGGCATCCGTAATCGAGGCGTGCTTTGCCATTGCCGGTCCTGTGATAGATGGGCGATGTAAGACCACCAACCTGCCCTGGGATGTTTCGGAACGGCGGATAAAGAGGCAATTCGGGTGGAACGTACGGCTTATCAACGATCTTACCGCAACCGCTTTGGGCATACCCCTCTTATACAGCCGTGAACTCTACCCTTTGAACAAGGCTAGGTCACGAAAGGGGGGTAACATTGCCCTCGCAGCACCGGGCACAGGCCTTGGAACCGCAGTCCTTGTCTGGCATGACGGGAAATACATTCCTATCTCTTCCGAGGGAGGACACGTTGATTTTTCCCCCATTGACGAGGCCCAGGCGCTCCTGTGGAGGCACATGCACGAGCGTTACGGCCATGTCAGCATCGAGAGGGTTGTATCAGGTATGGGTATCTTGAACATCTTCTCGTATCTGAAAGGAACAGGGAGAGATCAGGTCCCTCGCTGGTTGGCCATGGACATGGAGAGAATGGACCCGGCTCGTGCAATTACAGAGGCTGCCATACAAAAAAAAGATCCTCTCTGTGTGAAGGCCCTGAGCATGTTCACTTCTATCTTAGGGTCGATCGCCGGAAACCTTGCCCTCACCGTTCTTGCCACCGGCGGCGTCTATTTAGGAGGCGGCATCCCCCCCAAGATCCTTCCCGCATTGGCTGATGGCGTCTTCATGAATGCCTTTTTAGACAAAGGACGTTTTCAAGGCCTTCTTGAAAAGATACCCGTTAGAGTCATCCTCAATGACCGTGCAGCCCTCTTGGGGGCGGCACGTTATGCTTTGGAAGAGGATTTGGGAGTGGATTGAATTGGTAATATTTGGGTTAGGTACGTTAATCTTGCATAATTTTGACGGATGCGCGATGAAGTATAGATGCAAGCTTCACCCACCTGATTTGAGAAACGCTCAAGCAGGGCTTATGAAGATCAGGAAAAATGCTCAATGACTCCCCAACAGCTATCCCTCGGAAATGCACCAGCTAAAGGTGACTTGGCATATCACAGATACCGCCATTTTTTAGATACTCTCAATATACCAAAACATATCCCAGATCTGAGATATGAGCTC
>CAZFSF010000030.1:0-25235 GCA_964522045.1 uncultured Desulfobacteraceae bacterium
AATCTTCCCTTTGCGGATGGATGGTCGGGTTACCATAGACTTCGCTGGTAGAGGCTTGAAGGATCTTGGCCTTGACCCTTTTGGCAACACCCAACATATTGATCGCCCCCATGACGCTGGTCTTTACGGTTTTGACCGGGTTATACTGGTAGTGGATGGGTGATGCGGGACAGGCCAGGTTATATATCTCATCCACTTCAAGGAGTATGGGATGAACCAGGTCGTGACGTATCAGTTCAAAATCGGGTCTGCCAATAAGATGACTGATATTTCTCTTGGCGCCGGTAAAAAAATTATCTAAGCATAAGACATCATGACCATCTTCTGCTAGACGATCACAGAGATGGGACCCTAAAAACCCTGCGCCTCCGGTGATGAGAATGCGTTTCTGAAGATGTATCATTTAGGGCTCCTTTCTTAAAAATGCGTCAGGCCGGGTTTGCCTATGGGAAAGACGTTGAACCCTATTTCAAACAGCTTCTTATGATCCAGGATGTTTCTGCCGTCAAAGATGAAGGCCGGTTTGGCCATTGACCGGTATATCTTTTTAAAATCAAGATCCGCATATATCGCCCATTCGGTCATGACGGCAATCGCGCTGCAGCCCGCGGATGCCTCATAAGGATCTTCAACATAGGATATCTCCCCGGCCACATTCCCGAGGTCTTTCATTGCGTTTTTCAAGGCCTTTGGGTCGGTGATTACCACTTTAGCCTTTTCTTCGATCAGCCTCTTTGCGACAAAAATAGCCGGGCTCTCTCTGGTGTCTCCCGTGTCAGCCTTAAAGGCAAATCCGAAGAGACAGATCTTCTTGTTGGCCAACGTGTTGAACATAATGTTAAGCATATTCAGGATGAAGCGTTCTTTCTGGTAATCATTAATTCTGACCACGCCCTCCCAGTAATCGGCCACTTCTCTGAGATCGTAGTATCGGCAGAGATAGACGAGATTCAGGATATCTTTCTTGAAGCATGACCCTCCAAAACCGACACTGGCTCTTAAGAACTTGTTCCCCACACGACTGTCCATGCCCACGGCGCGTGCGACCTCCTCAACGTCTGCATCAGCCTTTTCACAGAGGGCCGAGATGGAATTTATTGAAGAGATCCTCTGTGCCAAGAAGGCGTTTGCAACCAGCTTGGAAAGCTCGCTGCTCCAGATATTTGAGGTTATTATCCGTTCTCCACTTACCCAGTTGGAATATATGTCAACTAAGACATCCCTTGCCTTCAGGCCTTTTGGAGTTTGCGTTGACCCGATAAGGACCCGATCAGGATCTTCCAAGTCTCTTATGGCGGTGCCTTCGGCCAAAAACTCAGGATTCGAGAGGACATCAAACCGGATGCCGTTATCCTCTGACGTTAGGATCCTCTCCATGGCCTGAGCGGTCTTTACCGGTAGTGTGCTCTTCTCAACAATTATCTTATTTGATTTGGAATATTTCCGTATCTGTCTCGCGGTCTTGTCCCAGTATTGAAGGTCAGCGGCCATACCCGCCCCGGCGCCGAATGTCTTGGTAGGGGTGTTTACGCTCACGAAGATGATTTCAGATTCCCTTATCCCGGCTTCAATTTCTGTGCTGAAGAAGAGGTTCTTTCCCCTCGCGGCCTTAACTACTTCATCAAGCCCAGGCTCATAAATGGGAAGGTCATCCGAGTTCCACTTGGCAATGCGCTCGGGATCGATATCCACGACGGTCACCCTGTACTGCGGGCATTTATAGGCGATCATCGCCATGGTGGGACCCCCAACGTAGCCTGCGCCTATGCATAGAATGTTTTTTTCAAAGCTCATTTCGGCTTTTCTCCGGAGTTTGCTAAATAATTGAGCCACCAATGGGACGTAGATTTACCAATATACAATTTTATAATAGTAACAAATTCCATATCGGGAGTCACTGAAAAAGTTGACGGCAACCCCTATCATGCTCTAATCTCTAAGGGCTCGGAATGAGGAGATAGGCATATGAGCGTACTTTATTGGATCTATATGGTTGTCACCAGTGGACTGCTCCTTCTTTTATTCCCGTTTTTCCTGCTTTATACAAGGCTAAGCGGACATTACAGCCACCATCTCAGAGAACGTCTCGGGTTTATTCCCCTTAAAGCAGTTCAACGACTTGGCGGACGACCGAGGATCTGGATTCACGCTGTTTCCCTGGGTGAGGTCAAGGTGGCGGGATCGATTATAGGGGCACTCAGACGTATCATACCGGGCTGCTCCATCATTATTTCCTCCATGACCGAACATGGGCGCAACCTGGCAAGGGAAACCTTTGGGGAAGAGATCTTGGTAGTTTACTCACCTATCGACTTTGTGGGCTCTGTTCGAAAGGCCCTTTCCCTTTGCAGGCCTGATGCAATGATTTTCCTTGAAACCGAGATCTGGCCTGCCTGGCTTTTCGAGGCCCGCCGTATGGGGATAAAGACGGCCCTCATAAACGGCAGGATTTCGGTAAGGTCGATTCATGGATATCTTAAACTGCGCCCCTTTTTTAAGGAGGTCCTCAAAAATCTCGATCTTTTTAGTATGATCCTCGAAGAAGACGCACTCCGTATCAGGTCTATGGGCGCAGACCCGCTGAGGATTGAAATAAATGGAAATGCGAAATATGATCTTTTTGCCACAGCCCCGGATCCGGGTATAGAGATGAAAATGCGGGAGACCTTGAACCTCGATGCCTCAGGGAGGATTATTGTTGCTGGCAGCACCCGCCAGGGTGAAGAGGAAATGATCCTGGATGCCTACGTAAAGGCGCTTGGGGAATTCCCGGACACCATCCTTATTATTGTGCCGAGGCATATCGACAGGACCTCTGAGATCGGTGCGCTGATCAACAGCAGGGGCCTAAAATATCAATTGAGGACGGAAATCGGTGAGGGCAAAGAAAAGAGGGCAGAAAAGGTCATAATAATCAATACGTTTGGTGAGCTGTTCAAGATTTACAGTATTGGGACTATCGTGTTTTGCGGTGCCAGCCTGGTGCCCTTGGGAGGGCAGAATCCCCTGGAACCGGCAGCTTGGGGAAAGGTCGTGCTCTATGGACCTTCTATGGAGGATTTCCGGGATGCAAAGGATCTGCTCGAAAGGGCGGGTGCCGGCGTGCCGGTTTCGACATCTGAGGAGTTAGGGAAAAAAATCCTCTGGTTGCTCGGTCACCCTGAAGAATCAAGGGCCTATGGTGATCGGGCCCGGGAAGCGGTACTCAAAAATCAAGGCGCCGCGGAAAGGCATGCAAGGGTGATTGAAAAGCTCCTCAGAAAGGATGAAGATCATGAAAAGTTATAGAAAAGAATTGTGGTTCCAGGTGCCTTCAAGAAGGGCCTTCATAAACATCACACCCGAGGTGAACGAATGCCTCAGGGAAAGCAAAATCAAGGATGGCCTGGTTCTCGTGAATGCCATGCATATAACGGCATCTGTATTTATCAACGACGATGAATCAGGGCTTCATCACGATTATGATGTGTGGCTGGAAGCGCTGGCCCCCCATGAGCCTGTTTCACAGTACAGGCACAATGTTGGAGAGGATAATGCCGACGCCCATATGAAGAGACAGATTATGGGGAGGGAGGTAGTGGTCGCGGTGACAGAGGGGAAACTGGATTTCGGGACCTGGGAGCAGATCTTTTATGGTGAGTTCGACGGCCGGCGAAGAAAGCGCGTCCTTGTGAAGATTATTGGAGAGTAATTGACAGATGGAAATGAAAGGAAATCGGGAAAACGGTGCCTGGATAAAGAGGATTTCGACCCAGCTCACCCCCCCGAGTTTAAAGGATAATACTGCAGATGTGGACCGCCTGGTCAAGGGGATCAGGAAAGGTCTTGGGGATGAAGAGGTGAGCGTGGATTTCGCGCTGATCAAAGGAGTAACCCGATCTCTCCGGAAGTACGACTTTGAAGTATCTGCGGCTCTTTTTCAGGAACATAGCTGCTGGCATCTTATTGATGTTTTTGGCGCGCAGGGTGGGGCTGATATCTATGGCCTGGCCCTTGATTTAGGGAGTTCAACCCTTGTTCTCCGGCTCATGGACCTTGAAAACGGGGGAATCAGGGATGAGGCCTCATTTCATAACCCCCAGATTAAGATCGGTGCGGACATCCTTACCCGGATCCATTTTGCGGCCCGGGATGGGGGGCTTTCAAAATTACAGGACATTTTGATTGGAAAACTCAATGAAGAGATCAACAAATTAGTAAAGAAGAATGGTATTGGCTCAGAATCGATAGTGGGTATGTCCGTAGCCGGAAACACTACAATGACGCATCTTTTTTTGGGGCTGGACCCCTACTGGATCTGCCGGGAACCTTATATCCCCGTGGTCAATAGTCCGGAACTGTTGAAATCCCGAGACCTGGGGATTAAGATCAACCCCGGGGCCCCGATCCTGGTTTCTCCCAATGTGGGCAGCTATTTCGGCGGTGATCTGATAGCAGGGATCTTAGCGTCCGGGATGACCCATCAGAAAGAGACGGCTTTCTTGGTTGATGTGGGAACCAATGCTGAGGTGGTTATCGGAAACAGGGACTGGCTTATGGCCTGTGCCGGGGCCGCAGGACCTGCCTTGGAGGGCGGCGTTGCGAGCATGGGGATGATGGCCGGCCCGGGAGTTATCGATCGGGTGGTCATTGATTCGTATATAGATGAATTCGAGATAAGGACTATTCAAGGTGACGGGTCTGTTGAAGCGTCACAGGGACAAAGGCCCCTGGGGATCTGCGGCTCGGGACTCATTGATCTTGCGGCACAGCTCTTTTTGGCCGAGATGATCGATCTGAGGGGAAAGTTTGTGGCAGAGAGGTGCGGGAACCGCCTTATGGAGATCGATGGGATCAGGCATCTGATCGTGGTTCCTTCTGAAGATTCCGGGACCGGCCAGGCCCTTACCCTCAGTCAGACCGATATAGACGGGCTGATACGTTCCAAGGCCGCCATGTACACCATCTTGACTACCATTGCCAATACCGTTAATATTTCCCTAAAGGAGATCGGCAGATTTTACATTGCCGGAACCTTCGGCTCCTATATAGACCCGCTGTCGGCCATTACCATCGGGATGATCCCTGATCTCCCGCTTGAAACTTACATTTCCCTGGGAAACACGTCCCTTAGTGGAGCAGGCATGGCGCTCCTCAAAACCGATGCCAAAAACGAGCTCTTTCAGATACGAGATCAGATTACATATCTCGAGCTCAACGTAAACCAGGAGTTTATGAATCTTTTCAGTGCGGCCAAGTTTATTCCCCATACGGACAGATCCCTGTTTCCGTCTGTAAAAGTGGGAGTTTGTTGATTAAGACAAATTTGGCAGGTATTGGAGGGAAAAAGCCTTCTTAGCTTAATTCAAGCCTCTTGTTGGTTTTTGACGAGATCAACCGAAAATGCAGGGTCGCTTTCTTTGCAGGAGTTTTAGTCCTGCTCTATCCTGACTACAGAACCATTTCCCGCATGAAATCCGCTCTCAAGCTTTGCTGTAGGCGCCCTAAAGATAACGGTGGCCCCGCCCTGAACAGTTACCCCTGTTCCGATTATAATGGAGTTCTCGCCAACGCACTCACACACAGTCCCTGCGTAAAATGTAATATTTTCGACCCTTGGCGCATCACCGGAACACTCCGGGCACGTACTAAACGTCCGATCTCCCCCGTGGCTGGCGCCTCCGCTGTTTGTGGCGGTAATCCGGTAATGATAGGTGGTGGCGTTGCTGAGTCCGGTGACGCCTGTATTCACGGATAAATCACTCGTTCCGGAACTCGCACTTGCACTGTCTGTTGTCAATCCATAACTCGTGGTTGTGCCATACTCGAAATAGTACGTCGTGTTTGCACCATTGGGATTTACCGTACCTTGGAGCGTAGCGGACGTGGAGGTTATCGCTGTAGCCGAACCGGTAGAGACTGTGGGAGCACCGGATGTGCCCCATCCTGCTATCCTGGCCAATAACCACCAGAAGGCCTTCCCCTTTAACTGGCAGTTCAGGCATCTGGAATGCGCACAGTCACAGGTGTTGCACGCGCAAGGATTGGCCGTACACCACTCATCGGCCCAATTCCCGCCGTCATAGTTGCATCCATCATCAGCCCCGCGATTCAGGAAATAGTTTCCGTCCGGATCATAGCTCTCTATGTCCGCAAAATCGAAGAGGATCTTGTTGTTGGCTGTACAGTAGCTCCGGATCTGATTGTTCCGGATGTGCAGATTGCCGGACTCACCCGTACCATCTAAATGCCCTGTCATATAAATGAAGGTGACATCGGGATAATCCTGTTCGAGCTGATTCATGAGGGTGAGGTAGGTGTTGATATCCGCCTCGGTGGCAGAAGACACCTGCCCACACCACGACCACATGATGAGATTCCGGTCATTGCCCGGGTCTTCAAGTAGGGTGCGGGTCCTGCTTGCCCAGGTTGTTCGATTCGGATTACCAAGATCGCCGGAAGGTTCGTAGTCGTGGAGGGACAGCCCCCCGTTCGTGCCATCGTGATCGAACCAGTACAAAGAACCGGAGTCGCCTTTAAGAAGATTCATCCCGGTTACGATCTGGCTTCCATGGGACGTATGGCCATAGGAGATCTTAACGTCCGATTTTGCCTTGCTTATCCCCTGTTCCGGGATCTGACTAATATCCGTACAGGCATGATCAATGATGATCGGTCCTGATTCGTAGGCGCCCCGCTCAACACCGCTCCCCTGTGGCCGGGAAAGGCGGCTCATGTCCTGAGCCGGAACAAGACCGCCTAAACTGCCCACCGCAAGCCCGCTATCTGTAGCCGGGCTCCCTTTCCGGAGACGTCCGTCAAAGGTTTCAAGGGCTGCGTTCACCAGAAGTGGATCCTGGTTTATGTCATTGGGGGAAAGACCGAATGCCCCTATTTTCGTTCCGAAGATAAGATTGTAGTCGATCTGTGTTGCGTAGAAGTCATTCTTATCAAACCACAAATAGCAGGTCGTGTCTTCGGGAGACATAAATTCCTCGTATCCCACAAAAATATTGTTTTGAATGATTACCTTTTCAGAACCATCGCAGGTGGAATCATCACACTCGATTGTGCCGAGACAATCCCCCTGCCCGGCAACGGTTGAATTGACCAAGGATACCGTGTTTCCATATCTTAAACTGAACGCCAGGCTGGCTCCGGCGGCGCGGCAGTTATCAACATTGTAGGTAAAAGGCTTCCCATCAAAATAACCGCAATTGCCGACCATCAAGGAGTTCACAATGCTTGTAGGACCATTTACTTTTATCTGGTTTCCTGCGTTTCCATAGGACTTTGTTCTACTGATCTCGATCCGGCTGTCCAAGCGGGCGTAAAGGAGATCGAGTCCGTCGGAAGTATTGTATCGAAAGGTGGAATCTTCTATGACCCAGTGTCCTCCTGTTTCACCTGTACCCACACCATCCCCGTAGCCACCCGCAGTCTGGGACCAGCAGTTGTTCGGCTCTTGGGCCGGATAGCTCTCTGCGCAACCATTCCACTCAACCAGCCAGTTCCTGAAAGTGAGGGTACCGCTGTTTGAGTCGCTGCCATAGATATCGCCATCCCATCCTGCCCAACCATTTCCCGCAATTCTAACATCTTCTACAGTCCAGTCGGAAATGCGGGCAGCATGAATACCTGTATTAGCCAATCCATGAATATTTAGATGCTGCAAAGTGACTCTGACAGAGTCGGCGGCATCTATACCTGTTGAGGCCCAGTCTCCAAAGGGGGAGGTGTCTCTCTCACACGTTATTTCAGGATTGGGATGATGTTCCACGCAGCCTGAGTGATCTGTCAGTTCAAGACATCCGATCACCGCATTGGAAGTCCCATCAAGGTTTATGATCTGCCATGCCCTTTCTGCCCCCCACAACTCCGGCCGACAGGAACATCCCTGATCCAAGCCCGAGCCTATCATGCGTGTAGGATATTGCGGGTCAGGCCCTGACGGTAAGGGTGGAAGATGACATCCATAGGCCCAATCAGCCTCGCACCATTCCGTATTGGGGGCCCCAAAACCCATACGGTAGCTTCCCGGGTGAATAATGAGGGTATCTCCTCCTTTGATTATCCAGTTTCCAGTTCCGTCCAATGCCCAGAAAGGGTGGGCCCAGGCACATGGCT
Source organism: uncultured Desulfobacteraceae bacterium (assembly GCA_964522045.1). Taxonomy (GTDB): domain Bacteria; phylum Desulfobacterota; class DSM-4660; order Desulfatiglandales; family Desulfatiglandaceae; genus Desulfacyla. Next base: position 8,107 of record CAZFSF010000030.1, read on the forward strand.
TGTTGATGCCGGAACCCGGATATGGGCCATCAGACAATCCTGTGCACTGGTCGGATGTCCCCCCGTCAGTACGGATATAGTAGGTGGCGGCCACAGAAAATGAGACCATAATAAAGATGGGAGAGAAAACCAGGCAAACATTTGCAAAAAGTTTCATTAATTTGCCGCTCATCATGTCCTAAGCCTCCTGTTGCCGGTGAACAGCACTTTTTGACATCCAGGGTGCAAATCATTGAAAATGGGGCTATTAGAGCATTTAGGGAAAGGGCGACATTTTCACCCTTTCAAGATATGACAAAAGGCCTATGATCTGACACTGCTTTTTGTCAAAAGGCTAAATTGTTACAGAAAAAGATTATCTTGAAAGCTATAAGTGTCAAAAGAATTGATATTGCAAGAACTGTGCAACTTTTTGTGAGGAAAAAAGTGTTTAAATTTCAAACGGTTAATCCGCTATCACGCTAAATTTCTTTTCAAGACTTCCAATAATTGTCAGGATGTGGCAAAATTTGTCAGGTATGGCAACCGCTACTTTGCGTAACTGTGAAGTCCGGCTAAGTAGTTAACACCGAAATAGGTGAAAAGGACGCAGGCAAAGCCGACAATAGCGAGGATAGCGATCCTCTTTCCCTTCCAACCCCTCACCATACGTGAATGGATCACCGAGGCATATATCAGCCAGGTAATGAGGGACCAGGTCTCTTTCGGATCCCAGCTCCAGTAGGTTCCCCATGCTGAATGTGCCCAGACAGCTCCGGTTATGATGCCAAGGGTCAGCATAAGGAAACCCACGACGATCATCTGATAATTCAGGTCGTCAAGGATCCCCAGCCCGGGAATGAGTTTCAAGAAAATATTGTTTCGCTCTTCACTATCTAATCGCTTTAACAGGTACATGACGCTGAGGCCAAAGGATAGAGCAAAAGTGGCGTACCCAAAAAAACAGGTAATTACGTGACTGATCAGCCAGTTACTTTTGAGGGCAGGTATGAGCGGCTGGATGTGGCTGTTGATATCCGGGGAGAAAGAGGCATAGGCCATAGCGAGAAATGCTAATGGGGTGACAAAGGTCCCGAACGTCCTGTTCTTGGTTCTCCATTCAACGATCATATATAGAAGCATTAGGGTCCACGCAAAAAAGACTAATGATTCATAGAGATTGGAAAAGGGCGCGTGCCCAGCACCCATGCTGTACGATTCTATCCACCTGAGAATGATTGCCACGGTCTGGGCAAGGAGTCCTATCAGAGAGGCAAAGGTGCCGATACGGGCAAAAACCTCACGATTCATAACCATGCCGAGGAGGTAAAACATGAACGCGGCAAAGTAGACAAAAGTCGTGTAACTGAGGATAATGGAATTAAGCATATGTTTTAGCCCTTTTTACCGAATAGACCCTTAAGGTCATTTATCAGATGTTCCAGTTCCCTTTGAAGACCTACAGGGTTCTTGTTGGCCGTGCCTGCCGCACGTATTTCAACCCCTTGATCTGTCTTTAACAGGTGAACCCAGATCCTCTTGTGTGACAGGAAAAAGGTGACAAAAAGACCTGCAATCATAAAAAAACATCCGATCCAGACAATGGATACACCTGGGTCTCTGTTTACCTGAAGCCCGGTATAGAATTTGGTTTCCAGGCCATCTAAGAAAAAGGTGTAAGGCTTAAAAGCAGAAGGGTCAAATTTTGGAGATTTAAGCATCGGCCCGGGAAGCATTTTTCGGGCCATTTCCCCCTGCTTGAACACCCAGAAGTCCACAGGATTACCCTGATTGGGCTGGACCGAGATCAGCGCTGCCTGCCCCATCTTCATAATGTCTCCCCTCACATCAATCACCTTGAATTTCCCATCGCCGCCCGGCAATGCAATAGATTTCCCGGCCTCAACCTTCATGTCGGTGACAGTAGGTTCAGCAGTACTACGGGATACTTTCAGGTGAACCGTTTTCCCCGGCACGCTTCCATAATTTGCCTGATAAAAGGTGATCCCCAGGAATTCTACAGGGTGATTGACCAAGAGGCTTTTCTTATCCACCTTCTTTCCCTTTACAAGAAAGCTGAGATCAGAACGGTACTCCTTGGGAGAACCGTTTTCATAGAAGTCCACAGTGAACTTATCGCAACGCACATGAAATGCCAGCTTCAATGGCTTCATCGTTTTTCTGAGCATAACGCTGTCTATCTGCTCCCCCTCCAGGATGTTAACATAGGCATCAAAGCCAAAAAAGGAGCCTACTAAAGATCCGGTAAGGATAAGGAGCACACTCAGATGAACGAGGTAGACGCCGAAATGCGAATGACTTCCTCTTTCTCCATAAAAGAAGCGGTTTGCGCCAACCTCCTTTTTCCTGATTTTTTTGTATCGGGATTTAAGTAGCCTATTCACCTTGTTTACGGTTTCTTCGGGCGTTCCTTGGGCCAGGAAAGATTGCTGCGAAGGCAAATGATCAAATGGTTTTGTCCTATCGGGTTCAGGCTTGGCGCTAAAGCGTTTCCATGTCGCTCGAAACCTATCGATAGAGCAAATAATGAGGTTCATGGCAAGACATCCGATAAGGACCCTGAACCATATTGCGTGGTACATGTCAAAGAGGTCAAGCGAGGTAAAGATCCGGAGCATCGCCGGGTTGAGACGCCTCGCAAATTCAGCGGCCCCCTGCTCCTGGGGGACCAGTGTTCCCAAGATGGATACTATAGCTAATATGATCAGGACCACAATAGTCAGCTTAACCGAGCTGAAAAAGCCCCAGATAACATTTGACCGGTCTTGAGATTTTGGTTTCGTCATAACTGTAGCTTTGAAGAAGCAGTTGAAAAAACCCGCATTCAGGATCTGTGCGGGTGTTAGGGTCTTCGTTTATTGGGTTCCGTGAAAGCCTTTTGTCGTATAACACAGATTACAGGAACCTGCAATTCCAAATTGTGGTTCAAAATGTTTGACCATTTCCCCCTTATCATGTAATTAGGGGTTGCGGGACAATACCATTGCATTCAATTCCTCAATCCCTCAATTCAGAATACCTCAATTCTTTTTTAAGGAGAACCCTATGCTTGAGCTTAAATTTGTCAGATCCAATCTTGGGGATATCAAGGAGATGATAAAAATTAGGGGATATGACCTGGATATTTCCCGATTCGAGACCTTGGATCAAGAAAGAAGAGGGAAGTTGAGTGTCCTGGAAGAGCTGCGTCATCAGAGGAACCGTGTGAACCAAGATATCGCTACCATGAAAAAGAGGGGAGAAGACGCCTCAAGTATAATCGCGGAGATGAAAGAGGTCTCTTCAAAGATCAAGGAAAAAGAGAAAGAACTCCCCGAAATTGTCGAAGAACTCAACAACCTGCTCATGGTTATTCCAAACATTCCTGATGAATCTGTACCGGTTGGAAAGGATGAAAATGATAACCCGGTTATTCGCACCTGGGGTGAGATCAGGGAAGTCGATTTTGCCCCCCGCCCTCACTGGGAGATTGGGGAGGGGTTGGGTATTTTAGATTTTGAATGTGCTGCCAAACTTGCAGGCTCGAGATTTGCGCTTTACCGGGGTGCAGGCGCTAAATTGGAGAGGGCCCTCATCAGCTTTATGCTCGACATTCACACTAAAGAGCACGATTACACTGAGATTCTGCCCCCTTTCATGGTAAACGCGGCCTCCATGGTCGGCACTGGACAGTTGCCGAAGTTCAAAGAGGATCTATTCAAGGTGGAAGGATGGGACCTCTATCTGATTCCCACGGCAGAAGTCCCTGTCACAAATATACATCGGGACGAGATACTGGCGGAGGCAGATCTCCCGGTTTATTATGTGGCTTATACCCCCTGCTTCCGATCAGAGGCAGGGTCTTACGGAAAGGACACCCGCGGTCTTATCAGGCAGCATCAGTTTAATAAAGTAGAAATGGTCAAGTTTGCGAGGCCGGAAGAATCCTATGACGAATTAGAAAAATTGACCCGAAACGCAGAAGAAATCCTTAGACGGCTCAAGCTTCCATATAGGGTGGTTTCATTATGTACAGGAGACCTCGGTTTTTCCGCCGCAAAGACCTACGATCTTGAAGTATGGCTGCCGGGTCAGGGTCTTTATCGCGAGATATCTTCATGCAGCAATTTCACTGATTTTCAGGCCAGGAGAGCGGGTATCCGGTTCAAGAGAAGCGGCGGGAGCGGCACAGAGTTGGTGCATACACTGAACGGGTCGGGTCTCGCTGTAGGGCGAACCCTGGTCGCTATTCTTGAAAACTATCTGCAGGAAGACGGGAGCGTGGCCATGCCAGAGGCACTCAAGCCCTATATGGGAGGAATGGAGTCAATTTCCCAGGCATAAATATGGACACAAAGCATCTCTATTCTTCGGGCTGGCGGGATAACAAGAAAGGGCTTCAACCCAATTCTTCCTGGAGACGTCTGTTCGGTAAAAACTCTCTCGTGGCCCTTTCCCTGGGATCTGCCCTAATAGGTCTTTTTCTGATTTTTTTTGGTGTTCCGTGGATTTGGGAGCAAATGAGCCAGGCCCGTGGCAGCCTTTCAAAAATGGAAGGCCAGGCAAGCCCTTTGACCGGAAGTGAGGCTAAGAAGGCCGTTCCCATCGATCCTGAGAGCTTGAACCTGGATCCTGCCCACCTGTCAGCCCGTTTTATCCTGGAACGGGGCGGCGTCTCCCTTATCGTAGAATCGTCCTTAGATTCAGGCCTTCAGGACTATATTGTTCAACTCCTTGAGAAGTCACAGAGCCTAAAGGCCGCTGTGGTGGTCTTGAGGCCCGATGACGGACGAATCCTTGCCATGGCAAGCTATGATAAAGACCAAAATGGTGGGGATCTCTGTCTTAAGGCGAATTTCCCTGCGGCAAGCCTTTTTAAGATCGTTTCAGCGGCAGCAGCCTTTGAATTTGCAGGGTTTACCCCCGAGAAGAGGGTCTATTTTGAAGGTCGCAAGCATACGCTTTACAAGCGTCAACTGAAACAGAGGAGAGGGAAATACACCTCCAACATCAGCTTCAAAAGGGCCTTTGCCTCATCTATCAATCCTGTTTTCGGAAAATTGGGGATATACAATCTGGGGCAAAAAGTCATGACCGATTCGGCTGAGAGGTTCTTGTTTAATCAACCGATTCCCTTTGATTTGCCTGTGGCCGAGAGTTCTGTTCATGTCCCGGATGACGATTTCGGGTTAGCGGAAATCGCTACCGGCTTTAACAAAAACACAACCATATCCCCCCTTCACGCGGCCCTGTTGGTCTCTGCAGTTGCAAATAACGGTGTTATGATGAAACCCTGGCTGGTCAAGAGGATTTCTCTGGAAGACGGCGAGATTCTTTATCAGAACAGGCCAGCAAAAATGACCAGATCCATAAGCAAAAATACGGCTTCCGAGTTAAAAATCTTAATGAAGGATACTGTTGTGCATGGCACATGCAGGAAATCTTTCGGTAGGTTAAGAAGGAAAAAAGCGTTCAAAAACGTGGAGTTAGGGGCAAAAACCGGGACCATCAACGACAAAACAGACCAGTTTAAATATGACTGGTTGACAGCTTATGTCCTACCTCCCAATGGCGCGAAAGGAATATGTATTGCCGTATTGGGCGTTCACGGCAAAAAATTAGGCATAAGGGCCAATACGCTTGGCAGGAGTATAATTAACCACTATTTTTCCTCTTCTTGAAAACCAGGAAAACCCTTTTTCCATTTGTTCACCAGTTCACAGTTCAACCCAGGCATGCCTTGACAAAACCGTAAAAAAGCGGGGCGGGGTTTTCCATTCTTGATTTGAGTTCAGGGTGGGCCTGCGTGGCAGCAAAAAATTTTAACTGGGGTAGTTCAATAAACTCTACCAGCCTCCTGTCCGGCGATATCCCGGAAAAAACCATCCCTTTTTCCTGCAGGATGAGATGATAGTCAGGGTTTACCTCATAGCGGTGTCTGTGTCTTTCTGATACCTCTTTACTGCGATAGAGAGAGTGAACAAGCGTCCCCTCTTTAAGCGTAGCAAGGTAGGCCCCAAGCCTCATTGTCCCGCCCTTTTCGGTAATCTTTTTTTGTTCCGGGAGGATATCAATCACCGGATGGGGCGTATCAGGATCCATCTCCGTTGAATTAGCCTTGGTCAGATTGCAGAGGTTTCTTGCGAATTCAATGACGGCTAACTGGAGCCCGAGACAAAGGCCTAAGAATGGGATATCCCGTTCTCTGGCCAAACGGATTGCCTCAATTTTGCCCTCTGTACCCCGCGATCCAAAACCGCCAGGGACGACCAGGCCATCCACACCGTCTAAGAAAGATGTGTCCTTCAGATCTGTGGTTTCAACCCACTTGAGGTCTATCTTGCAGCTCAGATGTGCCGAGCAATGATTAAAAGATTCTATGATAGAGGCATAGGAATCTTCTAATCTGGTATATTTTCCACACATGGCAACAGTGATGTGCCTTTCAGGGTTTCTGATATTTTCGACCAGCTTTTTCCATTTCCTCAGATCAGGCGGGCTGTAGATGTTGAGTTTTTTGTGGATAATCTCGGGGAGGCCTTCCTGTTCAAAAATAATCGGTATCTCGTAGATATCATCTACATCCAGGCCGGTAATCACTGCATCGGGATGGACATCGCAAAAGTTGGAGATCTTGGTTTTGATTTCTTTAGTCAGAAAATCGGGGCACCTCCCTATGATAACATCAGGGAAAATACCCCTCTGTTTCAAGAGATTTACACTCTGCTGCGTAGGCTTGGATTTTTGTTCATTAACCCCGTACGGAACCGGCACATAAGTCAAATGGATGTAAATGATGTTGTCCCGACCCACGTCCTCTTTCATCTGTCTCATGGCTTCTAAAAAGAGTTCATTCTCAATATCTCCTACTGTTCCACCAATTTCTATGATAACCAAGTCAGGTTTTTCTTCCTGTACTATTTCAAATATGTGGTTTTTTATTACATCTGTCACATGAGGAATGTACTGAACCGTCTTTCCAAGGTAGTCTCCCTTCCGCTCTTTTTTCCTGACCATGTTGAATATTTTGCCCATGGTCAGGTTCCACCTTGATTCGCACGTCACTCCGAGGAACCGTTCGTAGTGACCGAAGTCCATGTCTACCTCTGCCCCGTCATCTAATACAAATACCTCACCATGTTCAAATGGGTTCATGGTGCCAGGGTCTACATTGAGATAGCCGTCACATTTGACTGGAATGATTTTGAGTTTTGAGGAGAGGAGGTGGCCAATAGAAGCAGCGGCGATCCCTTTGCCAAGACCTGAAAGGACTCCGCCCGTAACGGTGATGTATTTTGTAGGCATTTGGATCGGTATTCCTTTCAAAATATTGTATTGAGCAAAGAATTTAGTTTATGACTGTTAACCGGATTAATCAAGCAGTAAATTTGGAACCTCGTTTTTCAAGACCCCGTGCTCCCACCCCAAGGCTGCAGGCCGGGAGTTATGTCAACATGACAACTGTTCCAAATCGGCCTGTTTCTCCCTCACCCCTATAGGAGTAGAAAAGGTCAGTCCTGCAGCGGGTACAGATACCTGCAATTTCAATATTTTCCTGTCTGAGGCCCGCATTTAGAAGCTGCCACTCACTGATAGCCCACAGATTGAAGTAGTTTTTGCGAACCATAAATCTTTCGAAATCATTTGGGAATATTTTTTCATGGCCGGCAAATTCAGCGCAGCATGGCCCGAGAGAGGGTCCAATGGTCGCCAAGAGATCGTGTCCCTTGCAACCAAAATCGTGTTTCATTCGTATAACAACGTTTCCGAGTATATTCTTGGCGTTCCCCCGCCAACCACAATGGACGTTAGCCACCACTTTTTTTTCGGGGTCAAATATAATAATCCCCTGGCAGTCGGCCTGTTTCACTAAGATAGCAATGTTAGGGGTGTCTGTTATAATGGCATCTACGGGCGGGGCTCCAACCTTTCTGTCTATCTTCTCTGGTCTAAAAACAAAAACATCGTTACCATGAGACTGGTTCATGAAGATGAGATGGTTGGCACCAACGGTATTCTTGATAGTTGCAATATTTGAGGTTACATTCCTTGGCAGATCGCCTACGTCATAACTGGTATTTAGGAAGTCATAAGGGGGGCTGCTCGTGCCCCCCTGTCTGGTAAAAGCCCCGTGGATAAGGTATGGATAACGGGAAAGGCTGGGGTACCGAAAATATAGGGCAGGTTCTCTTATCCATAAAAGGCCGGATCGATCAGGTACGCCAATGCTTTGTGAAGGACTCATGAGAAGGGAATGTTTGGATAAATTTTAATAGAAGTCCTTGGCCGTGCATCCTCATTCGAGCAAAGACCTAATTGCCCTTGCCACCCGGAGAAAGGGCATAGATACCGTCACGACACAGGCCTTCTTACTTACCGCTGCTTCCTCCCGGACCTGACGGGGTTCGTAAGCGCCTGTTACGTGAGGTCCATGTCAACTCCGAATGTGACAGGGGGTCAACTTGGATCAAGGCTCTCCTGAAGGATTTTCAACCCCGCATGAGCGGATTTCGGGTTACAGGGCACCGCTAACTCCCCATCTAGCACGACCAAGGTCCTAAAAGAGATCTACCCTCTCTTTCAACTCTTTTCCCACTTTGAAAAAGGGAAGTTTCTTATTATCCACCTTTATCATTTCTCCTGTCTTGGGGTTCCGGCCTTTGTAGCCGTCATATTCTTTTACTTTAAAACTCCCGAGTCCCCTGATTTCGACCCTCTCACCCCTGATAAGGGCTGTTTCCATTTCTCCAAAGACCGTGTCCACCACCTCTTCCGCCTTTCTGAGGGGTAAACTCTCTTCTTTGGCCAAGGATTCTATCAACTGTGATTTGTTCATCTCTCCCCCTTGTGAGGCCTTTGCAAAATACCCCTTTCAAGTTCCTTTTCCTAAATGTCATAAATCTTCTGAAAAATATTTTTGATTGGCCGCTTGTCAGAGTGCGGGTACTTGATCAATTATTCGAGAGTACGTTCGAAAGTTCATAATCATACTCGTAATCATACTCTTTTACAGTCTGTTTTAGGGATGTTCGATTAAGATTAAGATTATGGACAAGATTAAGATTATGAGCAAGAAAATAGTTGATCAAAGGTAGCAAGTCAAGGATAAATCGGCAAAAAATATGTCATGAATAACAAAAAAAGGGATAGTTACCATGGGGCGAACCGTTTACATTTGCGTCTCCTTTCGCTATAAGAAGCAACAACGCTCGGAGGTCAGAAGCCAGAAGCCAGAAAAACGGGTGCCCAACAACAAGTATCTAATATCCAGTATCCCCGCTTAAAGTCGGGATCTTTGACCAGTATCCAGTATAAGGAGTGTTCGGTATGAAAAAATTAGTACGAAAAGGGGTAGAGGATTTGGTGCCCTATCCGCCAGGGAAGCCTATAGAAGAACTTGAAAGAGAACTGGGGATCAGTGGTTCCATTAAATTGGCTTCCAATGAAAACCCGTTGGGACCATCTCCTTTGGCCGTCCAGGCAGTGATGAATAAGGTCTCTTCCCTTAACCGATATCCTGACGGGAGCGGCTATTATCTCAAGTCAAAGTTGAGCGAGAAATTCAATATTCCCTCTGATCAGATTATCTTGGGGAACGGTTCAAATGAGCTCATTGAGTTAATCATCAGAACATTCTTGTCCTCCGGAGATCATGCGATACAGCCATTCCCCACCTTTTTGGTCTACGAAAAGATAGTCAAAGGAGCCGGAGGCAATATGGCCTCTGTCCCTCTTTCGAATCTCAGTATCGATTTAAAGGGGATCCTTAACGCAATTACTCCGAAGACCAAGATCATATTCATCTGCAATCCAAATAACCCCACCGGCAGCGCCATTTCAAAGGATGAAATGATCCAATTTTTACGTGAGATTCCGGGAGATATCATCGTGGTATTAGATGAGGCCTATTGCGAATTTGTCACCGATGAAAAAACGGCAAATGGCATTGACCTAATGGACGTACACCCTTTTCTGTGCGTGTTGAGGACCTTTTCAAAGCTGTACGGCCTTGCCGGATTGAGAATCGGTTATGGATTTGCATCAGAAATGGTAGTTGAATATATGAACCGGGTCAGACAGCCTTTCAATGCGAACACCTTGGCCCAGGTGGCTGCCACCGCCGCGTTGGACGATTCTGCATTTGTCCATAAAACTCTTCAGGTAGTACGAGAAGGCCTCCACTATTTATGCTACAATCTTGATGAAATCGGCCTTCAATATGTCCCTACACAGACCAATTTCTTTTTGATAAAAGTACCCGGCGGCGGGAAAAAAATTTACGAATTGATGCTCAAACAAGGGGTTATCGTTCGATCCATGGATAGTTATGACCTTCCTGATTATATCCGTATATCCGTTGGGTTATCCGAAGAGAACGAAAGGTTTATCGAAACTCTTAAAAGGATAATAAGGTATAGAGTATGAACCACATCATAACCGTTGATGGTCCGGCCGGGTCCGGGAAGAGTACCATTAGTCGTATATTGGCCAAGAAAATCGGCTATTCATATCTGGATACCGGCGCTATGTATAGGGCTGTTGCTCTTGTAGCGGAAAGAAAAGGTGTGGATTTCCACGACGGCAAGGGGTTAGGCATACTGTGCGCCTCCTTGAATCTGCGGTTTGAAAAGGACGGAGATCCTCCGAGACCACTGCTCGGTAAGGAAGATATCTCAGGCCTCATCAGAAGCCCGGAAATGGATATGCTTTCCTCCAAAGTATCTGCGGTCGCCGAAGTCAGGGAGGCGATGACCAGGCTTCAACGCAAGATCGCCAAAGGGGCCGGATATGTGGCTGAGGGGAGGGATATGGGAACAGTGGTCTTCCCGGAAGCTGATTGGAAGTTCTACCTTACGGCTTCCAGTGAGGCAAGGGCGGGCAGGAGGCATGAAGAACTCTTGGGACGCGGTGAAGCAGTGCCCAGAGACGTTGTGGAGGCGAACCTCAAAATGAGGGATGATCAAGACCGAATGCGACCTCTGTCTCCGTTAAAACCGGCGGAGGACGCTTTCATAATTGACTCAACGACTTTAACTATTGAAGAGGTTGTTGAAGTGATGCTTAATCATCTCAAGCAATCATAAAATATCATAACTGTTATTGCCAGTTTTTGGCAAATAATAGTTGATATTCTATTTTGGTCTTGATATATTAAAAAATTTGAAAGATTTGCAGACAGGTAAAATAGGCAAAAACACTTAGGGGGTATTTACGTTAATGGAAAAGGAAATAAACTTTGCAACCCAAGAAACAACCGAAGTAACTAATGAGAACGAAGCTACACCTTTAGATCTCGGGAATGATAGTGAGGCCTCGGACAGAGACTCAACTGCAGAAGATTCACAAAGTGTTATTGAATCGGCAGGGGAATCCGAAGAAGGATTGATGGGCAAGCCAGAGGAAGAATCTATTGAAGATACTCAGGATTCCGACAGCTTTATGCGATTATATGAAGAAAGCCTAAAGAGTATCAAGGAGGGAGAAGTAGTTGCTGGTGAGATCGTTCAAGTCGACAAGGAATATGTCTTGGTTGATATTGGTTACAAATCAGAAGGCCAGATCAATATTCGTGAGTTTATTGATGCCGAAGGCAACTTGGCGGCCAATGTGGGCGACAAGATAGAGGTCCTTTTGGAGCGGAGAGAAGATGACGAGGGGGTTATTAGACTTTCCAAGGAAAAGGCTGCAAAGATAAAGGTCTGGGACAAAATCAGAGAGATCTATGAAAACGACGGCACCGTCAAAGGCACTATTCTTTCGAGAGTTAAGGGGGGGCTCTCCGTGGATATTGGCCTTCAGGCCTTTCTGCCCGGCTCCCAGGTTGACCTCAGGCCGATTAGGGATATGGATAGCCTGGTGGGTATGGAGCATGAGTTCAAAATAGTAAAATATAATAAAAGGCGTGGCAATATTGTCTTGTCCCGCCGGGCGATATTAGAAGCAGAGCGCGTGGCCCTGAAGGATAAAACCTTAGATATTATTGAGGAGGGCGCTGTCCTCCGTGGGATAGTAAAAAATATCACTGATTATGGCCTCTTCATTGACTTAGGCGGTATAGACGGTCTTGTACATATTACTGATATGTCCTGGGGGAGGGTGGGACACCCTTCTGAAATGCATAAGGCCGGGGATGAAATTGAAGTAAAAGTCTTGAGCTTTGATAAGGAGAGAGAAAGGGTATCTCTCGGCATTAAACAGTTGGTGCCTGACCCATGGAGCCAGGTTGAAAAAGAGTACCCTATTGGCGCAAGGATTACCGGCCGCGTGGTCAGCTTGACAGATTATGGCGCCTTTGTTGAAGTGGAGCAGGGTGTGGAAGGACTGATTCATGTTTCTGAAATGTCCTGGACTCGGAAAGTCAGGCACCCTTCACAACTTCTGAGTATAGGTGACATGGTAGAGGCCATAGTCTTGAACATGGATATTTCAAAGAAACGAATTTCTTTGGGTATGAAACAGGTTGCACCGAACCCCTGGGATGTTATTGAAGAAAAATATCCTGTTGGAACAACAATAGAAGGGAAGATCAAGAATATTACTGATTTCGGAGCCTTTATCGGCATTGATGAAGGGATTGACGGCCTTGTGCACATATCTGATATCTCTTGGACCAAAAGGATAAGGCACCCTTCGGAGGTCTATGAGAAGGGGCAGGAAGTGCGGGCTGTGGTGCTCAGCATTGATAAGAACAGCGAACGTTTTTCGTTGGGTATCAAGCAGTTAGCCCCTGACCCATGGGATGAAATACCGGTGAAATTCAAGCCTGGGACGAGAGTGACCGGGACTGTAACCAACGTGACGGACTTTGGTCTGTTCCTTGAACTCGAAGAGGGCATAGAGGGTCTTGTTCATGTCTCTGAGATATCCTCTGATAAGAAGGGAAATCCTCTATCGAGGTTTCAGATTGACGATGTTATCCAAGCCAAGGTCATCAATGTCTCCCGTGAAGAGAAGAAAATTGGCCTTTCCATACGAAAGTTGGACGAGACCAGTGAAAAGGATATTCTCAGAGGTTATTTGAATAGTAATCAAGAAGCAACCTCCAATCTTGGAGAGCTGTTGAGAGAAGAAATGATGAATTTTGAAGATCAATCGGAGTCCAAGGCTCCTGACTCAAGCGAGAAAGAGCAGCTTCAGGAAGAGGAGATATCAGAGCCCGCATCGGTCAGCGAAATTGAAGATTCCGACAGCCCTCCGGAGGAACTGCCATCGGACGAAAAGTCTGAATAGGGCCTCGTTACAAGAGACAAATGTCAAACAGGCGGCATCCAATACTAACAGTTTTGGTTATTATCCTTGTCATAGCCCTTGTGTTGGGCAGCGCAATGGTAATTGCGCTGAATATGCTTTCCCCCTCGTCTGATCTTTTTTTCACTGAAAAGATAGGCATTATCTCCGTAGAAGGAACTATTTCAGCCTCTCAGACTGTCACATCACAGTTAGTTAAATATAGAAAAGATAAAGACATAAAAGCTATTATCTTGAAGATTAATTCTCCAGGGGGGGCCATAGCGCCGACACAGGAGATCTACCGGGAGATCCAGAAGACAATCCCTGTCAAGAAAGTTGTCGCCGCAATGGGGACAGTTGCGGCATCGGGTGGGTACTACATTGCGGCAGCCGCGAACAAGATTGTGGCTAATCCCGGCACAATTACCGGCAGTATCGGGGTGATTATGGAATTTGTGCGGGTGGAGGAGCTGTTAAACAAGATCGGCATTGATCTCGAAATTATGAAGAGTGGAGAATTCAAGGACATCGGGTCGCCTGACAGAAAATTAACCAAAAGGGAACGAGAGATTCTTGATGCCATGATAATGGACATACAGAAACAGTTCGTGGAGGCGATTGTCCGCGGGAGAAGCCTTTCTTTAGGTAAAGTTCAAGCGATCGCCGATGGTCGTATCTTCTCGGGAGCCCAAGCCAAGGAATTGGGGCTGGTTGACTTTTTGGGTAATTTTCAAGATGCAGTTGAGATAACAAAAGAATTGGCCGGTATCAAAGGGGACGTGACCCTGGTTTACCCCAAGAAAAGCAAGCTGGACTTGCTCGACTTTCTACTTGAAACGGGTGCTGAATTTACTGCCAGACTGATCCAAAACTTGAGAGGCAGGATTGAGTACAGGTGGAGCGGCGTTTCGGGGCTGAATGTCAGAGAAAGCTACTAACATCTCCTTTCCCTTTTCGTATAATTTCCGGTCTGTCTCCGATTAACGACACTACACTTGAAGGACTTTGATTAAACATCCCACCATCAATGACAATATCGAGATATGATTCATAGACCTCTTTTATTTTCCAGGGATCATCAAACCCCGCGCTGGTGCTTATGATAGGCCGGCCCAGGGTTTGCACAATACCTAAGGCGATCTTATTGTCCGGAACGCGGATACCCACAGTTTTCCGCTTGGTCAGCATAATCCTCGGCACCAGTTTAGTGCCTTCGAGGACAAAGGTGTAGGGCCCTGGAAGGAGTCGTTTCATAGTTTTATAGGCATAATTGGAGACTAAGGCATATCGGCTTATCTCCTTAAGGTTGTCACAGACAAAGGAAAATGGTTTCTTGAGGGGACGCTTCTTAAGCCTGTATATAAGCTGAATCCCCCTCTTATTGAAGAGATCACATCCAATCCCATAAAAAGTATCGGTGGGGTAGGCAATAAGTCCTCCCTGCTCTAAAACCTGGCTGACACGATTGATATGGCGCTGTTGCGGGTTTTCCGGATTAACAGAGAGTGTTACACTCTTTTTATTTGTCCCTGGATTCTTGATTTTGACCATTTTCGTATCAACCGAGACCTGTCAAATGGGTTTTGACTTAGTCATGGGCCTCTTTTCTTTCCTGTTAGGGCTTTCTTTCGGAAGCTTTATGAACGTATGTATCTATCGTATTCCCCTAAAGAAATCAATCATCAGTCCCCCCTCAACCTGCCCCCACTGTGGTGAACGAATCAAGCTCTATGACAATATCCCCCTGCTCAGCTATCTTTTTTTAGCCGGGAGATGCAGACGCTGTAATCACCCTGTCTCATGGCGCTATCCGATTGTAGAGGGACTGACCGGTCTCTTGAGCCTGGCCCTTTTTATCAGATATGGATTTAGTTATCAATACATTCTCGCTTTCCTATTTGCAGCGACCCTTGTTACAATAAGTTTTATCGACCTTGACCATAAGATCATTCCGGATATCCTTTCGCTGCCCGGCATCGTGGCAGGCTGGGGGGTTTCATTTCTTCCCGGCACTGTCTTCTGGTTCGACTCATTGATAGGGACCGTGGCAGGAGGGGGAACTCTTTTTCTCGTAGCCTTCATCTATGAACGTATTACAGGGAGAGAGGGAATGGGGGGAGGAGACATTAAGCTCCTTGCCATGATTGGCGCATGGATGGGGTGGAGGCCCTTACCCCTTATTGTACTCATTTCTTCTCTGACAGGCGCAGTCATGGGCTCCATTTTTATCCTGTTTGCCGGAAAAGGGTATCGAGTCAGGATACCCTTTGGTCCATTTCTTTCCTTGGGTACCCTTTTTTACCTCTTTTTTGGCAGTGAGTTTGCAAAGTGGTATTTTGGTCTGTTTATGTAGGTATGAGGAGGCATAACCTTGCGATTTCCTTTTTACAGCCTGAGGACCGGGATCGTGGCATGCCTCACCTTTTTGATCCTTTCTGCCATGCTCCTCATCAATGTTGTGATGGTTAAATTTGCGGAAAAGGATCTGGTTGACGCAAAAGTGGAAATGGGTCGTATTCTCATCCATACCATAGGACAGAGGGTAGTATATGAAACAATTAGCAGGCATAAGGCCCTGAATGAACTTGGGTCGGTTCCCCGGTTTAGTAAAAAGATTGTTCGACTTCTCAGAATGGGAGGATATTCAAATGTCCTGGTGATTAGTAGCACGGGTACCAGGGTTTTTGGTCTCGGGTCATGGGGAAAGCGAGAGGAAGACGCACTCGTCAGATCGAGAGAAGCCCTAAAAAATCAAAAATCGTCCCCTGAGTTTTTGGGGAAGATCTGGGGGGTGATCTGGCTTGCTCCAGAGATGGTCCGGATGTCCGCACCATTTTTTTTTGAAGGGCGTCTAATGGGCGCTGTCGCTATCTGCGCAGACCTCAGCCCATTATATCAGGGGCTTAGAAAATCGGAGAAATTAATTCTAATCTATATCTGTTTGAACGCGGTTATCCTTGTCCTATTCGGGATCTATCTCCTTTCCAGAACAGTGGTCAAGCCAATCCACAGGCTCCTGACAATTACTGACGAATTTGAAGAGTGGCCCCCCATATTTGATCAAGGGGAATCCTCCAGAAATGAAATCGGGCAGCTTTTCCGATCATTGAAAATGATGCTCAAACGGCTTGAGACGAACAAGAAGGAGTTAAAGGCAAATATCTCATCATTGGAAGAGGCCAATTTAGAGATAAAAAAGGCACAGGACGAAATCATCAAGTCTGAAAAGATGGCCTCAGCTGGCCTCCTGGCAACCGGAGTGGCCCACGAGATCGGCAACCCGCTGAGTATAATCTTGGGGTACTTGGAGCTGCTCAAGAAAGGAGATCTGAAAAGCGAGGAAAATAGGGACTTCGTTGAACGGATTGAATCTGAGGTCACGCGTATAAATCAGATTATAAGAGAACTCCTCGACTTTTCCAGACCTTCGAGCGCCGAACATGCGGAAACCGGGATTCACCAGCTTATCATGGAAATAGTAAATATGCTCGAACCCCAACCAATGATGGACCGGATTGAGATACGACTGGACTTGAGAGCGGAAAAAGATGTTGTTTGGGCAGGGATGTCCCAGTTAAAACAAGTATTCTTAAATATTATTATAAATGCTGCAGACGCAATGATAGACACCGACATTTTATCTGATGGCTTATCTCCTAAGGTCTTGCACATTGAGACAGAAAATGAAGATGCCTCTATTATGATTAGCTTTATAGATACGGGAATCGGAATCTCCTCGGAAGAGCTTGGTCACATTTTTGATCCTTTTTACACTACAAAGGAACCGGGAAAAGGGACCGGCCTCGGCCTGTCTGTCTGTTACACGATTATTGAGGGGCTGGGGGGTAGGATTCGTGCGGAGAGCGTTCTCGGTAAAGGGACTGAAGTAATTGTTACTATCCCTCTAACCCGGCAAACTG
>CAZFSF010000031.1:0-25145 GCA_964522045.1 uncultured Desulfobacteraceae bacterium
AAGTAGTTGACTAAAAAGGCTTGCACAACGTACCATTAGCTTGTCCTCCTGTTTTGGGGTTACCGTGATTGTTTTTCTTAAGACTACGGTGCCTCAACAGGAGGACAATTTCAATCAGTTTTTACTAAAACCGTTTTTGGACAAGAGTGATATAAACATTAAGATGTATGGAAATATGTAATAGAAAGCGTTTACTGGAAAGGACATATGAAGATGAAAGTGCTGATTGTTGGTAGTGGGGGGCGCGAACACGCCCTCGCGTGGAAGGCCGCCCAATCAAGCCGGGTCGCAAAGGTATTCGTGGCTCCCGGCAATGCCGGGACTGCCGGAGAACCAAAGGTGGAAAACATCGGAGTCGGTGCGGACGACATCGAGGCCCTGGTTGATTTCGCCAAGAAGGAAGGGGTGGATCTTACCATTGTGGGCCCGGAAGTGCCTCTGGTGGCAGGAATCACTGACATGTTTGACCATGCCGGTCTGAGATGTTTCGGGCCTACGAAAGGGGCAGCTCAGTTAGAAGGCTCCAAGGCCTTTTGCAAGGACTTCTTGGCCAGTTACAACATTCCAACAGGAGAGTATGAGACCTTCACCGAATTAGAACCGGCCGTTCGATATATACGTGAGCAGGGCGCTCCCATCGTTGTCAAGGCGGATGGCCTGGCCGCAGGAAAGGGTGTTATCATTGCCCGGTCCGAAACCGAGGCCATTGAAGCGGCGAAAGGTATGTTGTCCGGAAAGGTCTTTGGCGAGGCAGGACAGAGGGTGGTTGTCGAAGAATGCCTCGAAGGTGAAGAGGCCAGTTTCATTGTCATGGTCGATGGAGAGCATATTCTCCCCTTAGCTACTTCACAAGACCACAAGGCCCGTGATAATGGAGATTCAGGCCCAAACACGGGGGGCATGGGCGCCTATTCGCCGGCCCCTGTGGTGACCCCGGAGATCTATGATCGGATCATGAAAGAGGTCATTGAGCCCACGGTTAAAGGTATGGCTGCTGAGGGCCATCCCTACACCGGGTTTCTCTATGCCGGGGTGATGATATCGCGGAACGGCACACCCAATGTATTAGAGTATAACTGTCGTTTTGGCGATCCTGAGACCCAGCCGATCATTCTGAGACTCAAGTCCGATCTGATCGAAATGTGTTTGGCTGCGTTTGAGCGGCGTTTAGACCAGGTAGAGCTTGAATGGGACAATCGTGCGGCTCTGGGCGTGGTAATGGCTGCCGGCGGATATCCGGTTAGCTACGATAAGGGCGATGTTATCTCCGGTCTGCCTGAGCATGAGCAGGAAGGGATTAAGGTCTTTCACGCCGGAACTAAGATTGAAAAAGGGCGGGTTGTCACCAATGGCGGAAGAGTGCTCTGTGCAACCGCCTTAGGGCTGACAGTTGGCGAGGCCAAGGCCAAGGCCTATGAACTGACAAAAGGGATACGGTGGAACAGGGTATATTATCGGACCGATATCGGTTACCGTGCGGTCGCGAGAGAGCCTTAACCACACTTGGTAAAACCGCAGAAATGACAGGTCATGCAGCCCTCTTCAAAACTGATGGTCTGGCCGCAGTCCGGGCAGGTTTCTCCAAGGAGGCTGTTTTCATATTTGCCGGGTTTTTTGAGAGGCTGGTTTTGCATATACCTATTTTCAAGGACTCTGCTGATGGCATCAGGAATGGAGAGGACCAATCCGTCCTTTTGAAACACAGGATGCTCGCCCCCGATCCCCTTTAGCTGTTCTACAATTTTTTCAACCCTCACCCCCGATCTGAGGGCCAAGGATACGAGCCTCCCGATTGCCTCGGTCTTTGCGGTGGTGGACCTTCCCGATTTACCGATCGTTGCAAACACCTCAAAAGGCCGATTCTCATACTCTGTAACAGTGACGTATAAGGCCCCCATACCGGTTTTCATCCTGGTCGTGAAGCCTTCCAAGGTCTCTGGCCGCTCTCTCACTGCCGTCATGAACCCACTGCTATCGGTCTGTTTATCCTTATCGGTAAATGAAAGGACCTGATTTTCCTTGCTCCCGTCTCTATAAATGGTGACGCCTTTACACCCTAACTCATAGGCCAGGTCATAAACCTTCCGCACATCTTCAATCGTGGCATCCCGGGGGAGGTTTACCGTCTTTGATACGGCGTTGTCCGTATATTTTTGAAAGGCCGCCTGCATTCGAATATGCCACTCCGGGACGACATCGTGGGCAGTTACAAAGAGGTCTCTTTCCTTCTCTGGTATCTCCTCCATACCTCTGATAGTCCCCTTTTTAGCAATGACGTCCATCAATTCAGGGGTGTAGAAACCCTTTTCCTTAGCCACTTTCTCGAAGTATGGATTCACCTCTAATAGTTTGTCGTTATCCATGACATTTCTGACAAAACTGAGCGCGAATAAGGGTTCGATCCCGCTGGAACAGTCTGCTATGATACTGAGTGTGCCGGTTGGGGCGATGGTAGTGGTGGTTGCGTTTCTGTAAGAACATCCTTTTCGGTCTTTAAACGTGCTTTTATCAAAGTTCCCAAAAACTCCTCTCTCTTCTGCGAGGTCTTTGGATGCTTCATGGGATTCCCTCTGTATAAAACCCATTACTTCCTCTGCTGTATCAAGGGCTATTTCCGAATCATAGGGAATCCCCAACCGGTACAACAGGTCGGCAAAACCCATGACCCCGAGCCCAATCTTGCGATTCCCTTTCACCATAGTATCAATTTCAGGCAGTGGATATTTAGACATGTCAATGGTATCATCTAAAAAACGGACACTCCACCAGACTACCTCCTTCAGTCCATCATAATCGATGACAGGCCCTGTATCGGTTTCCGTTACAAACTTGGCCAAATTAATGGAGCCGAGGTTGCATGCCTCCAAAGGAAGGAGTGGCTGCTCGCCACAGGGATTAGTGCTCTCTATTTCCCCTAAGCCCGGGGTTGGATTGTCCCTGTTGATCCTGTCTAAGAATATGATACCCGGGTCCCCGTTTTCCCAGGCCTGTTTCACCAGTCCATTATAGACCTCTGCGGCATCTAACTCTCCAGCCTTTTGATTGTCCCTGGGATTTATCAGATCGTAGGGTGCATTTCTCTTGACACTCTCCATGAAGGGGTCTGTGACGGTGACCGAGATATTGAAGTTATTTAGCTCGCGGTTATTCTGCTTACAGTAAATGAACTCCTTGATATCGGGGTGATCAACCCTCAGCACAGACATGTTGGCGCCCCTGCGTGTGCCCCCCTGTTTGACCTGCTCAGTGGCAGTATTGAAAATTCTCATAAAAGAAACCGGACCTGAAGCGATACCGCCTGTTGTACCGACCCTGCTCTTGGCCGGCCTCAGGCGAGAGAAGGAAAACCCGGTTCCGCCTCCCGACTTATGGATAAGCGCCGCGTTCTTCAGGGCATCGAAAATACCCTCCATGCTGTCTTCAACCGGGAGCACAAAGCATGCCGCCAACTGGCCTATTCTGCGTCCGGCGTTCATCAATGTGGGGGAGTTGGGGAGGAACTTTAACTCGGTCATCATCTGATAAAAGATCTCTTCCATTTCTTTCACCCGGGCGTCTCCTCCATACCTCTTCTCCGCCTTTGCAATATGCTTGGCTACCCGGCTGAACATCTCTTCAGGGCTTTCAGTAATTCGCCCGTCGTCGTTTTTCCTGAGATATCTTCTTTCCAGTACCCGTCTTGCGTTGTCGGAAAGCGCCAGACCTTTTTTTATGAAAATAGACCTGTCCAACCGGATAGTGGAGGTCTTGGAAAGCCCGAATTCAAGCAGTTTTGCCTCGATCATCGCCTCTATAACAGACATGGTAATGGTCTCGGTCTCCATTTTGGCGATTTCTTTGTGAAGAAATCTGCTGATATCCATGGCCTGGTCTGTATTTATAGGGTTTTCCCTGACCAAAAGATCAGAAAACCGGTTGTCGTCCAACCTGTATGCGCCGAGATCAAAGGCTTCTTCTTCTGTAACTAAGATCTTCCCCTGTTGGCCCATGGAAATCCTCCTGTAGAGTGCGTTCAAAAGTTCATAATCATACTCGTAATCTTAATCATACTCTTTTACATTCAATTTTTAGGGATGTGCGATTATGATTACGATTATGATTATGAGTATGAAAAAAGTCTGAGCTCGATGCCTTAACCTTGCCTGTTTTCTGAAAATAAGGTACATATTAAGTATGGCCGGACATTCAAAGGTCTCCTACAAAGTCCGCGCTCAGGAATCACTTTTACAGAGCTTGTGCCTAATTCTGAGAGAGATAAAGGACCATACTTCAACCTTCATCATGAAGTTTCTATCTTACATACAATATATAGTATGTCAAGAAAAAAAAGCATACTATATCTGACTATATAAAGGAGGAGGACTAATCCCTTGAAACTCTTTAATAAAAAAAATCAGGACAGTAAGAGAGCACGATATTGCGCTGTCACCCTTTTGATCTGGGTCCTAATCCTCATAGGGTTCGTGACCGATCTCAATGCCGCTTCGGTGACTGAGGGGGCAAAAAGATTCAAATTAGATAACGGATTCACTGTCATACTCAAAGAAGACAACAGCGCACCTGTAGCGGCCATCCAGGTATGGGTCAAGACAGGAAGCGCCAACGAAACTGAGGAAGAGGCAGGAATCACACATCTTATAGAACATATGATTTTTAAGGGTACTCCCTCTAAAAAAACCGGGGAAATCGCCAGGACCATTGAGGTCTCCGGGGGCCACATCAATGCCTATACCTCATTTGACAGGACCGTGTACTACGTGGAAATTGCAAGCGCCCAGTTTGTTACCGGTTTAGATGTCTTATTAGATGCTGTGCAGCACTCCCTCTTTGACCCAGAAGAGCTTGAACGGGAAAAGGAGGTGGTTTTAGAGGAATACCGGCGGTCGTTAGATATCCCTGAGAGGCAATTGAGCCGGGCAATAATGGAACTGTCCTACAAGAAGCACCCTTATAGACGCCCGATCATCGGATATGAAAACACAATTCGATCCTTTGACCGGGAGGCGATCCTGAGTTACATGGACAAGTGGTACACCCCTGCAAACATGGTCCTGGTAGCGGTTGGGGACTTCGATACGGAGAAGGCGCTCAAAACCATCAAGGCCCTTGTCAGGGATTTTCCTCAGAGGAGAGGAGAGACGCCTTTCAGACCGGAAGAACCACCGCAGACCGCCCTTAGAAAAATCATCAAGAAAGCTCAGGTTCAGCAGGTCTACCTTAATATGGTCTGGCACATACCCTCTGTGACCCACAAGGATATGTACCCCTTAGATATTTTCGAAACTATCCTCGCACATGGCAAAAGCTCAAGGCTGTACAGCCGTTTGAAAATGAACGCCAATCTTGTCTACGACGTCAGTGCAGGTGCCTATGCCCTTGCAGACCCCGGACTCTTTTCCTTGGACGCGACCCTCAGCCCTGATAAACTTGATTCCGCACTTGAGGCCATTGGGAATGAGATCTCGACGATAACCCGTGAAAGGGTGTCCGGGTCGGAGTTGACGAGGGCCAAGACCATTGCTGAGGCCGATTTTGTTTTTGATATGGAAGATATGGCAGGGCAGGCAAGGACCTTGGCGTTTTTTCAGACCATGACAGGGGATATGTATAATGCCGACCACTATCTAACTAATCTGAAAAAGGTCACATCCGATGATATCGCCCGTGTTGCAAGAGACTACTTCAGACCGGAAAACCTCTCCATAGGAGTTATGGCACCCGAAGGAACAGAAATCGCTCTTGATGAGGTCGAGATTGCATCTCTATTCAAACAGACCGATCAGACAGGCGCACCTAAAAGAGCGGAAAGTTTTAGAGGAGAAAAGGATACGGCAATGGTTGTTCTCCCCAACGGCATGAGGTTGATTATCAAAGAGAATCATCGCCTCCCCGAAGTATCCATTGTCGGTGTTTTTTTGGGAGGAACGCGTCTTGAAAAGCCCGGTAAGTGGGGGATATCCAACTTTGTGGCCAGCATGTTGACACGGGGGACAAAGGAG
This sequence comes from uncultured Desulfobacteraceae bacterium, assembly GCA_964522045.1. Lineage (GTDB taxonomy): Bacteria > Desulfobacterota > DSM-4660 > Desulfatiglandales > Desulfatiglandaceae > Desulfacyla. The sequence continues at coordinate 6,000 of CAZFSF010000031.1, forward strand.
AGGACCGCTCAAGAGATCGCTTCCACTGTAGAATCGTGGGCAGGCTCACTGAACGGGTTTTCGGGAAGAAACAGCATCGGAGTTTCAGCTAAATTTCTGAGCCCCGACCTTTATGCCGGGTTTGAATTGTTAGCTGATGTTGTGCTTAATCCTGACTTCCCTCAAGCAGAGATCGACAAGGTTAGAGAGGACATTCTTGCTGGCATCAAGGCCAAAAAGGACCGGCCAACGGCCCAGCTTTTTGAACTGTTTTATAAGACCCTCTACCCGAACTATCCTTACGGACACCCCCGTACAGGAACCACCGAGACCATCCGGTCTATTAATAGATCAGACCTTGAGAAATGGTATAAGTCGTTTATAGCAATCCCATCCAATTTTGTCCTGGCAGTGGTAGGGGACCTGAAAAAGGATCAATTGATCCCTTACGTCAAAACGCTCTTCGGGTCCTTTCCCCCCACCGGACATAAGCTTCCAATCGTGGCACCTGAACCCCCATTAATGAAGTCGAGAGAGGCCCATTTGAAGCGTCCGGGCGCTCAGACCCACCTGGTAATAGGATTTCTCGGAGCAGGCCTGAAAAGCAAGGACAACCCACCTATGGCCCTGGTCAAGACTGCCCTCTCAGGACAGGGGGGGAGATTGTTCACTCAACTGAGGGATAAACAGAGCCTCGCCTATGCCATAACCGCCTTCAGGAGACCGGGGCTTGAAACCGGCGCCTTTGGCGCTTACTTGGCATGCGACCCCAACAAGACGGTTGTCGCCACAGAGGCCATTTTCAAAGAATTGAACAAAATAAAAGAAAAAGGGCTGACTAAAAAAGAATTGGAAGGGGCAAAAAGCTATCTGTTGGGAAACCTGAAGATCGGACTTCAGACCAATGGGAGCCAGGCCATGCAGATGGCCTTGGACGAGCTTTACGGTTTGGGCTATAACAACCTCCCCAAATTCATCCAGGATATAGAATCGGTTACCGCAGACGAAATCAAAGACGCGGCGCAAAAGATTATTGTTCCCGGAAAGAATGTGCTGGTCACAGTGGGACCTGGTCAGTGATAGTATTTCGGCTTTCTAAAGCCCGAGCTCTCTGGCCAGGATTATCCGCATGACCTCCGACGTACCTTCCACAATCTGCAATACCTTGGCCCCCCTGTAATATCGTGAGACCGGGTATTCTGCCATATACCCGTAGCCACCGTGTATCTGGACCGCGTCTGAGGCCGTTTTTTCCAGCATCTCAGAGGCAAAGAGCTTGGCAGTCGTGGCCTCGAATGAGTGTTTTCGTCCCCTGTCCTTCAGCCATGCGGCCTTCAAGTATTGATTCCTGGCCAATTCGATGGCCACGGCCATGTCGGCCAATTTAAACTGGATGGCCTGGAAGCTGGCGATCGGTTTCCCGAACTGTACCCTCTCCCGGGCATAACGAAGGGATTCATTCAAACAGGCCTGCGCAGATCCCACAGCTATTGCTGCAATACTTATTCGGCCGGTCTGAAGAACGGCCAGGTGCTGGGAAAACCCTTTAACCGGATCCCCCAGAAGATTATCCTCGGGAACGGGGCAGTCCTCGAATATTACTTCGTGGGTGGCTGAACCATGCCATCCGATCTTTTCGTATCTCTTCCCCAAGACAAATCCTGGAGCGTTTTTTGGTACGATAAAGGTGGAGATACGTCCAGGACCCTGAACCGCCTTCTTCGTCACTGCTGCAATGATGATCAGGCTGGCATTATCGAGACCGATATTGGTGATGAACTGTTTGGTGCCGTTGATAACCCACTCGCCGCCCTGCAAAAGTGCCCTGGTTCGGATTGATTGGGCGTCGGATCCCGCGTCCGGTTCTGTCAGACCGAAGGCCCCGATTTCTTTGCCCCTCGCAATAGGTGTCAGCCACTTTCTCTTCTGGTCCTCGGTTCCAAAGACATCTAACTCCTGCGCAACAACACTGGTGGTTACATCCAAGAGTGCCCCAAATGTGGGGTCACCGCGGGATATCTCCTCGATGCAGAGGTGCATCCCCACCCAATCACCCCCGCTGCCGCCGTATTCATCGGATATTGGGATACCCATCATACCGAGTTCCGCCATTTGGGCCATTATATCGTAGGGGTATTCTCCGGTACGTTCGATCTCTTCCGCCCTCGGGGCAATCACCTCCGTGGTGAAATCCCGACACATGTCCCGGATCATCATATGCTCTTCTGTCAAATCAAAATCCATGTCTCAGCTTCCCTTCACTTTTCCCTGATTTCACCTCTGACGATGAGTGTCAATTCCGGTTTCTCAGGATTGTCAGTCCTGATGGTCAGATGGGCGGTATAGTTCCCCCCTTTTTTGGCGATGTCCTCGACCTCCAGTCTGTAGTCAAATCCTGGTCTGATTTCCTTGATGCGCCATTTGACCCTACCCGGCAGGTCGTTATCCACGTTGGTGATCTTCACGGGGGTTTCGTGGTTATTTATGATCTCAACATGCCCCGTGGGGGTCTTTCCTTTGACACCCACCAAAGAGATATACCCTCCGGGTTCAAGAGAGATGTGGGCTTTTACTTCCCCCTTCAGGTAGAGGGCCACGCTCATTCTATCCGGATCATTAGACCAGACAATGGCCTTTTTTTCAAACCTTCCTCTTATCCTGCTGCTATCTATTTTTATGGTGACTTTTCCCTTCCCGCCGGGAGGGATGACCCTGTCATAACGGGTCACAAAACACCCTCACGAATGGGTTACCTTTTTCAAGTCAAGATCAGCCGCTCCCCGGTTGAATACAGTGAAGGCATGGGATAATTTCTCTCCCTGAAAGAGAGGCGGAAAGGTGTAGCTTATCTTGTCGAAATAGATAACTGGAGTCTCACCTCTTTTCTCGGGAAGTGGCTGGCTTAGGGAGGTAAGGGCAATCAGTGGCAAGATGAAGCTCAGAGAGATGCTCAGAATTCTTTTGGTCATTGTTTTTTCCTTTCGGAAATTTTTGTCTGCCAAAATTTCCGTCTAAATCGATTTTGGCTCAATGTACGAGTGCCCTCTTCATTTGTCAAGCCTGCTGATAGACTCTCAGGACGGAGGACCGAAACCCCTTAGTTCAAATTTTTTTATTTTTTTGTTGACATGTAAATATGGTTCAGCGTATAAACTGACCTCAAAAAGATAAATATCATTTATTCACTAAATAATATTCAGAAACTATGGGGATTGAAGAGAGAAAAGAGCGAGAGAAACAGATGCGCCGCCAGCAGATAATGGATGCTGCAAAAAAGGTGTTTGCATCCAAGGGTTTCGGCGGGGCAACCATGGAGAATATTGCTGAGGAAGCCGAGTTCAGTCCTGCCACCTTGTATCTCTATTTCAAAAATAAAGATGAGATGTTCGCCTCCCTTAATCTCAGAATGCTACAGGATCTCATCACCAGGATGGAGGACGTTCGCGATCGAAAAAATCTCAGCCCTGAGAAGAGTATAATGGGGTTGGAAAAGGCGCTATACGATGCCTACCTGACCGACCCTTTGAATGTTGTAAACGTGCTTAGGTTCCAATCCAAGGGAAGACTCAGAAACCTTTCTCCTGAGCTGTCATCCCAGATCCGAGACTGTACGAAGCAGTACATTAGGGCTATTGCCGATCTTTTTGAAAAAGGGGTCCGGGATGGCGTTTTTCTGGATTGCCAGCCTGTCGCCTTTGCCGAGATTGTGTGGAGCGTCTTTGCCGGACTGGTGCTCAATGAAGATACCAAAAAGGGTCTTGATGAGGGTAAGGACCTGCTGGAACCTACGTTGATACTGGCCCTGGAGATCATCGGCCGGGGTATCATGAAGAATTGAACATTGACGATTTTCAATTGGAGGCAAATCAACAACCAGCAATTGACAATCGCCAATCTTTTGGAGGTTTGAAGAGATGACTGATCTTCCAATGACTTTCCCCCATATCCTGATTGATAACGCAAAAAAATTCCCTCCCACCAAGGCCGCTATGCGTGAAAAGGACTACGGCATATGGCAGTCCTACTCATGGCAGGACTACCTCGAACAGGTAAAGGATTTCGCCCTTGGGTTGGCCTCTTTGGGCTTCAAGAGGGAAGACAAAATGGCCATTATCGGGGACAACAGGCCCCAGCTTTACTGGGGTTTAGCCGGATGCCAGTCTTTAGGCGGTGTTCCCGTTCCCCTCTACCAGGATGCCATACACGATGAACTTCACTATATTGTAAATCATTCAGAGTGCAGGTTTGCCTTAGCAGAGGACCAGGAACAGACTGACAAGCTCATGCATCTGAAAGATGAAATCCCCAGGCTTGAATATATCATCTATGACGACCCCAGAGGTCTTCAGAACCTCAAGAAAGACTGGCTCATCTCCTTTACGGATGTCCAGGAGATGGGCCGCAGGTTTGGCAAAGAAAACCCCGACTATTTCATGGATTCGGTAAATCAGATAAAGCCCGACGATATGTCCATCATCGGTTACACGTCAGGGACCACCGGCAATCCCAAAGGAGTTATGATAACACACCGTATGATTGCCGATTGTTCCCGCGGATTTCTTGAGTGGGACAATCTGGATGAGACGGAAGATGTCATGGCCTATCTCCCCATGGCCTGGATCGGGGATCATATCTTCTCCTATGGCCAGGCCCTCTGTTCCGGATTTACCGTCAACTGCCCGGAGAGCACCACCACGGTGGTGCAAGACCAGAAGGAGATCGGACCCACCCATATCTTTGCTCCCCCCCGTATCTGGGAGAATATCCTGACCCAGATCATGATTAAGATAGAGGATTCGGCCTGGATTAAACGAAAGGGATTTGACTACTTCATGAAAGTGGCCAACAGGGTTGAGAAAAAGAGGATCGCCAATGAGCAGGTCCCGGTGGGTGATAATATCCTTTATCAATTGGGCTGGTTTCTCATTTACGGTCCATTGGTGGACAACCTGGGGATGAGCAAAATCAAGGTGGCCTACACAGCCGGTGAGGCGATCGGCCCGGAGATATTTGAGTTCTACCGGTCTTTAGGGGTTAATCTGAAGCAGCTTTATGGCATGACCGAGAGCTGCGCCTACGTATCCATGCAGAAAGACGGGGAGATTGACTCCGAGAGCGTGGGCCCTCCGGCCCCCGGCGTGAAGGTAAAGATAGCTGACAATGGGGAGGTCCTGTATAAGAGTCCTGGCAATTTTCTGGGCTATTACAAGAATCCCGAGGCAACGGCCGAAACCCTTGAGGACGGGTGGCTCCATTCGGGCGATGCGGGCTATATGACCGAGCAGGGCCATCTCAAGATCATCGATCGCGCCAAGGATGTGAACAAATTGAATGACGGCACCATGTTCGCGCCCAAATATATTGAGAACAAGCTCAAATTCAGCCCCTATATCAAGGAGGCAGTAGCTCATGGAATGAATAAGGATTATGTCGGTGTCTTTATTGATATTGATTACGGGGCCGTGGCAAACTGGGCTGAGAGGCGGCACATCGCCTTTACAAGCTATACGGATCTCGCTCAAAGACCCCAGGTATATGAGCTTATCCGGGAGGCCATCGTTAAGGTGAATAAAAGCCTGAGCGAAGACAAAAGGCTCAAGAACTCCCAGATCAAGCGGTACCTCCTGTTTCATAAGGAGTTGAATCCGGATGACGGAGAGATAACCCGCACACGGAAGGTGAGAAGAGGGTTTATCGCTGAGAAATATGGCAGCCTCATTGATGCCCTTTACGACCCGACAAAGGATAGTGTGGACGTGGAAGCGACATTTACCTACGAGGATGGCCAGACCAAGACCATGAAGGCCACCCTTAAGGTCAGTGACGTCGATACATTTTGATGAAGGGAAGATTTTGGCGGTTACTTTGAGGGAGAAGACAGACCATGAATGAAAAAGGGGAACCGATACTTCTCGCTGAGAATATCAGCATCACTTTTGGCGGCCTGAAGGCCCTGGATAATGTCAGCCTAAAGATCTACCCCGGCGAGATCCTGGCCATCATCGGCCCCAATGGGGCCGGAAAGACCACGATGCTGAATATCCTCAACGGATTTTATAAACCCGATGAGGGCCGTATCACCTTCGAAGGGAAGAAGCGGTCCAGGCATATGAAGCCGAACCATATTGCGGCGCAGGGAATTGCCAGGACCTTTCAGAATCTGGCCCTGTTTACGGGGATGTCAGCCCTTGGAAACATCATGGTGGGGCGAACCATGAAAATGCATTCCAACATTTTTTCTCAGGGGATTTACTGGGGTTTCAGCCGGAAAGAGGAGATCGAGCACAGAAAGGCCGTGGAGAGGATCATCGACTTCCTCCAGATCGAGAACATCCGCCGGACACCGGCCAGCATGCTCCCTTATGGTCTCAGGAAAAGGGTGGAATTGGCAAGGGCCCTGGCCGCAGAGCCCAAGCTCCTCCTCTTAGACGAACCGATGGCCGGCATGAACTTGGAAGAGAAGGAGGATATCGCCCGGTTCATCTTAGATGCCAACGAAGAATTGGGTTACACCATCGCCCTGATCGAGCATGATATGGGGGTGGTTATGGATATCTGTGACCGGATCGTGGTTCTCGACTTTGGTAAAAAGATCGCCGAAGGGACACCGGATGAGGTTAAGGCAAGCCCAGAGGTTGTTAAGGCCTATCTTGGGACGGCAGGGGAATAAGAGAAGTGCGTCCCGCCTCGGGAGGGATGACTTAAGTGATCTGAATAGTCACTTATCAACTGAACATTAAGGAGATAACGGATGGCTTTTTTCTTTGAGGTACTGGTTACCGGGCTTATGGTGGGTATCATGTATTCCCTGGTCGCCCTTGGATTTGCCCTGATCTTCAAGGCATCGGAGGTCTTCAACATGGCCCAGGGTGCCATGAGCCTTTTTGCGGCCCTTGCCCTTTACGGTTTTTTAGAGCAGTATCTGCATCTCCCGTTATGGCTTGCCCTCCTCTGCACCGTGGCCGCCATGGTCGTCTGGGCATACGCAATTGTGTTTATTGTCCTGAAACCCCTTGTGAACCGTCCCCCGCTCATGCTCTTCATGGCAACATTTGGCGTAGCATACCTCATGGAGGGGATAGGACAGTCCATCTACGGCACGCAGGCCAAAGGTCTAAACCTCGGCATACCGGATCAATCCTACGAAGTGGCAGGCATATTTATCAGCTCCTTTGACGTCTTTTTTGCAGTAGTGGCAGCTGTTTTGGTGGCAGCACTTGTCTGGTTTTTCCAGAAGACGAGGAACGGAAGGGCGCTCAGGGCCGTGTCCGATGACCATGAAGCGGCCCTCTCCGTGGGGATACCCCTCCTCAAGGCCTGGACCCTGACCTGGATCATTGCAGGCGTCGTGGCCACGGTAGCGGGTGTGGCCTGGGGAACACGATTAGGGGTCCAGTTCAGCCTTGCCTTAATCGCCTACAAGTCTCTTCCCGTTCTCATTATCGGTGGGATTGACAGCATCCCCGGCGTGATCATCGCGGGGCTCATCGTGGGTGCCTGCGAAAACTTGGGGGAGGTCTTCATCGGGCCCTATGTGGGAGGGGGCATTCAGACCTTTTTACCCTATCTCCTGGCCCTCCTTGTCCTCTATTTTAAACCATACGGCCTTTTCGGTAAGGAGATCATAGAAAGGGTGTGATGTAAGTACAGAAGTCGGAGGTCAGGAGTCCGGGGCCGGGATGATTGGATGAATAGGATGGTTGGATGAGATAGAAAAAGACAGAAGGCAGGAGTCGTAGGTCAGAGGTCACGAATTAAGGGTTGTGAGGTATTCGTTGAGAAGGAAAAATAACCATATTACACTATCTTCCCCGCATAGATACGGGAGCGAAACATGATGGAGTTAACCTATGTTCTATAGAGAATGCGGTAATTTCAAAGACAGTTATGACAAGGATATGGCTATCTTCCCCATCCCTTTGGACCGGTGGGGATTCATTGTCATGCTTTTTGTGGCCTTTGTCATTGTTCCCTTATTTGCCAGCGAATACCTGATCATGAACATCGTTGTTCCCTTTTACTGTTTCGCGCTTTCCGCCTTCGGACTTAATGTCTTAGCCGGATATGCCGGCCAGATCTCCATCGGGCACGCCGCCTTTATGGCCGTCGGGGCCTACAGCTCATTTATCCTGTACGGCCGGTACGGCGTGCCGCTCATCCCGAGTATCATTGGCGGCGGCGTGGTTGCCTCGATTGTAGGGACTTTTTTCGGGCTCCCTTCCCTCAAGATCAAGGGATTCTATTTAGCCATTTCCACTTTAGCCTCCCAATTTATCATAGAATGGGTTATCGTGCATGTACACTGGATCAGCGGCGGTGTCTTTGGAACCATTGAGGCGCCGAAGATGTTTATCTTTGGGTTTGCTTTAGACACACCGGTCAGGAAATATTATCTGGTCCTCTGCATTTTGGTCCTGTTTATGACCATTGGCAAGAACCTGGTACGGGGTCAGTTGGGAAGGAACTGGATGGCCATCAGGGATGTTGACTATGCGGCCGAGATCATCGGGGTGAATCTCTACCGGGATAAACTGATCGCCTTTGCCGTTAGCACCTTTTATGCCGGAATTGCCGGCGCACTGATCACCTTCTGCTATATAGGGGCCGCGAACATTGAGGAGTTCAACGTCATGACCTCATTCGCCCTTTTGGGCATGATCATCATCGGGGGATTGGGGACGGCCCTCGGTTCATTTCTTGGAGCAGGTTTTTTCGTCATGCTCCCGATCGCCATTAACCATGGGTTGGGGACATTCATGGAGGTGGTGCCTGCTGATATACTATCCAATATTGAATCGATCGTATTCGGAGGACTGATCGTTCTCTTTCTAATTGTTGAACCCTATGGTATGGCCAGGCTGTGGCACACGATTAAAGATAAGTTAAGGCTCTGGCCATTTCCATATTAGATATTAGATATTGGTAATGATCAAAACCAATAACTAACAACGAATAACCAATAACTAATAACGATTAACTAATTTTTGGGGAAGTTTTTTTAACCACGAACTTTAAAAAGAGGAGGAGATGGACATGGGACGTAAATTGATTTTTGGTTTATTTGTTAGTGTTCTTGCAGCGAGTTTTGTCCTGCTTTCAGGACCGGCAATGGCTGCCGAGGAAAAAAAGGAAGCGCCAACCCAGTTTGTCGGTATCTTGGCTTACCGAACCGGCCCATTTGCCGCTGGCGGCAGCGGGTTCAGCAGCGGTATGGAAGACTACATGGAACTGATGAACATGAAGGGCGGGATCAACGGCATCAAGTATTCATTTGAAGAGTGCGAAACCGCCTATAACACGTCACGCGGTGTTGAGTGCTATAACCGCTTCAAGGACAAGATGACCTTTACTCATCCATTGAGCACGGGTATTACTTACGCCCTGATCCCCAAGGGCACAGAAGATCACATATGCATTATCTCGAGCGGGTATGGTCGAGCCGATGCCTCGGATGGGAGGGTCTTCCCCTGGGTCTTTACCATCCCCACCAATTACTGGTCTCAGAATACTGCCAAAATAAAATTCATCGCCATAAAGCAGGGATGGGACGGGAAAGATATGGCGACCATCGGGAAGTATCTGAAGGGTTTGAAAATCGCCAATCTGCACATCGACGTTCCCTACGGCCAGGAGACCAAACCGATCCTCGATGCCATGGCCAAGAAGTACGGTTTTACAGTGAGGCACTTTCCTGTGCCCTGGCCGGGCATTGACCAGAAGGCCCAGTGGATGGACATAGTCCGAAGATACAAGGCAGACTGGGTGATCAACCGAAACTGGGGTGTCTCCTGTACGGTGCCGCTGAAAGAGGCGGCCAGGCTACACTTTCCCAGCAACAGGATTCTCGGTGTCTGGTGGTGCGGATCCGAAGAGGACGTGCTTCCGGCAGGTCCTGCAGCCAAGGGTTATTACAGCGCCAACTGGCATGGTGTTGGCAGGGATTTCCCCGTTATCCAGCAGATCGTGGATAAGGTCTATGGCGTAATGAAAGGGCATATCGCATTTACCCGTGTGGGTTCGGTCTACTATAACAGGGGCGTTTATGCAGGAATCATCGATCATGAGGCCATGCTGACAGCCCAGAAGAAGTTCGGGAAGAAGGTGCTTAACGGGGACGAGGTGCGTTGGGGCTTTGAGAACCTGAATATCACCAAGGAAAGACTCAAAGAGCTCGGCGCAGAAAAGTTTATGCAGCCCATCAAGCTCAGTTGCGCAGACCACGAGGGTGGCGGACCGGTCTTCTTCCAGCAGTGGAATGGTGAGAAATGGGTCATGACAGGAATCGTCGTACAACCGATGAAGAAGTTTGTCCGGGAGATGGTTGAGAAATCTGCCAACAAATATGCCAAAGAGCACAAGATCAAGATAAGAGACTGTAATTAGAATCAATCCCTAAATCTGTGGGTAGGGGAGCCTGAACGCTCCCCTACTTCTCGCTAATGACGTAAGATATTTGAGAATTCATAAATTGTGAAAAGCCTTATCAGCTTGGTTTTAACTTTTCCAGCTTATCCGGGTTAGGCGGGGGTGAAAGGATATCATGGCCACAGAGCAGACGCCATTACTCAAGGTTAATAACATCGAGGTCATCTACGAGCATGTGATACTGGTCCTTAAGGGGGTCTCCCTTGATGTCTATGAAGGGCAGATCGCTTCTCTTTTAGGCGCCAATGGGGCAGGGAAGAGCACCACCCTGAAGGCCATCTCCAACCTGGTGAAGGCTGAGCGCGGAGAGGTGACCAAAGGGACTGTGGAATTTGATGGGAGGCGGGTGGACAGGCTGTTTGCACCCCAATTGGTGAAGATGGGCCTTATCCAGATCATGGAAGGGAGACACACATTTGAGCATCTGACCGTTGAAGACGATCTTCTCACAGGCGCCTATACAAGGGGTCGAGACACGAAGGGGACTAAAGCGGCCCTGGAGAAGGTCTACGGATATTTCCCCCGTCTTCGGGAACGTAAGGGCGCCAAGACCGGTTATATATCCGGGGGCGAGATGCAGATGTGCGCCATCGGACGTGGCCTCATGGCAAAGCCGAAGATCATGCTCTTGGACGAGCCCTCCATGGGCCTGGCTCCCTTACTGGTGGAAGAGATATTCAGCATCATCCGGCGACTTAATAAAGACGAACATGTGGGTATGCTCTTAGCTGAACAGAATGCGGCCATGGCCCTCGAGTATGCCGAGTACGGGTACGTCATGGAGAATGGGCGCGTCGTCTTAGACGGTGATGCTGAAACCCTGAAGGACAATGCCGATGTGAAGGAGTTCTACTTGGGGCTGACCGCCGTGGGAAAGAAGAGTTACCGGGATGTGAAGCATTACCACAGGAGGAAACGCTGGCTGGCATAAGGCATGGAATTGTCGATTGTTGATTGAAGATTTGTGAAATATCAACACCTTCCTCTCGTCTTGATTCTTTTCAGAATCTTTCGTGCGATGGCCGGGGCCTTTCCGGGGTGAATATTCTTTCCCTTTATCGATTCATCTATCATTGAACGGGCCTCATCAAGCGTGAGACGTTCTTTACTCCCACGAAAGGCGTATCGTCTTTTATCATTGGACGAAAATCCCCTCTTGGTTTTCGCAAATCTATTCTTCTTTTCGATCCTCTTTCTGCAGTCGTTCTCGACGATCTGTGAAAGAGCCTTGATATCTATCTTGGAAAAATTTCGCCTTACATCGGATACCATTGAATCCAGATCTCCTGAACCCTTGATCACAACCAGCCCGTTAACAAGAATACCTCCTAATGCATTATATTCCTGGGTGAATACAGATGTGAAAAACCTCTTCTCCACTTTTAGGAAATCTCTTATCTCTGAAAGACGGAGGTAACGTATTTCTGTGCCTTTTGGCGCGGTCCATTCATAAACGAATTTTTTATCACCCTGAGTGACAACAAGGATATCGATATCTTCTATCTCATAAAGCGCCGATTTTGAATTGACAGCGCTCCCGTAAATAAATGCAAAAGCCACATTATGGCTCGCATATACCCTGTTAATGAATTCTGATATGTTCTCCGGGTCATTGCCAAACCCCTCCAATATCTTTAAGACAAAAGCTATTCGCTCCTCGGCCGTTTCCCCGGTATCAACAAAAAACCTGTTATCAGGCCGGATGAATGGGAGTTTTTGATAGTCCAAAGATGGTGGTCTCGCAAAAAGACGGATAGTTCGATATCTGGGTGATTCCCTAAGAGCTAACTCATTACAACAATTCGCAATTCCCAAATTCCTCAATCTCCAAATTCATGTAAGGGATACTCCTAATCGCGAACCAGAGGAAGGTTGTACTTCTTCATCTTCTTGTAGAGCACAGACCGGTGAATACCAAGTAATTCGGCTGCCTGGGCCTTATTGTAGTTGGTGGACCTCAGGGCGTGGCGAATGGCCTCTTTCTCTGCCGTGCTCTGGACAGCCTTGAGAGCACTACGATCCGATTCAGGAGACTCCTTCCTGTTGCGGTAAAGGTGAAAAGGAAGATCGCAAAGGTAAATCTCATCCCGTTCCAGGGAAGATAGAACCCTTTCAAGCACATTGGAGAGTTCACGCACATTTCCGGGCCAGGCATATTTCTTCAAGATCTCTTGGGCTGCGGAATCAATGCTGATTTCTTTCAAGCCCGAATCCTGGACGACCTTCTCCAGCAAATGATTTGCCAGTGGAATGATATCATCTCTCCGTTTTCTCAATGGTGGTATATGTAGAGGGATCACATTCAAGCGATAAAAGAGATCTTTGCGAAATCGGCCGTTAGCCAACATATCCTCAAGGTCTTGATTGGTAGCGGCAAGTAGGCGGAAATCCGCCCTGATCAAAGAGGTCCCACCCAACCGTTCGAACTCTTTTTCTTCTAACACACGAAGTAGTTTGGGCTGCATTTCAAGAGGGAGATCTCCAACCTCATCGAGGAATACCGAACCGTGCTGCGCCAGCTCAAACTTACCCGGCTTTCCATTAGATTTGGCACCCGTAAAGGCGCCCCTTTCATAACCAAAAAGTTCCGACTCGATAAGATCTCTGGGAATAGCGGAGCAGTTAATCCTTACGAAGGGAAAAGGCCTCCGGGAACTTGCGTGGTGAATGGCCTGGGCAAAGAGCTCCTTCCCGGTCCCTGATTCACCCGTAATGACAACAGGTAGATTGGTAGCAGCGGCCTTAAGGGCCTGTTCCTTCAGTCCATTGATAGCCTTGCTGACACCCACAATACTATCAATGGTGTAGCGTATTGAACGAAGTGAAACGAGCTCGTTTTCATAAAGGGTCAGTTTTGACTCTAAGAAAGAAACCTTTTCCGCAAGCCGGCTGGCCGTAGTTGCACTGTCAAAAAGCACGAGACCCAGGGCCGCAATGACCTTTCCGTTCTCTTTGATGGGCACCCGATGCACAAGAAAACCGGTATCCTTGAAACGGTGCGGGTAATTGACTTCTGCCTTCCCTGTCCGTGCCACAATGTGCAGACGGCTGTCTACGCCCAATTCGGTGGCGTGCTTCCCGATAGAGGCCTCAGGATTCATGTTCAGAAACCTGGCATAGGTCTCATTTATATAGATGATGTAACCGTTGCGGTCAGCGACGATAACGCCAATCTGCATATTGTCAACAAGATCCTTAAACAGGTCTGGTCTTTGGATCAGAGGAACCTTGCTCTCACCGAAGTCCCGCTTACGGGTCATTTCACTCCTCCTTCTCAATACAGCGACATGTCTCTATTTCGAGACATTGTCCTCTTTCTACACCCCTTGGTTTTCCTTGGCAACAAAAAATTTGCTGCCTAAGGATAAGTATCTGAAAAGTCAATCAAAGAGCCTTTCTTTAGGGAACAGAACCAAGAAGTAAGTACCAAATTTGGGATAAAGAGATGGTCTGGCACGATATTCGCACAACACTCAATGAAACGCGCAATCTGCCAGGTCCAGGGTTTCTGTCACTTCATTTCGTACTTCGGATGGATAATTGCGTTTGATCTTATTGCTAGTGGAAAAAGGAGGCTCTAATGAATCTTGGCACGCTCTTCTCCCGGCATGCCCGATACCGCCCCAACCATCTGGCCCTTGTTTTTGAGGACAAACGTCTCACGTATCTGGAATTGAATAGGGAGATTAACCGTCTGGCAAATGCATTAGTGGATATAAGAGTGCGACTGGAAGACCGCGAGGTATGAACTTTAAATCCCCATCTGTGTTTGATTATAAGTGGCTTAAGATTTTATCTGCTTACTATTCATTGTTTGCTTTTCCCGCTTTATATCTAGGGGGATTGAAAAGACCGTGACTTAGAAAGAGGCGTACGGGAACCTGCGTTAAAATAGCAATAAACAATTAGGAAAGGGGGCATTTTTAATGGGGAAATCAGGACGTTTAATGAAGACTTTTTTGGGGCTGATTCTTAGCGCATTCTTGCTAAGTGGAATTTACGTTTTCGCTATGCAAAAAGAATCTTCCAAAGGTTTTCAAAAGAAGATGCGGCTCAAAAGTACATACTTACTGTATGAGAATAAATGTCTGGGTTGTCATGAATCTATAGCAGATCCTGAAAGGCCAGGGAAAACCAGGGATGAATGGTATGTCGTGGTCAACATCATGCATAAATATGGACTTGATTTAACAGAAGGACAAACGGAGATGCTCACGGATTTTCTCTTTGATCTCCGCAAAGGCGTCAAAAGCGAATTTGGACCCCCAAGACAGTAAATGGCTTAACCCGCCCACTCAGGTTAGCTTATTTTCTGGTTCCATAACTTTAAATCTTTGATGACTTATTTTCCAGAAAGATCTTATTTCTTGTATATAAAATCTACTCGGAAGAAAGGTCAGGCTAAATCTAAATAGGGAGGTATTCAAATGAAACGAAGGGATTTTTTGAAAGGCATTGCAGCTACATCAGCAGGGGTAGCGTTAAGCGGAGGCGTAGGATCTTTGTCAAAAGCCTATGCCAAAAGAAAAAAAGAAGACTTCGGTGAACTCAAGAGCATAAAGGTCCACTGTATTTCCGAGACCAGCTGGTTTGATAATGCCACTTTGGGCAAAGATATCAAGGCGGCAGGTGGCATCAATACTAACCAGTACGACATTCCTTACACCCAGGACAATTTGGGGGGGTATGCTGCTTTAATCGAGGCAGAGGCTCTTGACGGCACTAAAACAAAGTATCTCTTGGATAGCGGATGGAGCACCGAGTGGATGGATTATGTTTTTGCCAAAGACGGGATCGATCAGATGCTTAAAAACAAAGAAATCAACACGCTAGTTATTACACACGATCACATTGACCATCTTTGGGGAATTGAGAGTACCCTCAAACATCAACCCGATATCAAGATTTATTTTCCCCCGACTGCAATGAAAAAGAGCTTTCAGTTGCTGAAAGGGGCAGAATATAAGTTACCTCAGTGCAAAAATACCGTTCCTCACACAGGTGAACTGATCGTAACTGAACAAGACAAAATCTATAAGCTCCAGGACGGGGCGGCAGTCGTCTTCTTTGATTGCCCCGGCACCTTACAGCAGAGGGGCGAGAACGTCATGTACTTCAAACTCAAGGACAAAGGTTATGTGACCGTGACCGGATGTTGCCATCCGGGGATTTTGACCCTGGTTAATTATGCCCGCCGGAACTTCAAGGATGGGAAAAACAATTACGGGTGTTACGGAGGCTTGCACATTTCGGTCTTCGAGAATTGGGACCCAAAATTCGATGATATCATCACAGGGATGAAGAATTACAACATGAGCAAGATCGGGTGTAACCACTGCACAGGATGGGTCTGGGCAGAAAAGGCATTGGAGGCGGGTCTTCCCATAGTGAAAGGTACGACCAAAAACCTCACATATAAAAAACAGGGAAGTTTGGTGCATTCCCATAACTCCAATGCCTATATTGGAAATGGCGATGATATATCCTTCGGTTAAGAATTATCCTCTCTACGACATTAGAGTTTGCATAATAAAAAAAAGGGGGGGGTCATATCACGAGGATCAGCAAGGTTGACGATAAGACCCCCTTTCGTAAATAGTATGATGAAGGGCGCATCAATTTTCTAATTTACTATATCTTAAAGAAAGGAGTGGGAATATATGAGCGAAGCAAAATCGAGTGAAAATTGGATCGCCACCAGAGAGCTCGTACCCAAGTGGTCAGTAGGAATCTCTGGCCTTGTGAATTTGATTGTCGTGATGGCGGCAACATTTGCTATATGGTGGCTTTTCTTTTCGGATAAAGGACCCATTAAGCTCTATACTCCCCTTTTAGGCTTTTCCCTTGTGATCTGGGTACTCTTGATCATCGTTTGGCAAACAGAGTTGTTCGACTTCTGGCCGTTGAAACGAGATTTCCTAAACAATGCACACCCCTTAGCAAAGGGAGGGCTGCTGACTGCCATTACACTCGCATTTTATGCGGTATTTATATTTGTGATCTTTTTCTTGGTTATTGGAAGGTATGGAATTACCTATTTTAACTGGCATAGCCTCCATAAATTTGGGAAAATGGGAACGGACGTCTTAACCGCAAGGGAGACAACTTCTTGGGCCTATATTTCCCTGTCAGTGTCTTTTTTTTGGATAACAATCCTCTTTGCAATAGGAGGGGGAAAAGATGTCTTTCGTGAGCTTAAGCAGCCGAAACAGGGTGTGGCCACTTGGTCACTAATGGCAGTTATCAGTATCCCTCTTTACTTTGTTTTTTTCCATCCCCATCTCGGTTCGATGTTCTATCCTGCTCAGATATATACGGCTGTACCGCCCTGGTGGGAGAGTATGGCACAGACAAACAGCGCTGAATACAGCATGGGATGGATTTTCCTCACTGTGGTTGTTATCTTTTATACTGTTCACCTGTGGGAGGGGAGGCCTTGGAATCTCGTAAAAAAACAACCTTGGAAATTTATTATCCTGTTCATAGGCAGTCTTATTCTCGGTATCCTATTGTTTAAACTCGAGCTCTACATCATGGAGTACTGGTGGGATGAGGCCTATATAGGTGGCCAAAATGAGGCAAACTTTGGTTGGCGCTACAGCCACTCCGTAACAATGGCGGTTTTCATCCTTACGGTCGGGATTATGTTGAATTTCTACTTCTCTCAGGCATTTTCCAGGATGAACCTGGTTCTCAGGGGAATTATAAAGACCATTATCGCGATAGTCGTGGGGCTTCTATTTGCGATGGCCTACTATGCATGGGCGCCAACGCTGCTCGGCGTAGCGAGCGGTGTATCTCACCCCACAGAGAACGCCACTGCATTCCTTCTGTTGATCGTCAATCTGCTTATGATACAGGATAGTTTCATGGATGGATGGCCAGGTTACAAGCTCTTAAAAAAATAAGGGGGAAATGGGTCAGGGAGAGTTCTTTTAAATGCTCTCAGAGAGGCTCTTCATGGAGATAAAATCGAACATCGATCCCGTGGTAATTATTGAAAGCGCATTTTCCTCAATGTTTTACCACCTCTTTCAGGATGAAGGAGCAAGGAAGTATTTTGGTTTTTCGCAAATTAGCGCTTTCGGCAGCGAAGAGGATATGCCCGTCTGGTACCTTTGGGTCGAGGGGAAAAACGGCTGTTTCCAGCTGGAGCTGATCGAAGGAAGCCTCTTGTACCCAAAGGATCAGCAGCTGGAAGTTTGCACCTCTAAAATGCCAGTCATCAAAGGCCGCTTTGCCATACGTTACTACCCTTCGGAAGACGAAGATAATTTCGAAACTTATTCATATTTTGAAAAATTGATTCGGCTTGGCCCCCTTTTTGATCATACAGGTACTCCAACTCTTAAGGGGAAAGACCAGATTCACGAGAGTTATTTTATTGTAGGGCATATCGATGTCCGGACAAATATCGCTCGGGATTTTTTAGAATTGGAGTGTTTTGCCCCTGAAAGATGGGAAGACTTCAGAGTGGATGGTCTTTACCTGAAAACACCTGATCAAGATAATTATGAGGCCGTTACCCCTGGGGAGCAGGACCGAAGTGTTTTCGGATGGAGGCTTTCCTCCTTTTTGTTTGACAAGATTATCTCTGGATTCTGTTACACGTTCAAGGTTTCCCCCCTTGCGGTTTTTTTATCCAGGGAAAAAGGATTTAGTTTTTACATCGATGAGGAAAATCGTGTGGCGAAAAGAAAGAATCCTGATTTGAAGCAATTTCGATTGGTCTGTGGCCTTGGCCTTGAAAAAGAAGATAGCAACCCATACAGGGAAGATAAAAATCTTAACCTTTACATTCAAAGCGTGTGCAATCGTTTAAACCAGGAAGAAAGTGACATCATGGGAATCTGGAAGCGGCACGAAGATATAACTACTCGGCGAATAAACCCCGACTGGTGGAAGGCGAAGGAGATGGAGTTTATGGAAGACAACATTTTGCATTGCATCTGCTATGAGAATCACTGAACCTTACAGAATAAGTGGAATAAAATATTATGGATAAGGCAAGGAGAAATTTTTTTAAGGACTACTTTATTCGTGATACAGTAAAAATTATCCGAGAAGCTCAGCAATCCTTTCAGGAAGAAAAGACAAGGGCGGAGTATTTTCAGTCCTTTGAAACCGCTTATCCTTTGATATCGGAGACCATGTTATTTATGGATGACGAAGTAAAGGAATTAGGGATCAATACTTCAGGGAAAACCAATCTCGAGATTGTCGAAGATATATATTCAAAAAGAAATAAAAATAACAAGGCCCACTGAATTTTGTTGACTGCCTCGCATATACTGAGTGCCAAGCCATGTTCAACAAATTCATCGTCAAGCTTTGAGCGCAAGGCTCCGCTAGTGGTGTGGCGCGTAACATCCTCGCATCCTTCAGCTTTGAAGGATAGCTGCTTGTCTGATACCTACTGTTCGATGGCGGGATAATTCTTATTCAGTGACCTCCGGCAAAGTCGGAGTTTTACTCCGATTAATTATACCCAAAATAAGAGCGACAGGCAATTTTATCCATAAACGCTAAGCATGTAGAAAATCTTATTTTGGAGGACGTTCACATAATAGATAAATGGAGGCTCTAATGAATCTTGGCACACTCTTCTCCCGGCATGCCCGATACCGCCCCAACCATCTGGCCCTTGTTTTTGAGGACAAACGTCTCACGCATCTGGAATTGAATAGGGAGATTAACCGTCTGGCAAATGCCCTCCAGGCCCTGGGCGTCAGCAAAGGGGAT
>CAZFSF010000032.1:0-24954 GCA_964522045.1 uncultured Desulfobacteraceae bacterium
CCATCAGGGTCTGGCGCGGCAATGTGGTAAGCGTCCGACGTGGCCCCATAGCCTGATAGTTCGCAGTAGATATGTGCACCGCGGTTTCTGGCATGATCCAACTCTTCCAAAACAACGATTCCTGAACCCTCCCCCATAACAAAGCCATCCCTCTCTCTGTCAAATGGTCGCGAGGCTTTCTCGGGCGCATCATTTTGTCTGCTCATGGCGTTCATGGATACAAAGCCGCCAAATACAAAGGGCGTAATGCAGGCATCTGCTCCTCCCGTGACCATAATTTCCTCTTCACCTGAAAGGATCTGCTTATACGCCTCAATCATAGCATGATTGGAGGATGCACAGGCAGTGGAGACGCTGCAGGCAATCCCTTTGATCCCGAATGCCATGGTAACGTTCACCGGTACGGAACATATCTGCACATGGGGTAAACCAAAGGGTGAAACCCGTTTTGGGCCTTTGTGTTTGAGAAATTGCCTGAACCATTTTTCGCAGAGATCCATGTTTTGGGCACCTACGCCAAGGATGACCCCAATCTTGCCTGGATGAATATGCTTTACGGTATAGGCCCCTTGACCTTTTTCCCCTTCAAGGTAATCCAGCTCCAGACCTGCATCCTCCAGGGCCAGTTTCGTTGCGGCCATGGCAAAGGCGGAAGTCCTCCCAAGGTATCTGAAATCCTTCCTTTTTCGTAAAAAATCGGTCAACAAAAAAGAATCAATAGTACAGGCGACCTGGGAGTTAAATTGATCCATGTCGCACCCCTCAAACTGAATCTTCTTTGCACCGGACTTGCCCGCTATCAGGGATTCCCAGAATGCTTCCTTGCCAATTCCTATGGGAGTAAGCGGTCCCAGGCCTGTGATGACGACTCTCTTTCGCATAGGTTTATCTCCTTTTGAATAATCACATCTCCCTTATACTGACGGAGAGTATAGAAAATCATGGGCCGAAGGTCAAATATTTGGGTGAAAATTAGGGAAACCTTTTGCCCGGACGCCTTTCACCATATAACCGATTCAGGCAATAAACGAGGAACGCATTTCCGGTTGATGGATAATTCGCCAATGAAAACAAGTAGATATTGCATATTTTATGTTGACAGCATCTATGCTTTGTGGTATGCTTGCTGTTAGTTTTGACTTCGACCATGATGCTACTGTTTCGTACCTCCAAATCAGGGTTTACCTAATTGCACCAGTTTCGGATACTGATGAACAGACGCCTCGTCATAATCCTTACCCTTGCAACGCTCCTCCTTTACGCGTGGCCAATGTTGGGCTGGCTTTCCACGCTTGGACGGAAACCTGCGACATTTACCCCCTATGCCCCCCTGTCCACGCCTTTGATTGGCGGCAAGCCGTTTATGGTTGAGGAGTTCATAAACCCCGATTCTGGAAAAGGGATGGTCCATGTGGGATCTATTTGCGAACTTCCTGACAAGAGTTTAATCGCCGCCTGGTATGGCGGGACAAGGGAAGGGGCCAAAGATGTCGACATCTTTCTTGCCAGAAGAGACCCCGGACACCTCACCCGCTGGTCCAAACCGAAAAGGGTAGTGGATAGGATATCTGCGTCAAGAGAGCTGTACAGGTATATAAAAAAAGTGGGCAACCCTATCATCTTTGCCGGGTCTGGAAGTCACCTCTATCTGGTTTACGTCACTATTAGCGCTGGTGGGTGGTCTGGCAGTTCTCTCAACATCAAAGCATCATCTGACGCCGGGGCTACCTGGAATAATAGCCGGAGGCTTACCCTCAGCCCTTTTCTTAATATCAGTGAATTAGTCCGAAACAAACCCCTGCCTCTGAGTAGCGGCGGCTTTGCCCTGCCAATCTACCATGAATGTTTGGGGAATTTTCCGGAGATCCTCTGGCTTCAACCCGGGAGTGAGGGGTGTAGAAGCACCTTTCGAAAGAGCAGGATGACGGGTGGGCAATCTTTTATCCAGCCATCCGTCGTGGCCTACGGCTCCTCCCTTGCGACCTCCTTTTACAGGTGCCGATCAGATGAGAAAGCTGTTGGAGTGTCTGTTACCAAGGATGCCGGGATAAGCTGGTCTGAACCACAGACACTCAACCTGCCAAATCCTGACTCCGCAGTAGAGGCCATTCTCCTCTATGATCACAGCATCCTCCTGGCCTTCAACGACAGCAGACAAAATCGGGAAAACTTGCGACTCGCGGTCTCCAGTGATCGGGGCGCTAACTGGGTCCGAATTGCAACTCTCGAGAGTACGCCGGGGAAAAAATATTCATACCCGTACATGATACGCAGCCAGGACGGACTGATTCATCTCGTTTATACGTGGCACAGGAAAAGGATTAAGCACGTGGTGTTTAATGAGGCCTGGATCAACGCACAAATAAAAAGGATTGCAAAATGATGCCCTTGGGTTTCTCATTTGTTTTCCCATTTTTTCTTATTATGGTACTATTGCAGGGAGGAGCCGGCCTGTTTGGCAGAGACCTGCGTGGCTGGCGTCTGACCCTGATCTTCGTGCTAAGCTCCGTATTTATAGCGGTTACTCCGGTGGGAGGATTGCCATTGGCCCGCTGGATGATAAGCTTCAATGCAAATTTCAGTATCTCCCTGACGGCGATACTGTTTTGTAGAGTCCTTGAAAGCTCCTTTGGCGTCAAACTGTTAGACAAGAAAGCCCTTTTGACATGCTGGGGATTCTCTTTAACTGCGGGCGTGATACTCTATCCGATGGCGTTGGGCCTGGGCAGGTTTGATCCATACCAGGCTGGATGGGGCTTTTCCTGGCTGTTTGTGGTGGTGTGTGGTGTCACGATTTTGCTGCTGATCATGAAAAACCGGTTTGCAGTCGTTCTGATGGCCGTTATATTAGCCCACAACCTGCATCTGTTAGAATCCACAAATCTGTGGGACTACCTTGTTGATCCATTTATGGTCTTGGTCTCATGTATCGCCTTGGGGAGCCGGTTCTCGCGAAAGCTCAGTGACAGGCCATAGCACCATAGCTTTCAGGCTAAGCTAACATTGCCGGTATTTTGGATCTTTTACACGGCAAATTCCAAATTCCAATAGAAGAAATAACAAACAAATATCAATTACCGAAATTCAAAATCCCAACCTATTTGGAATTCTCGTTAGATTCGATTGGGACAACTAATTGCTAAAAAGCACCAGTTCTTTTGTCGTTTTGGTTATTGGATATTGGAATTTGAGATTTATTTGAAATTTGGTGCTTGTTATTTGAAATTTTTGATATCAACAGGGGACCAATGCAACCAAGATAACACACTATTTATAAGAAACCTCCGCTTAGACTGACGGCTATGGCCATAGCACCGCCGAAAATCGAGTGGCAAACGGGCGGGAGTTTACTTTTTCGGACCTATGGTATAAGCTTAAAAATTATGAGTTCAACCGCATCCCCTGAAATTTCTATCATTGTCCCTGTTTATAACGAGGCTCCGAATCTCCAGACCCTTGTTGAAGATACCCTTGAAGTCATGCGTGCCAGCGGACGACTCTTCGAGCTAATACTTATAGATGACGGAAGCACCGACGACAGCCATAAGCTGCTCCGCACCATTAAAAGTAATACCCTCGAATTGCGTGTCATTTTTCTGCGCCGAAATTTTGGCCAGAGCGCTGCCATGACCGCCGGGTTTGATCATGCGCGGGGGCACATCGTTGTCACCATGGATGGGGACCTTCAAAATGACCCCCGCAATATTCCTCTACTGATTTCAAGATTAGAGGAAGGATATGATCTTGTAAATGGATGGCGCAAAGACCGTCAGGACCCCTTCATTTCAAGACGTCTTCCCTCGAAGATCGCCAACAGACTTATAGGGGTTGCCACAGGAGTGAGGCTCCACGACTACGGATGCTCCCTCAAGGCCTACACTAACGATTTAGCCAAGAATCTCCTCCTTTACGGAGAGTTGCACCGCTTTATCCCTGTCCTGGCATGCTTTTACGGGGCACGGATCGGAGAGGTGGTGGTGTCGCATCATCCACGCAGCAGGGGTAAGAGCAAGTATGGGATCGACCGCACCTATAGAGTCCTCCTGGACCTGATCCTCATGCTCTTTTTCCAGAAATTTGCTACCAGACCTCTCCAGCTCTTCGGTCTTAGCGGCGGCCTTCTTCTTGTCGCGGGGTTTGTTATCGAGCTGTATCTGACATGGTTGAAGCTGTGGCATGGGGAGGACATCGGCGGCAGACCCCTACTCCTTTTCGGCGCCTTATTGATAATAACGGGAATCGTATTGGTTGCGATAGGTCTTTGTGCCGAATTAATAATCCGCACCTATTATGAATCTTCCGGGAAGCGGATCTATGCAGTGCGCGAGGTCCTGGAGTGAGGAAGGATATACGCCGCAAGGCAGGGAACCTGATCAGAATCGGTATCAGCGCAGGACTTCTCATCTGGCTCTTTTCCCGGTTCGATCTGAAGGGTGTATTAGTCTATTTTGAAGAGCTCGAGATATCTATCTGGGTCATAGCCAGTTTAATGAGCCTTGTGGCTCAAGTCCTGAGCAGTATTCGATGGTGGATATTGTCAAACACCTTCTCGTTCCCAGGGAGATGGCCGACGTACTTGGGATTTTATTTCGTAGGGATGTTTTTCAATCTATTCCTCCCCACCGGTATTGGGGGCGATCTCTTTAAGGTACACTTTCTCTCACGTGAAGAGGGGAGGAGATTTCTTGCCGCTTTTACTGTTGTGGGGGATCGTCTCTTCGGACTTATCACCATGTTGCTTATGGGAGCAGCAGCGGTGAAAATATGGCCTGCTCTCATACCGCAGCCTTTTTCAGATTTTCTCTATATTAGCGCTCTGATTATTTTAGCCGCCCTCTTGGGCCTGCCGATTTTCCAGAGGGCAATCAAGGGTATCCTGCCTGGCGTTTCCCGGCATCTTGCAGGCCTGCTTATCCTTTGGAAAAGGCCTCGGAGACTCCTCTCTGTGCTGGGGCTTTCGTTCTGTCTTCAGGCCTTGGGGATAGGTGCAGTAGCCCTGTTAGGGACCGGCATAGGTATCAAGCTTCCTCTCCCCTTTTACTTTGTCAGCCTTCCCTTAGTGATCCTCATAACACTCATTCCTATCAGCTTTAATGGGATTGGGTTCAGAGAAGGGGCCTTTATCTATTTCTTTGGCCTCAAAGGGGTAGGCGCAGAACCTGCATTAGGCCTCGGGCTTCTCTTCTTTTCCGTGCAGATAGCCATGAGTCTCATAGGCGGTGTGGCCTACGCTGCCGGTCTTCACCGGCGATCGATAGTCAGTAAGGTCGAATGACTCTCTACAGATATATCATAAACGAAATATGGCCCACATTCTTGGCGAGCCTGTTCGTTTTTATCTTCATCATGGTGGCGGCGCGGATGCTTTCCATAACTGAATTAATCGTAACTCGGGGAGTGCATGTTACACAGGTGATAGGTATGGTCGTCTACCTGTTACCCGACATCCTGACATTTGCCCTCCCGGCGGTGATCCTCATGTCCGTGGTGGTAGCCTTCTTACGTCTCTCCGTTGACAGCGAGATTATTGCCCTGAAGTCATCCGGAATCAGCCTTTATCAGATGCTGCCACCGGTGGTAGCGTTTTCTCTCCTGGTTTTTTTTATTGGACTCGCCATCAGCGTTTTTGCGGCGCCGTGGGGTAACAGGGCCTTTAAGGATCTCATTTTTAAGATCGCAGAGTCAAAGGCTGACATTGGAATCAAGGAGCGAGTTTTCTGTGAACCATTTGACAATCTGGTTTTGTATGTGAACAATTTTTCCAGGCGGGAAAGGGTGTTAAAAGACGTCTTTGTGGTAGACAGGCGGGATAAAGATATTACAAATACCATTGTGGCTGAGGAAGGCCGGATCATGATGCGGCCCGACGAAAGAATTATTACCATCTATCTTGTCAGGGGCACAATATTTGTGGTTGACAAAAATCTGAGCGCTGCTCGAACTATCAAATTCAATACCTATGGCTTAAACATTGGCCTCAAAGATGTTATGGCCGACCTTGCATCAAGGCGAAAGGCGCCTCATGAGTTGTCAATAGGAAGCCTGATCGAACAGCTAAAAACGGTTCCAAAAGGGGAGATTGGATACAACAGGATGATGAGGGAACTTCTCGAAAAGGGCTCTATACCCTTAGCAGTACTCTTTATGGGAGTAATAGGAGTCGCTCTTGGCGCGCAAATACGGACCCGGGGACGTTCGGCCGGGATTGGAGTCAGCCTTGCAGTCTTTTCAGCTTATTATATTTGTCTCATGGTCATGAGGAGCATCTGTTCAAGCGGGGGCATGTCCCCGGTAATCGGTGTGTGGATTCCGGATGTTTTCTTGATTATTTCTATGATATATTTCCTGCGCCGTGCCTCGAATGAACGGCCTATCAATTTTTTGGGCTCCAGTTCTTAGTGTGATGCGTAAAAAGTTTGAAATGGCTTGCTCGTGGAACGGGTAAGGTTTTCGGTGAACAATGAACCTCTAAACTCAGAACGGTAAACCCTGGACCTGTGAACGCTTATATTTATCTTTCTATTTTCGGGTTGGGCTGCGCTTTGTCGCTTATACTGACCCCGTTGGCGCGAAGACTCGCAATAAGATCAGGGCAAGTGGCTGTGCCGAAGGATAATAGATGGCACCGCAAAGAGACTGCCCTTTTTGGTGGGGTCAGCATTTTTTGTGCAATGGTAACGGCCTGGTTTCTCGCCGCTTGCTTAACGGACTGGTCCCATTTTGGCAAACCCTATCTTGCAATGATCTTCTGCTCGGGAGGAATATTTGCCTTAGGTCTGATAGATGATATTTTCAATATGGACCCTCAACACAAGTTGGCTGGTCAGGTCATCATCACCGCCATCTTAGTATTCTTCGGTTTCCGGCTTGGTTGGACCGATTCCGAAACGCTCAACCTGTTCCTGTCCATTCTCTGGATCGTTGGCATCACTAATGCTTTTAACCTCTTAGACAACATGGATGGTCTTGCGTCCGGCATCGCCCTTATTGCAGGAGCCTTTTTATTCCTCTACCTTTTTTTAGACCCGAATCCCAGCCCTATTTCCGCACCTCTCCTCTTGACACTCTCCGCCTATCTTGGCGCTATTTCAGGGTTCCTGGTCTACAACTTCAACCCGGCTTCCATATTTATGGGTGATGCCGGAAGCCTTTTTGTCGGCTTTGTCCTGGCCTGTTTGACCATAACCGGGGCACCTTCAAAGGCCAGTGGCCAGGGCTTTCTCCATCTAATTTCCGTGATTGCAATCCCTGTTCTCATCCTCTTCATTCCCATCTTGGATACAGGTTTTGTCAGCCTGATGCGCAAGCTGTTTCGACGGCCCATCTCTCAGGGCGGGCGAGATCACTCTTCCCACCGTTTGGTTGCCATTGGTTTGTCCGAAAAGAAAGCTGTCCTGGTGTTATACCTTTTCGCCGCGGTATCAGGCCTCATGGCCCTTGCCTTCAACCGGTTGTCCATTGGAGCCAGCTTAGTGCTTATTGTTATCTATTTTCTCTTTATTCTCTTTTTCTGGATCTATCTTGCGAGGGTCAAGGTCTATTCAGAGAAATCGATTATTGCGGGCGAAGTTTCAGGAGTTATTACTCCTATCCTGATTGAGATCACTTTTAGAAGAAGGCTTTTTGAGGTCCTCTTAGATCTCGTTTTGATCACAATAGCCTACTATACAGCCTATCTATTGCGTTTTGAAGGTTTTCTCGGCCCTAATTTCGACTTTTTTTTGAATTCCCTGCCGATCGTTATTGCATGTCAGATCCTCTTCTTCTATATATTCGGCGTCTACCGGGGTGTCTGGGAAAATACGAGTATCAGGGATCTTATTTCCTATGGAAAGGCGATTACGGCCGGCACCATTACGCCCATCCTTATCTTTCTTTTCTTATATCGTTTTCATAGTTTCTCCCGGGCCGTTTTTGTAATCTACTGGGGCCTCATGCTGATATTGGTATCCCTTTCGAGACTCTCCTTTCGCCTCTTGGAGGAAGGGATCAAGGGAACACCTGGGGGGAAGCGTGTCCTTGTTTACGGTGCAGGTCTCGGGGGACAGATGGTCCTAAGGGAGATTGAGACAAACAGGGATCTCGATATGGCCGTAGTCGGTTTTGTAGACGACAATCCAAGAATCCAACGGAGAAAGATCCGTGGCTACCCGGTGCTCGGAGGGCTGAAAGACCTGGAAAGGATGGTTAGCGACCATGATATTAAAGAAATTATTATTTCCTTTAAGGAAAACAGCTCCGAAAAGAAGAGGGAGATAAAGCGGTTGTGCGATATGATGGGCGCGGAAGTGGGTGTAAAGGAGATGAGGCTTACCATCAGGTAGGTACTTGTCTTTGTCTCGCCAATTCCCGTTTATCCGTCACCTCATCCGATTCATCGACGATCTCCCTTCCTAAGATCTCTTCTAAGATATCCTCTAAGGAGATGATACCGGATAGCCCGCCGTATTCATCTATGACTGCAAAAAGATGCTGTCTCAATTCTAAGAACTCCGACAACACCTCATTTAGCTTAGCTGTTTCGGCCACAAAATGCACCGGCTGCATCAGTTCTGCTAACCTCTTATCTTCATTCCCCTCCGAAAGCGCAATCAAGATCTCCCTTGTGTGGACGATACCCACCAAGTCCTCTATCCCCTGGGCATACACAGGTATCCGGCTATGTTCCCATCCACCGGCCGCCGCAATCGCTTCTTGTAGCGTGAGGTGTTCGCTAAGGGAAAAAACAACGGTCCTAGGTGTCATTACATCCTTGGCCATTTTCTCCTGGAGAGTCAAGATCCTTCCAATGGTCTGCTCCTGGTAAGACAGGATGCCCCCGGTCCGACGACTTAAACGCGCCATAATCTGGATCTCTTCAGCGGTTATGGCTTCTTCACTTTTACCCCGACTTATCATGCGCGTTACCAATCCGCTTAACCATATGGCAGGTGTCATGACCCAGACAAGCCCTTTCAGGGGATAGGCTACCACTGCGACTAAGGAACTCCCGTAGACAACCCCTGCTGTTTTGGGAATAATTTCTGAAAACAGCAAGATGGCCAAGGTGAACAGGGCGGAAAAATATCCAAGCCATTGATGCCCGAAAACAGCGGTTGCAGCAGCCCCGGCAAAGGCAGCTCCGGCCGTATTGGCGATGGTATTGAGGGATAAAACAGCAGATATCGGTCGCTCAACATGGCGACGCAAATTCTTCAATATTCTGCCTCCAGGTTTCCCGGCCTGGATCATGGCCTCAAGGTGTCTCCGGGGCACTGAATAGAGCACGGCCTCGAAGAGAGAACATACAGCCGAAATTAAAACGGCGAGGCTTACGGCAAGTATTAATTCTGTCATATATCATTTCACCTCAGGATATAGGTTTTCGAAGTCGTTAAGCCCTTCAGGGCTATTAATATTAAAAAAGGACCTCAGGTCAGGATCAAACATCCTGACTTCATCCTCATCAACATACCGGACCGAAACTTCGTTAAAAAATCGGAATATCTGGTATATCCTTAAATTGATCAGACCTTCAATCTTGCTCTGGCATCCCTTGCCATACAGCGCATGAAGGGCCTCCATTTTTCCGGCTATTCTCGGCACAACCACATCAAAATCAGCCATGATTTCAACAATATGTCGGATGAGCGCCTCTTTGAGAAATGGCATGTCACATGCGACAAAAAAGCCGGCATTATCCGGGATCACTCGTAACCCGGTAAGAATACCCCCTAAGGGGCCCAGACCTTTAATGATATCTTGATACATGGGGAGTTGGAGATAGGAATATTCGTCAGGGGTGTTTGTGATGATGATCACACGATGAAAGATAGGGCGCATTATACCGAGAACTCTTTCAATCAAAGGGATGCCGTGAAGTTTAACTAAGGCCTTGTTTTTCCCGTAACGAGTGCTCCTGCCGCCTGCCAGGACAACGCCTGAAACGTCTTTTATCTTCTCCATAAGCCCATATTTGTAGTTGTTTCAAAACCCTTTTATGCGGCGGACATGGGTGTATATGCGATTGGTATCTCTCGCCATATCTATTAAGGTGATGTTATAAAACCTGGCCGCTTCCACTGCCCTTGAGGTAGGCCGGGACATCGCAACAAAGACGGGAAACCCGGCCCTTGCCGTCTTAAGGATCATTTCCAGGCTGGCACGGCCGCTCGAAACCAGCACCTTGTCTTGTGAGGAAATTCCTCTAATAAGTGTAGAGCCTATTACCTTGTCTAACGCGTTGTGGCGCCCCATATCTTCACAATGAAGGATTTGCTTCCCTTTGGAGTCAAAGAGGACCGCTGCGTGGGCGCCCCCTGTCCTTGTGTAGAGGGGTTGGAACTCTTCCAGTCTGTTCGAGAGTCCCTCTAACATCTCCATCGCAAACCGGTGGGCACTCTTTACTCGCTTCAATCCATTCTTCATTTGATTGTAGTTTTCAGTCCCGCAAATACCACAACTCGAATATGAAACCCTTTTCCCGCTTGCCGCTGAGGAAAGTGGCCCTTTTGAGACGATTTCTATGCGGGCTTCAATAACCTCTTCTCCATCCTCTTTGTGGAGGTCAGAAACTTTGAAGTCCATTATTTCTTTAAAATCCTTTATCAGGCCTTCCGTGAAAAGAAAACCAAATACCAGTTCCCTGATCTTTTGAGGCGTAAACATGATAAGGGTATGCCTTTGACCATTGACTATGATTTGCAGGGGGGTTTCCACCGTAAGTGCGGTCTTTTTCCGGGAGATTTTTCCCCCATCCATGGTAAAAGAGCGGAAAGTCTGATATGTCTTATGGTAGTCGTTCATAGGTTCCCCCCGCCACAGGCGGGGATCTTCGACAAGGTTGATGGTTTCGTAAAAATTCAATAGCTGGCAAAAAAAAGCCCACATTTCATTGACATCAGCCTACAAAATGATATGGTTGTCAAAAATTTCAGGTTAGGCCCTTTGGTTCAGGGATTGAGGGTTATATTAAGAAAATTCCCTTCAATTCCTCAATTTGCATCTCAGATTTAACCAGGTTAGGCTTTCCATGCCGAGAAAGGAGCATTTTGAGTCGAAACGATTTAATTCAATTAGAAGGGGTGGTCGCCAAGGTCCTCGGCGGCGGCACCATGGAGATCCTGTGTGATAATGATCTCTCTATAAGGGGTGTGCTTTCCGGCAGGATGAAAAAGCACCGGATAAAGGTTATGGTTGGTGACCGGGTTCAGGTCAGCGTTTCCCCCTACGATACGACCCATGGATTAATAACCTACCGTTTTTGAGATCTTGCGACACTCTGTTAATCCCTTTCGCAGATCTCCACTAAGACACCGTTGGTTTCTTTTGGATGGATGAAGGCTATCCTTGCGCCCCCGGCTCCTTTTCTCGGCGTCTGATCGATAAGTCGGACCCCTTTTTCTTTTAGCTCCTCAAGGGCCTTATCTATGTCCTCAACGCGAAAGGCAATGTGCTGCACCCCCTCTCCCCGCGCACTTATATATTTTGCAACCGGCCCATCAGGTTCGGTGGACTCTAACAATTCCACTTCGCTGTCTGTGATTGGAATAAATGCAACATTCACCTTCTGATCGGCCACATTTTCGACATCTTCAATCTTGAGACCCAGGACGTCCGTATAGAATTTCCCGGCCTGTTCAATCCCCTTAACAGCAACACCTATATGGTCAATATGCTTTACCTTCATAATTTCCCCTCTTTCCTCATCCCTATAATTGAGACAAGTTCCATGATCCTCTGTTAAAAACCCTTGCCTTTAAGGGCCTGGATGATTATCATAGCCCGATTCTTTATCAAAAGAAAAATAAATTATATCACAACTTCCGTCTCACATTCAAGGTTTTATCCATGAAAAACAATCCTTTCAATTTCGCACAACCGGTCGATGCACGGCCTGTGAAGCCCCGGGAGGATTTTGAAGAATTCGAGGCCACCGAACTTTACTGCTCTGAATGCGGGTATGCCGTGCCGATCAATAAATTCCTTCTCCTGGTCCTCCCAGATGGAGACAGGTATGAGTACCGGTGTAGACGGTGCGGTGCTAAAGTGGGGGATAAGATCGATCGCTCCGGGCAGTTTTATGATGTCTTAAAGGGCTGAGCGGCTCGTATTGTAACCTTTTCCTGAGCACCTGCGATATAATACAGAGGTCGTCAAATAGTTGAGTCCCGTTTTGGACGGTACTCAACCGCTTTATCCCGCCTTAGGCGGGACTCAAATAAGGAGAATTATGAAAACAAAAGCAACGATTTTGTTATTTATTCTCACTACTTTGTTCATCCCTGTTTTTGTCGGGGTTCCTTCACACGCAGACGAGTCCCTGAAGAAGATAGCCATACTCCCGTTTACCATGAATTCTGATCGCGACCTTAGCTTTTTGCGGGCAGGCATAGTGGATATGCTCAGCTCGAGATTGGCCTGGAAGGGGAAGGTGGAGGTAATAGAAGAGGAGGCGGTTAAGAAAGAGGTGGCCTCCGTTCCAGGCCCGCTGAACAAGAAAAAGGCGCTTATGATCGGTAAGGCATTAGGGGCTGATTACGTGATCTTGGGAAGCCTCACTGTCTTTGGGGATAGTGTAAGTATTGATGCGAAAATCTTAGATGTAGCCAAATCAGATGAATTAGTCACCGCCTTTGACCAGTCAAAAGGGATGGACGGGGTGATTCCCACGGTCAACCAGTTCGCCGAAGACATCAACGCAAAAATCATGGGTAAAGAGGTCTACAGGCCGGGCCGGGCCTATGAAAGAGAGGAAAAGGAAGGCGGCGCTCTTATTGCCGTGGGAGAAAGGGCAGGCGCCTCAGTACAGAAGCCGTCATTTGTTCAGCGCTTTAAGTTAGAGATCAGGGGCCTCGATGTGGGGGATTTGGATGGGGACGGGAAGAATGAAGTCGTCATTATCGACAGAGATACGATCTATGTGTACAAATGGCTCAAGAAAAGGCTCCTTCAGTTCAAGACAATTGAAAAATCCTGGGCATCGAATTATATCTATGTGAGCGTTGCCGATTTAGATGGCAATGGACGCGCTGAAATATATGTGACCAATCTGACCACAACCGTCTCCTCCCTGGTCTTAGAATGGGATGGCAATAAGTTCAAGGAAATTGCAAGCAGAGAGAGCTGGCTTTTCCGGGTTGTTGACCTGCCTGGGAAGGGTAAGACGCTTGTTGGACAGACGAGGAATGTCGACGGGACCTACAGGGGAAATGTCCAGATCTTAACTCGTAAAGGGGACGATTTTATTTCCACCGGTCCGTTGAATCTCCCGCGATACGGGAACGTGTTCAATTTCGTTCAGAACGACCTGACAGGAAAGGCGGGAACATTCACCACCATGTTGGGGCCTTACGAGCACCTTCTTGTGTACGACCAAAAGGGGGAACGGCTCTGGAAAAGCGATGACTATTTTGGCGGGAGCCTGACCTTCATGGTGGACAAAACCACGGAAATTGACCGCATGGTTGATACGGGCGTACGCGTCTTTATCCCATCGCCGATCTTCCTGTATGATATAAACGGCGATGGAAAACAGGAGATAGTAGTCTGCCAGAACGAATCAAAAATCGGTCGTATTTTCGGTGACTTACGGTGGTTTGGGAGTGGCAAGGTCCTTTTTATGGATTGGGATGGCGCAGCCTTAACCTCCCAGTGGACCTCCCAGAAATTGTCGGGCACTGTGGTAGGTTATCAGGTAGCAGATCTGGATAATGACGGCCTTAAGGAATTGGTAATTGCCTCTGTTACCAGTGAGAGCTACTTCGTGGGTTTTCCCAAAAGCAGACTTGTGATGTATGATCTTAATATAAAGGCTTCAGATAAATAGTGTCTGAGCCAAAAGGCCGTTCAGCCACAATTTTGAATCTTAAATTGTGAATTTTGAATAAAAAAAGAAGCGATCTTAATATGTTAATGATTAGTGACCTGAACTGACAAAGCGCAATGCGAGGTTTTCGGTCAGGTACTATAAGTGTAATCTGTTCTCGTTATCGCTTTTTGGTCTTTTTTATTTCCTTTTCAATGATGAACCCGATTGTCTGCAGGTCTCGATTGCTTATACGCCTTCCGTTGACAAAAACCGCGGGGACGCCTCTCACGCCTATCTTGCTCCCCTCCTGATAATCCGCCTCGGCCTTTGCCACGATTTCCGGATCTTTGCGGTCTTCTTGAAATTGAGCCTCCTTCAGATCCAACTTGCGGGCGATTTCATTGAGTTTCTTATCGCTGAGCTGCCTGTAATTCTTGAACAACTCATCGTGGAATTCCCAGAATTTTCCCTGGCGCCCGGCAGCGAGGGCCGCTGCAGCGGCCTTGGCTGCGAACCTGTGGTTTTTTAGGGGATAATTCTTGAAAACGATTTTCACCGATTCAGGATATTTCTTGAGCAACTGCTCAAGTCTGGGCGGAAGCCTCGCACAGTAGGGTCACTGGAAATCACTGAAAACCGCTATAACCACCGGGGCATCCTGGCGACCCTTGTATGGCGAGCCAGAGACGATTATATTTACAATAAAGTCTATTGTAACGACTTGAACGGTCTTGTTTTTCCTGTTGGTTATGAAAAGCTGCTGTCCCCTCGGTCCAATTTTCATCTGATCAACGGGATATCCCACATCTATCTTATCCTCTAACCTCCCATCTTGAGAATATACAAAGATACCGTTTTCTGTAAGTACAAAAATATGTTTTCCATCGGGGGAAACCGCCACATCAAGTGGTGACTGATCCATCTGCAAGGTATGCTCAATACCCCATTCCACACTGGCAAAGGAACCCGCTGCAGACCCCACTACTATTAATAAGACAGACAATAATCCAATACACTTTGATCTCATTCCATGCTCCTTTGTAAAGGCCTCGTTAAGTGGTTGAGTCCCGCCTGAGGCGGGGTTGATCCTATCTCTAATCGCCAATCCGCGCGGACACTATGATCCTTATTTCCGGCTGGTCTTTACTGTCTGTCTTGAGATTGATCAAATCGTTATAACTGCCCTTTTCCTTTTTCCGGTTTTCCACTGTCAGGACATAGATCTTTTTTCCTGATTCTTCCACTTCCTTGAGGTCGCATTTGATGTTTTTCCCGTCGCGAGGTTTCACTTGAATGATTGAAAAAGGATATTTATCCTTAGGAATAATATTGACCGATCCCTTTACCGACTCTCGGGCAGACCCTCTCAGCGTTAAACGCCTCGGCTTGATATAGGCTATTTCCGGCGTCTTTATCTCACCCCAAATGGGAATGGTTATCTCCTTTTTAATTTTGTCTGTTGTAAAGAGCCGGATGTTGTCGCGAAACCTGCCCGGGGTCTTTTTTTTGTTTTCCACGGTAAGGAGATACACTTTGTTAGCAGCTTCTTTTGATGTTGTCAGGGTGAAGTGGATGTTTTTTCCATTATCCGCCTTCACTTCTACTATATCGAACATCTGTTCCTTTTTAGGAACAATTGTTATTAAAGCATTTATCGTCTCTCCTGAATACCCCCTCAACATAACGCTCCCTGGCGGTGTAATTTTTGCGATCTGCCTGTCCTTGATGTTGCCATTCACCGGGATAGTCAGTTCTTTTCGGATACTGCTCGTGGTAAGGAGCTTGATTGTGTCACGATATCTGCCTTTTATTTTCCTTCTGTTTTCCACGGTCAGGACATAGGCCTTTCCATCAGTTTCTTTGGATTCGGTCAGGGTGAAACGTATGTCTTTCCCTCTGTCTGCTTTGGCCTCTACGATCTCAAACAAGCCCTTAGCCGCAGGGGCTATTTTCACAGAAACCTTTATTTCCGCTCCGGCTTCACCGTTCAAAGACACCCTGGGGGGGGAAATGATTGCAAATTTTTTGACCTTGCCTGTGACATTAAGGGATGAAACAGGGTTTTTCTTGTCGTTAGTATATACCTTTATGGTCTTCTTAAGGGTCCTTCCACCATAACCTCTTGTGCGTAACTTGACGGATATCTTTCCCTCTCCACCTGGAGGGATTTGCCTCGTAAAGGAGGCTATTATGCACCCTCACCCCCCCGAGACCTTTTGGACATCAAGGATGGCTGTGCCCTTGTTTTGAATCACAAAGTCGTGCAAGACATCTACGCCCTCAAACACGGCATCGAATTCATACCCGGGTTTAGAGAAAACCACGGAGGGTGAAGCCTTTACCTCATCCTGCGCTCCAAAAGCCATGACCATCAAACCGAAAATAACAAGCGAACAACACAAACCGATAAAACTACTCTTTTTCATTATCAAACCTCGTCCCATAATGTTAGATAAAAGTGCCTAAAGTTAAAGATGTCAACTAATTACATTAAGATTGTACTCAACCCGTGCTTTCATGCTTCGTTGTGCCCTTTGGGGCATGGCCGTTAATAGTGATATTCGAACAATCCGCAGATTACTACAACGTCACATCCAACCATCCATTCAATCCCTCAGTCCTTGAATACCTACATACTCCTTTATCGATACACCACGCAACAAAAAAACGGCTGGTCGGCTTGTTTGACGGCCTGGTGTTAATGAGATTTTTTGGGGCTGCAGAATACGCCTTGACATATGCACCGTGGACTGGTATTTAAAACAAAAATACAGGCACGTAGCTCAGGGGGAGAGCACTACCCTGACACGGTAGGGGTCAAGGGTTCAAATCCCTTCGTGCCTACCAGATGATTTCAATAAGTGAGGGCCGGTTGGGAATTACCGGCCCTTTCTATTCCACCATCCTCTCTTGACTAACGGTCCCCGGTCATTATCTTTCGAGGTAGATTTAAAGGAGGTAATGCTGGTGGGGAACTGGTTTAAGACAGCCCTTTTGCTGGGCGTAATGACGGCCCTCATTGTCTGGATTGGAGGCCTTTTTGGCGGAAAACAGGGTATGATAATGGCCTTTATTCTGGCCATGGGCATGAATTTTTTCAGCTACTGGTATTCCGACAAGATCGTTCTCAAGATGTACCGTGCCAAAGAGGTCGGCCCTAGCGAATTTCCGGGCTTGTATAACGCGGTCAGCCAACTGGCCCACAACGCAGGTCTTCCAATGCCTCGCGTCTATATCATCCCTGAGGAGTCCCCCAATGCCTTTGCAACGGGGAGAAACCCGGAGCATGCAGTTATCGCAGTTACGGAGGGGCTGCTCAAATCTATGAATGACGAAGAGGCAACCGGGGTCCTTGCCCATGAGATGTCTCACATAAAAAACAGGGACATCCTGATAGGTTCCATTGCCGCAACCATGGCCGGTGCTATTATGATCTTAGCGACCATGGCCCGCTGGACAGCCTTTTTCGGGGGAGGATCAAGCGACGATGAAGGGGGGGGCGGTCTTGGCATAGTCGGTCTGATTGCCATGTCTATACTTGCGCCGATGGCGGCCATGCTTATTCAGATGGCCATCTCCAGATCGAGGGAATACTTGGCCGATGCCACGGGGGCACGGCTCGCAGGCAATCCCGAAGGCCTGGCAAACGCCCTCGAGAAATTAGGGGCCTCATCCAAGCGGCTTCCCATGAAGGCCAATCCATCCACGGCCCACATGTTTATTATAAACCCCCTCTCAGGCAAAAGTATGATGCACCTCTTTTCAACCCATCCACCTCTCGAGGAGAGGATAGCCCGGCTCAGGGGGGGCAGCAGGCCCGATCTGCCGATGGAAGACAGGGACGAAGACATGGGCAAGAAAGCGGCAGAGGCCATGTGGAGGCATTTGTCAGGGAAGTAGTTCCAAACCACTGAATATCCCACACGGGCTGAGGCCGATCTTATCCTTCATGGCAACCACGTAATCGGGTCTTATCTCATCTTTCCAGCGTGGATATCCGCCCTGC
The DNA here is from genome assembly GCA_964522045.1 of uncultured Desulfobacteraceae bacterium. Classification (GTDB taxonomy): domain Bacteria; phylum Desulfobacterota; class DSM-4660; order Desulfatiglandales; family Desulfatiglandaceae; genus Desulfacyla. The sequence goes on from CAZFSF010000032.1 coordinate 17,796, forward strand.
CAGACGTATTTGATCAATTCCTGAAATCCGGTCCTGGTAAATTTGTAGGGACCGATTGAGATCTCTTCTGTTTCCTGGTCAATGACAAAGGTAATCTGAAACGACCTTGCGAATTTATTAATTATCTCCTCCATTTCGTCTCGGGTCCTCTTTCCTTCAGGCTTCTGCCTGAAGTCCTCTGGCCTTTCGGGAAATGGAAACCTGCGGTATACCTCGCCTATGAAGCCCGTATAATGAATCCCGTGAATCGCCCCCATAAGGTCTCCGATATCTTCCGGATCTGAAATGTTGTAAGCTTCCCACAATGTTTCGTAAGACCCTCTCGGATTTTTTTCAGCTATTTCTATAAGATGACTGCAGAATTCTGTGGCAAAAAAGAAATAGCGATCGAGAAGAAGCATATCGGAGTCGATATTAAAAAAACCGAAAGCGATGGTGCCGTGGCTGATGGATTTAAAGGCCAAAGGCATAACAGCTCCTATAACAGTGTTGACCCATTCGCAAAGATGCTTATATTACCAAGTTAATTATACAGGCCGCAAGAAGCCTATGTTTGATAAGATCTATAACAAAATCCCATTTTTCGCAAGGAGCAGAAGTATGCAATCAGAAAGCAGCACGAATAGGAAATTCACCGGCGCGTCCAAATATGTCCTGGATGAAGAATTGGCTAAGATTGTAAATATCACCATGGCCCTGGAAATGCCCCTACTTCTCAAAGGAGAGCCAGGGACCGGCAAGACCATGTTAGCTCACGCCATTTCAGAGGCCTTGAAAATGAAGCTGATCGTCTTGAATGTCAAATCGAGCATGAAGCTCGTGGAGGCCCTTTACCAGTATGATACCCTTACGCGGCTGAACGACAGCCGTTTCGGTGACTCCAAAAGGGACGTCAGTAATATCGAGGAATATATCAAGATGGGGAAGATAGGGCAGTCCTTTGTATCGGAGGAACGGGTAATCCTACTGATCGACGAAATCGACAAGGCGGATACCGATTTTCAGGACGACATGTTAGACGTCTTAGATCAGATGGAATTTGATATCATTGAAATTGACAAGACCACAAAGGCCAAGAAAAGGCCGGTCATTATTATCACATCCAACGCCAAGAAGGACCTGTCCGATCCTTTCTTAGGTCGATGCAATTTCCATCACATTGCCTTCCCCGAGCCTGACATGATGCGTGAAATCCTCCGGGTCCATTTCCCTAATATAAGCAAAGACCTATTAGATAGTTCGATCCGGGCCTTCTATAAGATGAGAGATTTCGGGGGGATTGAAAAGAAGCCCGCGACCAGGGAGCTAATCAACTGGATTCGCGCCCTGCAGGCGGATCCCGATTTCAATGTGAAGCATCTTATCAAGGGAGATCTCCCTTATTTAGGTGTTCTGTTCAAAAAGAGCCCGGATTATGCGATCGCACGAAATGCCGCTGCGCGAATGAGGATATGAAATTCGAAATTCGAAATTGAAGGTTAGACAATGTGCAACACCTTTTCTCAGAAAAACCTACGATGAATTGGTGAATGATCGATGCTGACATGCCAATCTATTGGTTCTTTTGCGCTTAAGACGGTGTACTTTCCTCCGTTCTGACCAAGGCAATTGGCTACTTGGCTGCAACCCGTTTCAAATTTCCAGTTTCCAGTTTCCATTGAGGTACGTACCATGTTTACGAGCTTTTTTTACCTGTTAAGACAAGTGGGGATCCCTGTATCACCCACATCTTTCCTGCGTCTTCAAAAGGCGCTGGGCATGGGACTGATCACGTCTATTGATGATTTCTATACTGCGGCCAGGTCGATCTTGGTCAAGAGCGAGAGATACTTCGATCTGTATGACCAGGTATTTGCGCACCGCTTTGAAGGGGCCGAGCTGAAAGAGCCTGAAGAATTCGAGTTATCCCAGGTGGCACGGGCCATGTTGGATGAGTGGCTGAAAGACCCCAAGGCGATGGCGGATGCATTGGGGATTGATGAAGAGTCCCTCAACAAACTGAGCCCGGAAGAACTCCTCCAGTACTTTCTTGACCGCTTAAAAGAGCAGACAGAAGAACATCATGGCGGGGCTAAGTGGATCGGTACCGGCGGCACCTCACCGGTAGGGCATTCGGGCTATCATCCGGGCGGGATGAGGGTTGGAGGCGTTTCCAGAAACAAATCAGCCGTAAAGGTGGCCATGGACAGGAGATACCGTGATTACTCTCAGGAAGGTCCACTCACACAGGCGCAGATCGGAGAGGCCTTGAAAAGATTGAGAAACATGGTTCCCACAGGGCCCAAAGACGTGGTTAATATCGATGAAACCATCTACCAGACCATGAAAAACGCCGGGGAGATAGAGATCGTGTTCGACAGGAGCGTGAAAGATCGCCTGAAGGTGATCTTAGCTATAGACAACGGCGGTTGGTCCATGGATCCGTACATCGAGATGGTGCAGACCATTTTTAATTATGCGCGTTCCCAGTTCAAGGAACTGAAGACGTTCTTCTTCCACAATACCATCTATGACAACATCTGGGAAGACCCTCCCAGGTTTAAGAAACCACATCCGGTTAGCGATCTAGCCCGTCGTGATCCGGAGACCCGGTTTATCATCGTCGGCGATGCAAGCATGGCCCCCTATGAACTGATGTCCACGGATGGGTCAATCCATATCGAGGAGAGATCAACGATGTCGAGCTATGAGAGACTCCGGTTCATAGCCGATACCTTTCGGCATTCCCTGTGGCTGAATCCCAAGATGTCTGCTGAATGGCCTTATACCCGAAGTATCAATGCGATCCGCGAGATATTTCCCATGTTTGAGCTGACCATCGACGGCCTGGAAAAGGCTGTTGCCTACTTGATGAGCGAAAATTAGCCAGTGCCTCACCGAAGTTCATAATAAAGAGGCCCACCTGATAACCTATAAACTCGATCTCCGCATCGCCTGCGCTTGTCCGCCTCTGGAGGGTTGTCGAGGGTTCGACGACGACCCCACCTCAGGCGGGACTGACAGCCTTGGAGACGTCTTACGAGTTCATCAACCTTAGACCAGGAGATATTGAGACCTATAAACAACATGAATAACACGCATCTGAAATCTGTGGGCTACATCTTATGGCTGTTCGGGTTCACCGGTTCGCACCGTTTCTATTTCGGCAAGCCGATATCGGGAACAATCTATTTTTTCACCTTCGGGCTCCTCGGCATTGGCTGGCTCATCGATCTTTTCCTTATCCCGTCCCTGGATCGCCAGGCAGACTTGAGGTTCAAGGCGGGCAACATTGATTATACCCTTGCATGGGTGCTGCTCACATTCCTCGGATTTTTTGGCCTTCACCGGATGTATATGGATAAATGGATCACCGGGTTTCTATACCTCTTGACGGGCGGGGTCTTCGGCCTGGGATATCTATATGACTTCTGGACTTTGAACGACCAGATTACCGTGATAAACAGCTCTGAATAAGCGAACGTCATTAGAGGGGCCTCATCTATACAACGGTTTCATCGGTCCCAAAAAGGGGATTGAGAACTTCGCCCCCATATCCGGTTGAGGGAACGACCAATCGGTGTTCCCCCACCCCTGGCCATATTTTCGGACATGTAAGTCACATCTGCAAATATTCTTCCCAATGATATTGCCAGATCATGGGCAACATCACAAGTCTGCCCCTGGGCCGATAAAGCCGCTAAAAGGAGGTTGACTGGATTCCAATCAGATGTTTCATTCAGCCGCTGAAGACAGAAAATAAAACAAGATTTGGCTCTAACTTACAATGCTGGGTAATAATATGGACATTACGATTAAATTGGGATTGCTCTTAATTTTGGAAGTTATATAGAATGAACGCAGTCATTGTAAGCGACTTGCACATAGGGTCTCGATACTTTATATGTCAGGAATTTGAACGCTTTCTCGGGAACATCCCCGAGGATTACGAACTCATTCTGAATGGGGACATCATTGACAATCCTTATGAGAAATTGAAGCCATCCCACCAGAGGATCATGGACCTTATTGAGCAGGTTTCTTACAATCAGAAGGTTGTTTGGGTACGGGGGAATCATGACAATGGTTATATCCCAAAGGGATTTGGAAAAGTACATTTTAAGCGCCTCCACCACATAGAAAATACCCTATTAATCGCCCATGGCGATGATTTTGATGGGATCATGCCCAGGAACCGAACATTCATAAAGGCCTTCAAGATGATGCACGATTTAAGGGTAAGATTGGGTGCAAAACCGGTGCACGTGGCCGAATATGCCAAGAAATGGGTGTCCTTCTACAAGGTCCTACGTAAGAATGTAATGATGAACGCTGTGAATTGTGCCATAGAAAATGGGTATAAATCGGTCATCTGTGGCCATACTCACTATCCAGAGGATAGAGTTTTCAGAGGTGTCAGGTACATAAACACTGGGGCTTGGACCGAATTCCCGGCATTTTACCTTTCGGTTACGGCTTATGAAATGACTCTCAAGACGATAGACGATTCGTTTACTGTCCTTTAATTGGCAAATCTCAATAGCTGAAAAAGTGGCTAATTACAAATGAATACATCACTTGGTTTTGCCGTTAGAAAATGCTAAGATCTATATGCCCTTTGAATTTCAAAAGGCCGAAAAACAGACGACTGCAAAACCAAATCTTTAATGAAATGTGGCTACCTCGAGGTTGCGTTTAATGCACGCAAACTTGAGTCGCTGTGCCTGACCAAGGGACAGATTTTGGGTGGAAAATATGCTGAATTGGCCCAGAAACTTATTGGGATGAAAACAAACCTCTTCCTTTTCAAGATATCATCGAACCGGGGGAACTAATGACGATTTCAAAGCCTCATACACAACGTCTAAGACATAACGGGGTATAGGCTTTTTCATTTTATTTTAAGGTATCTGGAGGATCTTCTGATGGCCACAAAAAGGACCTATGAAGAATTAGAGAAGAGGGTCAAGGAGTTGGAAAATGAAGTCCTTGAGCTTAAGCAGGCCGAGGAGGCGTTACGTTTATCTCATGCCAATTTATCAGCGCTTTTAGAAAACACAAGTGATTATATTCTGTTAAGTGATAGAGATGGTCTTCTATTAATGTTCAATTCCGCTTACGCGGGTATTATCAAAGAGGCTTTTGATGTTGATATGAAACCGGGTCTAAACCCTCATAAACTATTGCCCGATAAAGAGTCGGTGGCTTTCTGGGATGCGTCACATCGAAGAGTCTTAAGTGGTGAAAAATTTCGAGCGGAATATAAGCATAAGTTTGATGATGAAAACGTGCGAGATTTTGAAGTAAGCTTTCATCCGGTTATCGAAGACGGTGAAGTAAGAGGTTTTTCCGAAGTCATAAGAGATATTTCCAAGAGAAAGCGGATGGAGGAAGCGCTTCGGGAGAGCGAGGAGAAATACCGAACCCTCCTTGACAGGATCGAAGAGGCATACTTTGAGGTTGATATTGCAGGCAACTTTACGTTCTTTAATGATTCATTATCTAAGAGCCTTGGATATTCCGATGATGAATTGATGGGAACGAATAACCGTGATTATATGTCTCCAGATTCTTCCAAGAAAATCTATGAGCTCTTTAACCAGATCTACAACACAGGAAATCCCATAAAAAAAGTGGTCTATGAAATCATTAGAAAGGATGGGAGTCGCGGCTTTCATGAATTGTCTGCTTCCCTGATGAAAGACCAGGCAGGCCAGGCAATCGGTTTCCGTGGTATTGCACATGATATCACCGAGCGCAAGCAGGCGGAGGAGGCGCTGCGGGAGAGTGAAGCGTATTTCAGAGAGATCACCGAGAACGCTTCCGACATGATCTTGATTCTCGATAACAATGGGACAATCACGTACGCGAGCTCTTCTGTGGAGCGTTTTATGGGATACAGCCCTGAAGAAATGATTGGAAAAAGTACACTCGATTTTATCCATCCTGAGGACATCCAGCGGGCAATGCTTGACTTCGGTGCGTCTATACGGATGGAAGAGACTGCGATTCCCAATTCATTCCGTGTTCTCCATAAAGACGGGTCAGAGTGCGTCTTTGAAGGGCTGGGCAAGAACCTTCTCCATCATCCGACTGTCTCAGGCTTTATCATGAATATTCGCGACATCACCGAATCCAGACGCCTCCAGGCCCAACTCCAGGAAGCCCAAAAAATGGAAGCTATTGCTACTTTGGCCGGAGGGGTTGCACACCTGTTCAACAACGCCCTGAGTTCCATCACCGGCCACACTGGATTGCTTGAGATGGAGTATCCTGAAGACGAGAAGATAATGGATTACGCGAAGGCTATGAAGCAATCAGCCTATCGCATGGCCCACCTGACCAGTCAATTGTTAGCCTATGCAAGGGGAGGGAAATACAATCCTCAAACTATGTCACTGAGTAATTTCGTGGAAGGTGCCCTGCCCATTATCCGTCATATCCTGGACCCTGACATTCGTTTGGAAACCGACCTGCCGCAGGATGTCATGAATGTGAAGGTGGATCGCACCCAGATGCAGATGGTCCTCTCTGCCCTGATGATCAATTCAAATGAGGCCATAAATCCCCCGGGTCGTATCCGGATTTCCACCAGAAACATAGAGGTTGACCAGGGGTTCATAAAAGATCATCCGGGTCTCAAGCCCGGTCCCTATGTCTGCCTATCAATTGAGGATGACGGAAAGGGTATGGATGAAGAGACAAAAGAAAGAATCTTTGAGCCCTTCTTCACCACCCACTTTATCGGTCGAGGGCTTGGGATGCCTGCGGCCTACGGCATTGTCACGAACCACGACGGCGCCATCACAGTTGACTCAGAACCGGGCAAAGGGGCTACCGTCTTCATATACCTGCCTGCTTTAGAGGCCAGGGAAGCGGTTGAAGCGAAGATGGAGGAAAGAATTTTTTCGGCATCTGCGATTGACCTGCCCACGGGTGAGGGGACCGTCCTGCTTATTGAAGACGAAGAGACTCTGGTGAAGCTGTTCAAACAGATATTGGAGAGACTTGGTTATCGGGTTCTTGAGGCCATGACCGGGGAGGAGGCCGTTGAACTTGCCAAGACTTTTGATGGCCAGATTGACCTCGCGCTCCTGGACATAAAATTACCTGATATGGACGGTGGCAGGGTTTACCCTCTTATCATGGAAGCAAGACCTGATCTGAAAGTGATCGTGTG
>CAZFSF010000033.1:0-24013 GCA_964522045.1 uncultured Desulfobacteraceae bacterium
TAATGCTTGCATGGTCAAGGCGGTCGGCCAATATGTAGTCACCTCTTTGCACAACGGCCGCAATAAAGCCCAGATTAGCCATAAAACCCGTAGAGAAAATGATAGCAGCCTCCTTGTCCACGAATGCAGCCAACCTTTCTTCAAGGGCGGTATGAATATCGAGACTGCCGTTCAAAAATCTTGAACCTGCACAACCGGTCCCGTATTTTTCTATGGCGTCGATTGCAGCTTTCTTAACCCGCGGGTCGTTTGTGAGTCCAAGGTAACTGTTTGAGCCTAACATCAGGACTTTCTTCCCCTGAATGATTACCTCGGTGTCCTGGCCAGACTCGATCTCACGGAAGTATGGATAAAGGCCTAACCCACGGACGGTCTCCGCGTCTTTGTATCTGATTACCTTATCAAATATGGAAGTATGCTTGCTCACAATTCTCCCTGTTATTGTTTTCACTCAGGGGTCTCCATTGTATATTACGAAACCTCTGAAAGACGCCCCTTCTGTCCAATATTTGTGCCTGTCCCGTTAAATTTTTTTTATACTGCAAAAAAAATAAAAAAAGGTCAAACCCTTATTACTCGTTATCCTTTCCTCTGTAAAGCTGTCTTAAAAATATCGCCCAGTGAATATTGTTTTATATTTTAAATGGTTGACGTAAAATGGTCAACAACACAATTTAGGTCTCAGGGATTGCGATATAGGGACCAAACAAGAAAACGTTGGATCCAAGAAGAAGGATATACCCGCCGTGACTGTGTTATCAGGGCAGGGAAAGAGGCGCCATGTTGGTCGAAGATCCCACTTGACAAATGTCTTCCAGCCGGGGTAATATCATATATAAATCTTTAAATACCATATATGATATTAAATTATAAGTGAAAAACCCATCTCATGCCCTGGCTGTAGGGCGGGCATCTGGTGTGATCGCACTCCTTGAAGGCACCGAAAATGCGCTGCCACTTTTAGAGATCCTAACGAAACTCACTACTTAGAGACAACCTTTAATCAGGATATTAAACACCGTGTGGTTACCCGGAAAAAGATGATGAACAGCAAGGCCATCTCTTCTGATCAGGAAAGGCAAATATGGGCAGCGTCCCTCAAGTATCTTGAACGTGGTCGTCCGGGAGACGTGGAGCATACTCGCAGGGTAGTGGCCTATGGCAAGGCCCTGTTGGCTAAAGAATCAGGAAATCCTCGGGTCGTTGTACCTGCGCTGATTATCCATGACACCGGATGGAGCAAGGTGAATTTCTCGGACTTCGTTGATGCCCCGGCAGTTGACAAAAAAGACACAGCGAGCGTCAGACTTCACATGCATCATGGGGCCGACATCGCACGAGAGGTATTAGAAGCAGTTGGCTGGGATCCCTCAGTAACACAACAAATAGCTGATATTATAGCTGTACATGACGATCCTGAGGAGATTGTGGCTTTACACAATCTTGATGCTACCCTCATCTTTGAAGCGGACTGGTTGGACAAATATGGCGAAGCAAGTCAGAGGCGATATTCTGAGATTTTTTCAGATAAAGGTAAAATCGAAGAACTGAATCGGTATTTGGAGGAAAATAAATTCCTCTACTTTCGGTCTAAGACCGCAAAGGAATTGTTGTCTGAAATCAATTACAAACGAAATATGAATCCCTGAACAAGACGAGCACCATTCCGGCTCAAGAAATTCGATTTGAACGTGATTATGAAGCCTGAGAAAGCTGAATTGAAACAAAACCTGGCAACCTTGTTTTACCCTCGGGGCACTGCTATAGTTGGTTTATCACCGTTTTATGCCTTATTGCGGCAAAGTCCAGCATAGAAATCTCATTCAAGGACAGTGGAGCTATGGAAAACAAGCAAGATCTGATGGCCCAACTTCATGACCTGTTCAATCCAAAATCAATAGCTATTGTGGGGCTGCCCAGGGGGATGAAGATGGGGAAGCTTTTTCTCCTCGCCATTCAGGACCAGGGCTATCCCGGCCCTATCTATCCTGTTCACCCGGAGGCAAAGGAAATTGATGGACTTAAGGTCTATCCTAACGTATCTGCCATCCCCGGTCCGGTGGATCTGGCCATTATTCTTGTTCCCCATCACAGTGCCTTGCCCGTTGTCAGGGATTGCGCGGCCAAAGGCGTCAAGGGCGCGGTGCTCTTTACTGCCGGGTACAAGGAGACGGGAACCGATGAAGGAAAGGCCCTTGAAGAGAAACTCGTTTCCATCGCCCGTGGTTCGGGGATGCGGCTCTTCGGTCCCAACTGCATGGGTCTTTATTCCCCTAAGAGCGGTCTCTCCTTTTTCCCTGAGCTTTCAAAGAAATCGGGACCCGTGGGGTTTATTTCCCACAGTGGTTCACTGGCAAACATCATTGGCCGAATAGGCCCCCAAAAGGGGATATATTTCAGCAAAGCCGTAAGCCTGGGGAATGAATGCGATTTAACCGCTGCTGATCTGCTTAAATACCTCGGGGAGGATCCGGAGACGGGCGTCATCGGGGCATATCTCGAAGGCATCAAGAATGGCCCCTCTTTTCTAAAAGCTCTCAAAAATACCGCTAAGAAGAAACCGGTTGTCCTCTGGAAGGTGGGATTGACCCCGGAAGGAAATCAGGCCGCGGCCTCTCACACAGGGGCCTTAGGGGGGTCACGAGAGATATGGGACGCCGTTGTTCGGCAGGGAGGTGCGATCCCGGTAAAGGGTTTTGACATCCTGTTGGATACGCTGATGGGTTTTTCTTTACTGCCACCAAGGTTAGGGAACCGGATGGCGATACTCTCGGGTCCCGGCGGGCTGGCCGTGGCCGCTGCAGAGGCCTGTGGAAACGCCGGTCTCAAGTTGGCGGAAATATCCCAGGAAACCCGTTCCACCTTAGCCGAATTCATTCCACCCACAGGCACGAGTCTTCGAAATCCCATAGACGTGGGACTCTCAGCCTCCCTGGAGATTGAAATCTACACTGGTGCGGCCAATGCCCTGGCAGCAGATCCGGGCGTGGATGCCATACTGGTGGCGGGTCGGGGAATGACCCCGGAGTCTAATAGACTGTACACTGAAGGCATGATCCAGGCCCAAAGAGAGTCCGGGAAACCTTTTGTTGTTGTTCGTATCCCTGGATTTGACGGAGATTTTGTCAAGGGTCTGTGCCAGGCCGGGGTCCCGTTCTTCGAAACCGTGGAAAGGGCCATGACGATCTACGCACAGGTTCGTCAATACCAGCTCTGGCAGAACCACCTGGCCGTTAAAAGGAGAGCCTGAGAGATCGTGGAAATAAAATCCTACCAGGAAATCTTTCTCAATCCAGATTCTGTAGCAGTGGTCGGCGCCACCGAGAGGCCTGGGGCCTGGGGAGCATTCATCATGGGAGGGCTTCTCTCCCTGAATTACCCGGGCACGATCTATCCCGTAAACCGGCAGGCCGACCAGGTTTTCGGTATAAACGCCTACAAGGATCTGAGGGATGTGGAAGGGACTGTCGATCTGGCGGTTTTGGCGATCCCTGAGGAATCCGTGGAAGTTGCCATAGAGTCCTGCTGTCAGAAGGGGGTCAAAGGGATTACCATTATTACGGCAGGCTTTGGGGAGACATCCGAGCACGGACAAAAAAGGCAGGAGGCCTTAGCCGATCTCGCTCGCTCTAACGGCATCCGCCTCTTGGGCCCGAACGTGAGCGGCACATTCAACCTGGATGCGGGATTCAATGCCTCGGCCACACCCGCAGAAAACCTACTTAATACCCCCATTGCCGCTGCGTGCCAGGGAGGCTACGCCTTTTACGACATCCTATCCTCCGGGTGGGCTAAGGGACTCGGCGTGGGGAAATTCATCCATACCGGAAATGAGTGTGACCTGACCGTGACGGATTTCTTAGGGTACTTTGGCCAAGACCCGGAAGTAAAATCGATTGTCATGTATATAGAGACCATCCGCGACGGCGGGCGATTTATGGAGGTCGTCAGCGCAGTAACGAAGATAAAGCCGGTCATTATCTACAAGGCAGGCAGGACGTCGGGCAGCGCCCGCGCTGCACAAAGCCATACTGGTGCGCTTTCAGGAAAAAAGGAGATCTATCAGGGACTGTTCCATCAGATCGGGATCATCACCTCCCCAACAATGGAACTCCTGCTCCCGGTTGCCCATGCCCTGATTGAACGCCCTCCCATGAGAGGTCCGAGGGTGGCAATTATTACAGTGGGAGGTTCCTGGGGAGTCGCCCTTACCGACGCTTTGGAGGAAGCAGGCCTTTCAGTGCCGGAGTTGAGCCCAAAGCTCCAGGAGAGATTACGATCTGCAGGGATGCCACCGAGGGCCTCCACACGAAACCCGGTCGATTTTGGGGCTTCGGGTCTTTTTCTCTCCTTAGATACACCACTCGCCCTTGGCAGTGAGATCTTAGATTCGGGTGAAGTGGATGCGCTCGTAGTGCACGGAATAGGGAGACCCGGAATGCATGCTGCGAACACCCCGGATGAATGGAAGATATTCTTAGACATTGAAAAACAGCAGATGCAGGGATTGAACAACCTCCAAGGGAAAACTGGCCTCCCCGTTTTGATCGGGAGCCATTACAGCCAGTGGGAAAGCCAGGCAATTTGCGACCTCAATAAGCAGGGGATACGAATCTACAACAGCCTGTATGAGATCGCCCAACTGCTCGCATTGATGTATGAGTATTGGAGGAAGAGACCGAGGTCGGGAATCCGGAAGTCTTTGAGGGAGAGGGTCTGATTACCTCTCGTATGGGGGGGGGATCAACGCATATACTGCCGTAGTGTATGACAAGGAGAGAAATTAATGGTTGGGGTAAATGTGTTCACCACAGAGCAGGAAAAGACAACTCCTTTGGGTGTTCAAAAGGTCTCTTCAAACTCGGCAAAACAGCAGGTAGCGGAGGTTAAGGAACTGAAACGGACCAGGGATATGGATCGACTGAATGACGCCATCAAACGGTTGCAGGCAGATGTTGATGATGTTTTGCTCATTGCCGGAGGCACCTTTCCGGCTGAAGATATTCCCGCTATGGAGGAAATGGGTATTGATAAGGTCTTCAGGGCAGGTTCTCTCACAGAACCTATCGTGGACTATATCAACGACCATGTCGAAGAATAAGAGATGAAAAAGAAACTAAGTACCGGTGAGATGGTAAAGGGGTTATTGGCCGGTGATCGCAGAGCAGCCGCCCGGCTGATCACCTTAGTGGAAAATGAGATGGACGATCACCATGAGGTGATGAGTCTCGTCTATCCCCATACGGGCAAGGCAATGATCCTCGGGATAACAGGGGCCGGCGGAGCCGGCAAGAGTACATTGACCGACCATCTGATTGGGAAATTTCGCAACCAGGGTAAGAAGGTGGGGGTGGTGGTGGTGGATCCGAGCAGTCCCTTTTCGGGCGGGGCATTTCTTGGAGATCGTATCCGGCTTCAAAGCCATTCCCAGGACGATGGTGTCTACATCCGTAGTATGGCCTCCAGGGGGTATCTTGGTGGCCTCTCTCGCGGCACCTATGATGTGATTCGCATTATGGAGGCCATGGGAAATGAGGTTGTCATCGTAGAGACCTTGGGGGCCGGACAGGATGAGATCGATGTGGTACATATCGCCCACACATGCTTGGTGGTGGTTACGCCCGGTATGGGTGATGACATTCAGGCCATGAAGGCGGGAATAATGGAGATCGCTGATATCATCGTGCTCAACAAGGCGGATCTGGACGGGACAGACAGATCTCTTCGACATCTGCAGGGAGCCTTAACAGCGGGATCTTTTGAGGAAGGAGTATGGATGCCCCGTGTTGTGCCGACCGTTTCTGCGGCTAATAAACCAGAGGACCTCCATGGTATCGATGAACTTGCCGCAACAATAGCAGAACATCAGGCCTATTTGCGGAAGACCAGGGCAATCGATCAGGTAAGATATGACAGAGTGGAGCAGGAATTAGGGCTTATCTTCAAGGATGAACTCCAGAAGCTGATTTTCAAGGGTCTCAAAGGTACCGGCAAAAAAAAGGAATATATCAATAGCATCATTGAACAAAGGAATGATCCCTACTCAGTGGTCGAAGAGGTGCTGAATACTTATCTGCTCCCAGGGGAATGAGATCAAATGAACAACCAGAATGGTACGGAAACCATCGAAAATAGAGAAAAGGGGCCCTTGAGCTTGAGCCAGGGACACCTCTGAAAAATATAATCGATTTTGTGGTCGCTACCAACTAAACCGAGACTGCCAGGGCAGTCATTAAGACCAAGGTGTGGGGCTTGTTTTTTTGCGGATGAAGTAAAAATGGGACCTTTGCAGAATGGCCCTCTTATGAGGATAAAAAAGCTTCAAAAGGCACTGTCAAGCACCAGTGCAGATTCTCTTTTGCTCTCCTACTCCAGGTCCACCCTCTACTACGCGGGAACCACTCATCCCGCGATTTTCATCGTCACGCCGGAAGACTACCACCTGCTGGTCATGAGAGGGCTCGACAGGGTGATCGAAGAGACATGCCTCGACACTGACAGAATCAGTTCCGGCAAGGGCTACAAAGACGCGAAAGAGTGGCTGAAAACACGGAAGATCGAACAAGGTACCCTCGGAATGGAGCTTGATATACTCCCTGCAACGCAATATTTTCAGGTTTCAGAACTCTTTTCCGAATTTGGCATTATTGACATATCCGGGTTGATCCTTGAGCAACGAAAAACCAAAGACCCTCAAGAAATCGAGTACACAAAAGAGGCCTGTCGCATTGTCGATCATGGGCACCAGAGGATACTTAAGGTGCTAAGGGAAGGGGTAACAGAGATAGAACTCTCCTCAGAAATCGAGGATGCCCACCGAAAAGCGGGCCATGAGGGTCTGTATTTTATCCGGCAGCCCGACTTTTTTATGGGGCTCGGACCTCTTGCCTCCGGTGTCAATCTGTCGAAAATTGCAGGTAAGATCCAGTCAATCACCGGAGTCGGTTTAAGCCCTTCCATCCCCATGGGAGCCTCAACAAAGACTATCAAGAAGGGCGAGATGATCGTTGTGGATATTCCCACTCACTTTCACGGCTATCATGCGGATCAGAGCCGCACGTATGTTATAGGAAGCCCCCCTGATATTTGCAGGACTATGTATATAGGTATGAAAGAGATAGCCGATCGAATTATTGAGATGTTGAGGCCCGGCGTCAGATGCGATGCCCTATATGCGAATGCCCTCACCGTTTCTGAAGAGCTTGGCATGGGGCCTTATTTCATGCGTCTGGGAACTGAATCAAAAAGAGTTGCTTTTGTCGGCCATGGCCTGGGGCTTGAACTTAACGAGCCGCCTTTGCTTGGTAACAATAATCACGAGGTCCTTGAGGAGGGGATGATTATAGCCCTCGAACTTGAAATGAGTGCGTCTATTGGCGAGGTGGTGAAGCTGGAAGACACCATCTTAATTACCTCTGATGGCGTTGAAGTCTTGACCATAACCCCAAGGGATCTTCATAAGGTTTAAGGTAAAACCTATTTATTACACAAATCAATGATCAGGACTAATCAAGGATAAAGGGTTAGGCCTCATTGAGAACCTTCCTTAAATTAGATGGTTACAAAGTTCCCGATAAATTTCTTTGGTAGATGCAGGACAGCCTTTCACTTCCATGGTACTATCCTTTGTAATCTTACACCTCTAATTTGAGAATTCTCTGAGCATTTTTATAGAACACTTTTTCTACCACCTCCGGCTTGTAACCGCCCGACTCAAACTCATCCAACCACCGTTTGGGTGGGATTTCAGGGTAATCAGAACCGTACATGAATTTGTCCTGCAACCTCCCGTTGATCTCTCTCTTGAGGTTTTCAGGGAAATACTTGGGGGCCCACCCGGAAAGGTCATTAAACACGTTGGCTTTGTGCAGGAGAACCGCGATCTGCTCATCAATCCACGGCCAAGCAGGGTGGATCATAATAATGGTGAGCCGTGGAAAGTCTGCTGCCACATCATCGATATAGGGAATCGGTTTCGTATATTTGAGCCTGTAACCGTGTCCGCCGGGCATACCTGCCCCGATGCCAGTGGTTCCGGTATGAAAGGAGGCCGGCACATTCAATTCAACACACTTTTCATAAAGCGGATAGAACCGCCTCTCATTGGGGAAAAACCCCTGGGCCGATTGCTGAAACTTAAGTCCCATCAGGCCGAGTTCTTTGATACACCTTTCAAGCTCTTTGACGGCCCATTTTCCCTTCCACGGATCTATCATTGCCCATCCCCCGATGAAGACATCCGGGAATTTCTTAATCAGACCTGCCACTTCATCGTTTGTGCCGGAGGTCTCATAACCGCTCTCGGCCTGGCCGTCCCATCCGATCAAAAGCGCCTTGAGGTCAAGATCTCTGAACTCTCGGGCCAGTTCCTCATCGGTCCTGATCTTCTCTCCCGTCCGGTAATATTTGGGCATGAACTCTGCCACTTCTTTTCCCCATCTCCGTTCATAACAAAACGGCGCCGTACTCGGATGTACATGAACATCAATAGCTCTCATCTTTGTTCCTCCTAAACCTGTTTTTGAGACAACTGTTCCAATTCAAAATCCTCAAAAAGGTGTGAAGAGCGTTTCAGACCTCTATAACTGTTAGCGGGATCGCCCGCCGTAAGATGCCTTAGACAGGGATTCGCACTATAACACCTTGACGTAGCCTCGTCAAAAAATTGATCCATCCCTTCCCGAGGTTAAATCGAGACTTCTGAATGATGGTCTCACCGCATGCATTTATATAGAAATTGCGCCAAGGGTTGTTTGACTTTATGCGACCTTCTTGTATACTTGGCACGTTTTAAAATCAATGGGTTATATGTTAGAATGATTTGATCTGAGGCTTTTTATAAGACCATCAGGCACGGAGGGAGAGAAAAATGCAGATAAAAAAAGTTTGTGTGATCGGTATGGGAACCATGGGCAGTCAGATCGGGATCGTCTGCGCTAAAGGCGGATATGAAACCACAATGCTGGATATGGCTCCCGAACAAGTGGAAAGAGGCATGGAAAATATTCAAGGTTTTTTAAAAGGACAGGAGAAAAAGGGAAAGATGGATCAGAAGGCCAGGGAAAAGATCCTATCCCTTGTCACCACTGGCACAGATATTGGAGATGTCGTGTCAGATGCTGATCTGGTCATCGAGGCTGTCCACGAGGATATAGAGATAAAAAAGGATGTATTTAAGAAAATGGATGAGGCCAGCCCAGGGCATACTATCTTGGCCAGTAATACCTCGACCCTCTGGGTTGCGGAGATTGCCGCGGCTACAAATCGTCCGGAACAATGCATCGGAACACATTTTTTGATTCCAGCGGCCCTTACTCCCTTGGTAGAGGTTGTCCGGGGTCCTGAAACCTCTGATGAAACCCACAATACGGTGATCGATTTTCTTGGAAAGTGCGGGAAGGAAACCGTAACCGTTGCCGACTCGCCCGGCTTTGTTATCAACAGGCTTTACCTGCCCATGGTAAATGAGGCCTTTTTCGCGTTAGAGACGAGTCTTGCCAGTGCTGAGGAAATTGACAGAAGCTGCACAAAGGGATTGGGTTTTCCCTTAGGCCCATTGGCCGCTGCAGATGCCTTCGGCCTGGATATCCTGCTTGCCTGCATGAACACGTTTAACAGGGAACTTGGAGACAAATATAGGCCATGCCCCCTTCTTGTGAAGCTTGTCAAGGCGGGCCATTTAGGCAAGAAGACCGGAAAAGGGGTTTATGATTACAGCAAATAGCATGTTGGATCTGGACAAGATTATCAAGAATGGAAAGGCTCGTGCCTGAGACAGGAAAGACAACGCTATGGACAATTCTGCCAGCGTCATTTCAATCACTGACGACCTGAAAATGATCAGGCCTCCTTCTTCTTATTGACCTTATTCTACCTTCTCATGGCGATGTCATCACTGAAGCTAAAAAAGGCATTCAACAAACCAGAGAAAAAATATTAAAAAGGGACAATCTTATTATGAAAGCACTTCAAGCCGGACCAAGGACCTTCGAAGAACTGAACGGGAAAAAATAGATAAAATAGTTACCCTTGTAAGTTAATTATTTGTGTATTATTCATATGGTTTAATGCGGGGCAGTATGATGTCATGCTATGAAAATAAATTTTGAAAGGGGGAGTTAAAAATCATGAGAAAAGTAGCAATAGTAGGAACGGGGCACACTCCATTTACGTTTGCAACTGAAAAAACCTCAATTGAACTTTTTTCTGAAGCAGCCATGGATGCAATTAATGAGGCTAATTTAAAGTCAAAGGATATACAGGCCCTCTATCTCGGCAATTGCCTTGGTGATTTTAGCGAGGGACAGGCTATGTTACAGTCATATGCGGCCAATGATATTGGGGCCTTCCATATCCCTGCCACGCGGTTTGAAGGGGCGTGCGCCTCATCATCTCTCGCCATAAGAGATGCATTTATCTGGGTGGCATCAGGTTACTACGATATTGTCCTTGCCGGAGGAGTAGAAAGGGCGGCCAGTATTGGCACACCCCTGGCAACAAGGACATTTGCGATGTTCACGGACAGTCACTATGAATATCCCGCCGGCATGACATTTCCTGCAATGTTTGCCATGTTGACCCATCTTTACTCAAAAAGTTATGGCGTTCCCCTTGAAAAGCTCAAAGAACAGATGGCCCAGGTATCTGTGCAGTCCCATCGTTATGGGATGTTAAATCCAAAAGGACAGTTCCATAAGGAAATAGCGAAAGATGACGTATTAAATGGTTTTATGGTTACTTCACCCTTGCAATTGCTTGACTGCTGTCCCTTCACAGACGGGGCCGCCGCTGTGATACTAACATCTGAAGAAAAGGCAAAAGAGCTTACAGATAAGCCTGTCAATATTATTGGCATTGGCCAGGCCTCATCCGGAGGCCTGTCTTCCCAAAAAAATTACCTGCCGAGGCTCAGGGCAAGAGAGGTATCTGTTAAAGAGGCATATGAAATGAGCGGCATAGGGCCTGAAGATATTGATGTTTGTGAACTTCATGATTGTTTTTCCATAGCGAGCTTGATAGCTGCGGAAAGCTTGGGCTTTTTTGAATATGGGAAGGCAGGTGAGGCATGGGAAAGGGGTGATACTGAGATAGGCGGCAAAATTCCCATAAATGTTTCCGGGGGGCTGAAGTCAAAAGGACATCCTATCGGAGCAACGGGCGCCTCTCAGGTAAGCGAAATTTACCATCAAATAAGAGGCGAGTGTGGCGGAAGACAGGTTGAAGGCGCAAAGATCGGCCTTACGGATACCCTTGGAGGTGATGGTGTGATCTGCAATCTGATTATGGAAAAGGGTTGGTAAAGGAGGGGGAAAATGGACTACAAGCTTACATTTAAGGATTATGCTGACGCCTTGACAAAGGGTAAATTATTGGGATTAAAATGCAACAGTTGCGGCAAAATAACCGTGCCGCCAAAAATGGCGTGCCAGGAGTGTGGAGAGACAGATCTTGAAATAGTAGAGATGAACAAGAAGGGCAAGATTGTTACTTTTACAAAGGTAAATGTCGCCCCGGAGGGCAGAGAGAATGAAACCCCATACATTATTGCCCTTGTTCAACTTGAAGAGGGCCCTTGGATAATGGGAAACCTGATTGATATTGATCCGGATAAGGTAACAATGGAGCTTATGGATAAAGAGGTAAAAGTGGGTTTCAGGGTCTTTCCCGGAGACAAGTATTCACCGGGCAATCAGCCCAGGCCCCTATTCAGTTTTGCGTAAAAGAAATCGAAAACAGTGCGTTATGGCACATATAGGATTCTGTCCGATGGCGCAGGGGAGGGTCAGTCCTTCAACCCCGAGTAAAAAGACATCTCCGAGCCGGAGGCCTGGTCGCGATTCTGAGGCGCATTCAACCTCAAATTGTATGAAAGCGCTAAGAAAGAGATAGCAGGATGGCCCGGTCTATTGCCCGGTCGAAGAAATCTTAGGAAGTTTTGTGGGGGAGGCAAGATTGTGGTCAAACTCGTTGGAATTTGTGGCAGTCGTGTAAAACAGGGCAACATGGAAGCCTTTCTTGATGAGGCCATGAACCAGGCTCGGCAGCACCAGGATGTGGAGGCCGAGTCTATTGCCCTGTGGGGCAAGGAGATCAATGGCTGCAACCACTGTAATTGGTGTATAAAGAATCAGTCTCAAGACCGGCCATGCGTTCAGGACGATGAAATGAAATGGATCTATCACAAACTCCTGGAAGCAGACGGGATTATCCTTGCCTCCCCGGCACACTTCGGACGTATGTCCGGATTGATGGCCAATATGATTGACCGAACAAGGGCCTTTGTCCACGGCAATGTTTATCAATTCCCGCTGAAAAACAAGATCGGGGGCGCCATGGCCATTGCCTTTTTCAGGGGTGGAGGGATTGAGACAACCCTTTCCAGTCTCGACCTGTTCTTTCTCACTCATCAAATGATCGTTGCTACAGGGGGTCTGTACCAGCTCGGGGCCGGGGCGTACTCAAGTCTCGAAGGGAAAGGGGGGTTCGAAAAGGAGCCTCGTCACATTGTCCTTGAAGACGATTACGGCATCCTATCGGCCAGGATGCTGGTTGACCGGATAATTGAGCTCGTCCGGATCGTCAAGGCAGGCGAGGAGGCATTGCAGAAGAAATAATCAGTAGGCTGGAGTTCGATTTTTTCTTGAAATGCACATCCCGTTCATTTATACTCCTTCCGTGTCTCTAATTCTCAATCCCGTTTTGAGCAGGAAAGACTGAATTAGTGAATGCTTAGCCGTTATGTTTGGATCATCTTTTTGGGAGTGATACCCTCATGAAGTGCCCGAAATTGTTCTTGCTGATTGTCGCATCCTTTTTTCTATGTTCCTGCGCTGTGGTGGATTCAACCAAGGATGTGGTAGATTCCACCAAGAAGTTTTTATCAAAACCGGATGATACCGGACCGAGGATATATTACGTGGGCCTCTCCGACCTCAAACTTTTCTCCGAACCACATTCCTCCAAGACGTATGCGGCAAAATTGTCTCTAAACGAAAAGGTTATTCGCTACAAAGTGCAAAAGGATTTTGCCTACGTGAAGGTTTCCAGGACAGGTGAAACCGGCTGGGTTAAGAATGCACACCTCATCTGGAAAAAACCCCCATCTCCCCCGCCAAAGCCTCCTGAAAAGGAGCTGACTGATAAGGGCTGGAAATCTGATCCTGAACAGGAAGGTCGTAGCGCTTCCATGTTTGATGCCTTCTAAAGGGCTCAGGATATGGTTCACGATTGACACGCGGATCTTCTTTTTTGTGTGTATATTGTAATTTGGCCATGGTCATCTTGAGTCATGAAAACCCCTAATAATTCATCTAATGCATCGAATCGGAAAAGCAGGAAAGGGATGGATCTTTCCACTTCACTCCCCCAATTTTTTATCCAAACCAGGAAACGTGTCGTAGATTCATTCATCGATCTTCTGTCAACGAGCGAAGACAGAAAACAGGAGGTTCGGGACGATATCTCCATCGGTTCCACACCCAGAGCCGCCTACTATCTACTCCTCTCCATCTCTGTTCTCATAGCGGCCTTTGGCCTTGTTACCAACAGCGCGGCTGTGGTAATCGGGGCCATGCTTGTCTCTCCCTTGATGACACCCATATTCGGGATATCACTCGGCCTCATACGGGGGAATATGACCCTTTTGCGTAAGGCATTTGTGGCCGAGTTTGTGGGCGTCATTATTGGTATCGGAGCTGCGGCGATCTTAGGGCTTTTACCCTTTGCCAACGAAGTAACGCCGGAGATGTTATCCCGTACCAGTCCTACATTGATCGATCTGATTGTAGCGGCATTGGCAGGTACGGCGGGCTGTTTAGCTATGATTGACGAGCGGATAAGCCCTGTGTTGCCGGGTATCGCCATGGCCACGGCCCTGGTTCCGCCACTCGCCGTCTGCGGGTTGTGCATAGCCTTCGGGGCCTTTTACGGGGCATGGGGGGCCTTCCTCCTCTTTTTTGCCAACTTCTTGGCAATTCTGGCAATCTCAGCGCTTCTTTTCGTTGTTGCGGGATTTGTCAGTCAGGAGGAAATGGGCTCAAAAACGGAGGTCTTTAAAAGGTTCCTGGCTCCTGTGATCGGGTTAATATTTGTAACGGTCCTGTTGACCCATGCCTTAGTGGGGATAATTGGAGAGCGGCGGACTTCAAATGCCATAGAGGGTATTCTCCAAAGGGATTTGGCCACGGAGCGGGGCACCTTCGTCGAAAAGGTCGTTTATAAGCGTAAGGGAGATAATATTGATATACTGGCCTCTGTAACCACGCCCCGGGTATTGTCCCCGAAAAAGATCAAAGAGATACAAAACAAACTGGATAAGCGCCTGGATCTTCATTCAAATCTGATCATGCGGTGTCAGGTTACAAAGGATATTTCGTCTACCGGTTCAGCCAGTGGCGTGGTGGGTCGAAATTTAGATGGGGAATTCATCTCTACCAAGCTGAACCCCAGAATTAAACGGCTCCAGTTTGCCGAGCAGGTCCTCAGAGAGAAGTTCGAGAACTACAAGGGCCTCTATCTCGATCTCGGTGACCTGGACCTGATCCAGTTTCCTCACTGCGCTATACTGATTGCCAGCATACGGAGTTCCCGCCCACTTACCCCTCTCGAGGTCGAGCGGCTCGAGAGGGCTATTCAGGGGAGGTTGGGTGACAAACAGGTCCGGTTGTTGATACGCTCGGATGACCTTGTAGATATGACGAGTAAAGGCCGGATCCTTTACGGCAGGGCGCATTTTGGCAACCTTTCGGCTGAAGATCTGGTTGCCCGGGAAAACCTGGAGCGTAATGTGAAGACCGAAATAGCGCGCCTTAAAGATATGTTTGCCACCAATGTTGATGCGGTAAAAAAGGGAGAGGGGTGGTCTGTGAGGGCAGAGGTGGTTGGACCGAGGGTCCTCAGGCCCTCAGAGGTTGAGCTTATTGAAAAAAGAGTATCCATGCCCGCTAATAAAAAGGTGAGTCTGCACCTATGGTGCCGCGTCGAACTCATGGTAGAGCGGAACCGTTTCATTTCGATTGAGGATTTCACCAAGGAACAGGTTGAAAAACGGCAAACAAAAGATAAACTGGCGAAGCCGAAATAATTTATTGGCGGAGATCGTCTATTTTGAATCCGAGAGTCAAGAAGTTCTTGAAAATCCCGTTAATTGTCATCTGCCTGTTCTTCCTTAGTGTGATTTGGCTGTGGTTTGGCGAGGGTGGTTTCTCCCGTCTTTATCGAAGCGAGGCAGAGCGGCAGTCCTGCATTGAGAGGATACACAGACTTGCTGCAGAAAACCAGACGCTTCTTGATGAAGTTAAACTTCTTCGGACTGATATGAAATACGTGGAGTCGGTGGCCAGGAGAAAGCTTAATCTTATTAAGGAAAACGAGGTTATTTACAGGTTTAGCAAGGAGCCTGTCCGGAAAGACGACAAAGGCTCTTTTAATTGATGAATTCTTAGAACACGCTTGTCTCGCGCAAAGGACGCCAAGACAAAATGAATAATGTAAATGTATTACCTCTGTGTTCTCTGCGGGCGCTGTGAGGAATCTGACTTTTTACGAGACCATCAACTTTGGGATACAAAAAGGAGAGTAGAGCAAAATGGCGGAAACAAATAGCGTTCTGGACGAGATCTTGAATCATGGGCCCTCGGCAGACTCCATTTCTATTGTCCTGGCAAGGATGAAAAAAGAGGGACGTTTAAGTGAGGTTGTCCAAGAGTGCATTAAATTCTTAAAGGTCTATCCTGACAACATTCGTCTGAGGCTTCTTTTGGCAGAATCTTGTCTGGAAATCGGATTTATTGGTCTGGCTGAGTCCGAGCTCGAGAATGTCACATCGATGATTGAGGATCTGATCCCTTCCTACAAGTTGCTTGCGGGCATTTATGCTAAACAACGGAGGGTGAGAGAGGCCGCTGATACGCTCAAGCTCTATTTAGCGCATTATCCAGGGGAACCGGAAGCGCTTAAGCTTTTAGAGGAAGTGGAACCAGACGAAGCTCAGTTAGAGATCGGAGGACCGACAGACGAAGTTATTGTTGAAGTAGATGAAAAAGATGCCGTGGCTGACCTTGCAACGCCAACCATTGCGGAACTTTACTACACACAGGGACGGCTGAGTGCAGCCATCAGTATCTATGAAAAGGTCCTCAATGACAAGCCTGATGACATTGAGTCCCTTAAACGTCTTACCGAGTTAAGAGGGTTGGCGGCTGAAGAACAAAACACGGAGGGAAAAGAAAAGGCTGACCTGCGTACTCGAACGGAAACAACGATCGCGATTTTAGAGAGGTGGCTGCCTAAAATCAAGGAGATACAGCATGCCTGAAAAACCGGTTGATTTTGGGTTTATGGCAACCGGCATTGGGAGCGTTCCATTTTTGGATGTTGAGGCAACCTGCCGGGAAATAGCGGACATGACGTCCCATATGCCGTTTTGGCCCCAGTTCGTTAAACGGAGCCACTTAGAAGATATGAGCATCCAGTACAGTGAGGGACTCCCCCTCTTGGAGGTCAAGGCAGAGGAGAGGTCCCTGGTCATACCCAGGTCGGATCAGAGAGAAACAGAGCTTGTAGAATTCTACGAGCATTATCTTGCCCATGAGGTTGAGCGTTTTGCCATGAGCAGGGAATATGCCCCCGGCTTTTATTCCCTGCTGGAACTCATTGCTGATGGTGAAGTAGAATGTGGCCCTTTTATCAAGGGACAAATTGTCGGCCCACTTACCTTTACTGCAGGTATTAAAGACCCGAAGGGAAAGCCGATCCTCCATGATCCCGAACTTTCAGAGGCTATGGCAAGGGGATTAGCCATTAAGGCCCTATGGCAGGTGAGGAAGCTTGAAAGATCAGGAAAACGGCCGGTCATTTTTTTGGACGAGCCCTATCTTTCAGGGTTCGGCTCGGCCTTTTCTCCGATTCAACGCCATGAGGTCGTTGATATGCTTCGCATTATCATAGATTACCTGAGAGAAAACGCCGATGTCTTGATAGGTATCCATTGCTGCGGGAACACCGACTGGTCGATGATTTTGGAGGCAGGCCCGGATATTATTAACTTTGATGCCTTTGACTATATGGATCATTTCCTGCTTTATGAGGACGATATCGTGCGATTTATCGAAGGAGGGGGGACTATTGCATGGGGGATTGTCCCAACCGCTAATTTCAGGGGGGATGAGTCGGTCAATGATTTGCTGTTAAGACTGGAAGAAGGCTTAAAGCGTCTTCATCAATGGGGCGTGAGTGCGGATCTAATAGCCCAACGATCTATTCTCACACCTGCATGCGGCATGGGCACCATGACCCCTGATGCGGCCGGGGCAGCCATGGGTCTTTTATCTCACCTGTGCCGGAGATGCAGGGAATGAGAAAAAGATGAACATCGAATATCGAACGTCCAACGTCGAATTTTGAATGGGAAAAGATGAATAAGCAGACTTATGACCTGGAAGAAAGGCTGCTCGAGTATTCAGTGAGAATCATAAAGATCGTTGAACAGCTTCCAAGTACCAGAACAGGCAACCATGTTGCTGGCCAATTATTAAGATCAGGAACTTCGCCTTATCCAAACCATGGTGAAGCCCAGGCAGCGGAGTCCCCAAAGGACTTTATCCATAAGCTTCGTATCTCATTAAAGGAACTCAGGGAGACCCAGCGATGGTTAAAGCTTATTCAGCGTGTACCACTAATTAAGAAACCTGAACTATTAGATGACATTTTAGAGGAAACAGAGGAATTAATTAAGATTTTCGTTACGAGTGTTAAAACGGCTGAAAAGAAGAGGAAATAGTTATTCAAAGTTCGACATCGGAGTCTTCGCTTGCCTGGTTTTTTAGCATTCGATGTTGTACGTTCGATGTTCGATGTTCGACGTTCATCTTTCAAAACAACTCCGTGGGGCATATCTCATCTATGGGACTTGTACCCGCCGGGGACTCCATTTGCTGAGAGGACTATCTGCCACAACTGGTTTTTTCTTGCTCGGAAAGATCCAGCGCAGGAAAGAAGATAGTATTTCCACATCCGGTAAAATCTCTCGCCATACTCTTTCTTAATGATATCCCAGCCTTTGTCAAAATTTCGAAACCAATACATCAGTGTTTTATCATAGTCTGCGCCGAAACTGTGCCAGTCTTCAAGAACGAACAACCCTTCAATGCCGGCGCATATCTGTTTGGCAGAGGGTAGCATGGAATTCGGAAAGATGTAACGCTCTATCCATGGGTCGGTTCTAATTACAGAGCGATTGCTTCCAATGGTATGTAAAAGGAAGAGGCCATTATCCTTCAGACAACGGTTGACGACGCGAAAAAAGGTGATGTAGTTTTTGTAGCCGACATGTTCGAACATGCCGATGGAAAGGATACGATCAAAGGTTCCCTTTAGATTGCGGTAGTCCTGTAAGCGGATCTCCACTGGAAGCCCACGGCAAAGCTCCGTTCCGAATTGCACCTGCTTTTCAGAAACGGTGATCCCCACCACCTCCACCTTGTATTGTTCGGCCGTAAATCTGGCCGTCCCGCCCCAGCCGCAGCCGATATCCAGAACCCGCATTCCCGGGTGTAAATCGAGCTTGCGGCACACTAAATTCAGCTTGTCCTCCTGGGCCTGATCCAATGTGGACGCATTTTTCCAGTAACCGCAGCTATATATCAGCCGCTTGTCGAGCATTTGTTGGTACACGTTGTTGCCGATATCGTAGTGTCGCCGGCCCACATGAAAGGCCCGGGATGGTTTCTGGAGATTTATCAGCTTTGACTTCAGGATGTCAAAAAGCACCGTCCGGAGTTTGACCTTAGTATCTAATTCTGCCTGCAAAATCCTATGAAAGAATTTGTCAAGCCTGTCACAGTCCCACCAGCCATCCATAAAGGATTCACCTAAACCGAGTGATCCTTCCGCTAACAACCTTGCATGAAATTTATCGTTATGGATCTGGAGATCCCATGGATTGTCCCCGCCGATTTCGATGTGGGCAAAGGACAACAGTTGCTCTATTTGGTTGCGGAAATTGGCGTGAGGCATAGTGTTACCTGTTGAAGGAATGTTCGTCTTCTCAGATCGCCTTTCTCGGTTGAGATAAATATGCTCGTCGTTTTTGAAATTGTCAATGCGAAAGTCTGTTCCCTTTTACCTCTCCGATAGAGCCAGGGATTTACTGACCGTGATGCGGTGCAGGGGCAAAAAATGGAAAATAGAGTCATTTTTTTGTTGACAGAGCTTCGAAAGCGGAGTAGCAGTCGATAATCGAATAATGCTCGATAGCACTTCGTTATGATATTATTTTATGTTCAACTGATGAATGTATAGTCATTATAAAAGAAAACGGGGGAAAGCGAATGTACTCAGACCTCAAGGGAAAAACGGCGCTGGTGACAGGCTCCGGGAAAAAAACCGGGATCGGGTATGCAATAGCGAGAAGTCTGGCAGCCTCAGGGGCCGATGTGATCGTTGCCGATCTTGGGCAGGACCCAAGCGGGGATGATATGATCAAGACGGGTACCCTGGGTGAAATGGAGGGTATCGTCAGGGAAATCCAGGAGGAATTCTCGGTATCTGCCCTGGCAGTGGGCGTGGATGTGACGGATAACGATGCGATTGGCCAAATGATCGAGAAAATCAGGGAGAGTTTTGACCATATTGACGTACTCTGTAATAATGCCGGCGCTGTTTTTGGCGTGCCCAATGCCGTGCATACATATGATGAATCGGCCTGGATGAAGACGATTGATGTCAACCTGCACTCTGTTTTTCGGATTTCCAGGGCCGTCCTCCCCATGATGATGGGGATGAAGGGGAGCATTATCAACACCGCGTCAAGGGCAGGCAAGGTGCCGCCGCTGTTTAACGGCGCTTATGCCGTGGCAAAGGCAGGAGTGATTATGCTGACAAAGGTGATGGCCAGGGAATTGGCGGGTGCGGGGATTCGGGTCAATGCCATCTGTCCCGGGCAGATCATGACGGATCTTGAGAAATGGAGTTTTGAGCTGGAGGCCAGATTTTTTAACACGACGGTGGAAGCCCGGGAACAGGAAATGTGCAAAACCATTCCTTTGGGGAGAATCGGCACACCCCAGGAGGTGGGCGAGGTCGTGGCCTTTCTGGCATCCGACGCCTCTTCATACTGCACGGGCCAGGCCCTTAATATTAGCGGAGGCCAGTTGATGGAGCTCTAAGATTTCGGATTTAGTACCCGAATTTCAAAACCCTATAATGTTTGCATACGATTTTGGTTCCGACTTAACCAGGTGATGATAGTTTTATAACTTTGGGCATTTTAGGCACTTTAGATCACTTTAGGCACTTTTAGCGACAATCGTCAATACTCAATGAAAAAAGGGGGAATAGTACAGATGGAAACCGTAACAGGCGGACAACTTGCAGCAGAGGCGCTTATAAACAGGGGCGTAAAATACATTTTTACTCTAAGCGGGGGTCATATAACACCTATTTATCAATATCTTGAAAATTCACCTATTACGCTCTTTGACACCCGTCATGAGCAGGCCGCGGTTTTTATGGCAGAGGCATGGGGTAAGATGACCAGACAGCCTGGTGTCGCAATGGTGACTGCGGGGCCGGGGTTCACCAATGCCCTTACCGGTATTGCCAGTGCATATTTTTCCAACACCCCTCTTGTGTTTATTGCAGGATGCGTAGGTCTTAATCACAGGGAAAAACTGGACCTTCAGGATATGACCCAGGAGCCTGTCATCAGGCCGATGGTTAAGAAATCTCTGGTCTGCTATAATACAGAGCGGATTCCTGAGTTCATCGATATGGCTTTTAGAACCGCGGCGAGCGGACGGCCGGGACCTGTATATCTTGAACTGCCTGTGGATGTGCTTAACGGCGAGACAGGGATTTCCGGGGTTAAGAAGCCCAGCACCCATGTGGACTCCCATCCGGTGGATCTTGAAAAGGCCGGTCTCATCCTTGAAATGATCGGGAAAGCTGAAAAACCGGTGGTGATCGCGGGAACCGGGGTCTGGCAGTCCGGGGCAGGCGACGATCTTATTGAATTCATTGAAGGCATGGGTGTACCTGTTCTGACCTCTCTTTCAGGCCGGGGAACCATCCCGGATACCCACCCCTTATGTTTTGAGGGTGCGCTTGCGATCAGGCCGGGCTGCGGTTTTTCGGCCTATGGCGGGACAGACCTCGTGGTTCTCCTCGGGACAAGAATCTGCCTTTACTATATGTTCGGTCAGATCTTCAACTCCCAGGCTAAGATGATCCAGGTTGATATACAGGCCGAAGAGATGGGTCGCAATCGCGGTATCGATCTCCCGGTAATGAGTGATGTGGGAGCATTGCTCAGGGAGTGCAACAGGATTATCAGGGAAAATGAGATGGGTGAGGAGCTGAAAAAGCGGTTCTCCCCATGGATTGCATCTTTAGAGACCTCACATGAGCAGGGTAAATCGTTTTCGCAAAAGGATTGGGACAGTGATAATCTTCCCGTGCATCCCCTGAGGCTCGCGAGAGAGATAAATGACTTCATGGCTCGTGAGGATGATATTGTGGTGGCGGACGGAGGTGATACTACGACCTGGATGGGGATGACTCGCACAGTTGTTCGCGCCGGGCACTACTTGGACTACGGTATCTACGGATCTCTTGCCGTTGGGCTCCCCTACGCCAATGCGGCCAAACTGCTCTATCCGGACAAGCGTGTCTGCCTCATAACCGGGGACGGCTCAGTGGG
Organism: uncultured Desulfobacteraceae bacterium; assembly: GCA_964522045.1. GTDB lineage: Bacteria > Desulfobacterota > DSM-4660 > Desulfatiglandales > Desulfatiglandaceae > Desulfacyla. The sequence goes on from CAZFSF010000033.1 coordinate 21,698, forward strand.
TTTTAATTTCATGGAGTTTGAAACCTCTATCCGGAAGGGGCTCCCGATTGTTGTAGTCATCTGTAATGATCTTGGCTGGGGTATGATCAGGCACAGCCAGGAGATCCGTATGGGACACGCCGTTGAGAATGGTACGTATATCGGCAGGGTTGATTATCACAAGATGGTGGAGGCACTCGGTGGAAAGGGGGTGTTAGTGGAAAATCCTCAGGATATACGGCCTGCCCTTGAAGAAGCATTTGCATCAGGCAAGACCACCTGCATCAATGTAATGACAGACACTACTACCGTAAGTCCGGCCAGTATGGCTCTCGCCAATGTGGGCGCCTATCAGGCATAGGGGAATGGAGGTCGGCTGAGAATAATTCGCAATTGCCAGTAAAAGGGGCTTTTAGTGGCGCATCATAATCTTAATCGTACTCTTAATCATAATCGTGTTGAGTAAGATTAGGATTATGATTATGAGTATGAAATAGGGGAGCTATCTCATCACTTAATCTTTGAACCCGTGAACGGCCAAAAATAGCATAAAAGAGTAGAGGAGGTGGGTATGGACGCGGCAATGGTTGACCAGGTCCGGCTCAATTTCAACCCTCAGGGACTTCTTGTAATAAATATTGCCATAGGGTTGATGATGTTCGGGGTGGCTTTAGACCTCAAATTAGAAGATTTTAAGAGGATCATTATATCACCCAAGGCCCCCGGGATCGGCCTGGCTGCGCAGTTCATACTCCTGCCTGCCTTCACATTTCTGCTTACGCTGATTCTGCGGCCCCAGCCATCCATTGCCCTGGGCATGATCTTAGTGGCCGCCTGCCCGGGAGGCAACCTCTCCAATATCATTACCTATCTCGCCAAAGGAAACTGCGCGGTCTCCATCAGTATGACGGCGGTTTCAACTGCCGCGGCCATCGTCATGACACCGCTTAACCTGGCGCTCTGGGGGGGGTTGAATCCGGACACGGCCGAGATCCTGAGGAAGGTGAGTCTCAGCCCTGTGGACGTGTTTAGCACCATTTTTTTGATTCTGGGAATACCGCTTGTATTAGGGCTGACATTGAGCCGGATTTTCCCGGCTCTCGCGGATAAGGTTCGAAAGCCGTTCAAGATTTTTTCTCTCGTATTTTTCATAGTTATCATCTGTGGCGCCCTTGCCGCCAACTGGAGTATCTTTTTGAAGGTTATGGGTGTGGTGATGTTGATCGTTCTCATTCACAATGCCCTGGCCCTGAACTTAGGATACTGGTCCGGACGTCTTTGCAGGTTGGATGAGCGCGACTCACGGGCCGTTTGCATCGAGGTCGGGATCCAGAACTCGGCGCTGGGGCTGGTCCTGGTGTTTAATTTTTTTGAGGGGTTGGGGGGTATGGCCATACTGGTCGCATGGTGGGGGACCTGGCATATCATTGCAGGGCTGATTACCGCCTTTATCTTTACCAGATTTGCACTGCCTGCTGAGCAGCAGGTCTGAAAAACTTTCCGAAACATAAATGAAAAAAGGTTGCACCTGTTCAAGGGTTCAAAAGTTCAGGGCCGGTTTCGCCTGAGACAAACGAGCCTGAACCGCCAGATCAAGACCCTGTGACCGTGTACGAAGGAGCTTCATGAAAAGAGATGCATTTAAGAACAAGATTGTGGTTGTTACCGGCGCGTCCAGTGGTATAGGGTTTGCCCTCTGCAAGAGATTTGCAGATGATGGGGCAAAGATTTGCCTACTGGATATGGATGAAAAAACGCTCAAGGGAGCAGAAAGGGAACTGGCTGATTCCGGGGTCGATTGTCTCGGTATAATGTGTGATGTGAGCAAAAGGTCCCAGTGCGAAGACTCAATCCGAAAGGTGATGGATCATTACGGCGGTATCGATGTGCTGATCAATAACGCGGGTATTACACAGCGTGGTGCGTTTGTGGACACCAGGATATCCGTATTTGAAAAGGTTATGGCCGTCAATTTTTTTGGATCTCTTTATTGCACGAAAGCGGCCATTCAGAGTCTGATCCAAAGGGAAGGATTGATTATCGTCAACGAGAGTGTGGCCGGTCTGGCGCCCCTTTTGGGCAGGACCGGATACAGCGCAAGCAAACATGCCCTGAACGGCCTTTTTACCTCGCTGAGGACTGAGATCCGCCGTAGCGGAGCCCACGTGATGATTGTCTGCCCCGGTTTTGTGAAGACCAATTTGCAGACCAGGGCCTTGGGTGGCAACGGTCAGGTGACGAAACATCCCCAGTCCACGGTTGGTGGACAGGATACGCCGGAGGAGGCGGCAGAGGCCATCTTCAGGGGGGCGATCAGGCGGAAACACCTCCTGGTTT
>CAZFSF010000034.1:0-23517 GCA_964522045.1 uncultured Desulfobacteraceae bacterium
CATTCTTTCTTTCCTTTTTCCATGATATGACCCGAACTATTGATGGCCTCGTAAGCAGTAAGGAGTGGAACGTAAAAAGCCTGCATGTTGTGCAATAATATGTTGAAATATATAATGTGTAAACATTTTACCAATGTATCTTTCACTTTTAGCGCATGTGTCAAAATAGAACACCCTCATCGTTACCGCAAGAATCCCTAAAAAGGGAGGGGGGAAACATGCTGGAATCTTCAAGGAACTGGCCCTGCTGCTTGCAATATGTCAAGCGATCTTGTAGAATGTCTATCAACTCAAGGAAGTCCACTCCACCGGTTATAGCCCTTAAATAGTATCCGAACGAAAACAAGGATTTTTTGTTCAGATCAAGGAAGACGTCCCGCTATCGTCGGGGTTAACCGTAGGAATACATTCACTATTTCGAGGATTAAAATGTGAGACTGAGGCAGATATCGGCAAAAAGACGGTTTTTGGTCAGGCACTGAATAGTAGGTCCTTCGAGAGGTTGGGTAGTGTATGCCATTGAAGAAAAGATTGATTGAAACGGGATTATCCTTCTTCCTTCTTACAGGTGCAGCCATTTCTTTGGCGTTTATACCTGCAGCCTCAGCAAACCTTTCCCTGCTTAGACAAAGCATCATCGACTATAACCTTGAGAGCTATAAAATGAGCCTGTCAGATGGCTCTTACAAGGGTGCTGCCGGGATCCTGTTAATCGGGCCAGAGGTTGCGCGCTCTTTCGGGCTCAAAGCGTTTATAAATCAGGATTACATGGAAGCCGAGGAACTGAACAAGAGGGCGAATCTCCTGTTTGCCAGGGCTGTTGCGGCGATTACCACCCAGAAGGAGGGGAGTTTTGCTGCTAAGCACGCGGAAAGTGCCGGGGAATTGGCCTTGGATAGCAAAGAGGCCCTTGACTCAGCCCGAAAATATTTCGTGGCTTACAGATCAAAATTGACGCCCAAGGTAGATGACAGGCTGAATCGAGCGATCTGCTCATCGCTCCTGGATAAACTTCTGGAAGAAAGTCTTAAAAAAGCTTTCTACAACCTGAGGGATGGTTTGGGTATTTTTTACAACCGATGTCATGGCCTCCCTTCAAACAGCCCTTCATTGAACCCTGAAAACGTGAAGTTTGTGAATTACGTGTTTCACGAGTTTACACAAAAGGCATCCCGTACAGACAAGGAGCACTTTGACCTTGGAAAACAGGAGATGCGCAGGGGAACAAATCCCGGATTTTTATGGAAAAACGCTGTAAAAGGGGAGGGATCTCTTTTTATATCTCTTATTGAAAAATGCCTTGACCAACAGAGAAGGGGTGCATATCCGGTAGACCCTCTCCTTTTTATCGCCCTAATAAGGAGGGAATCCAATTTTGATCCCCGTGCTATTTCTTACATAGGAGCTGCTGGCCTGACCCAGATTATGCCAAAGACGGGGAAAGGCCTGGGGATGAAAAATATCTATATGCCATCATATTTCGAAGAAGCCATATCTCTCATGGAACGTCAACGAAAACTCAGGAAGAGGGCCAGGGTCCTTCTCTCAGAGGTTACCGCAACAAACAAAACAGAAATCGCCAAAGACGCCAGGGAGTTAATGCAGAAATCCTTGAATTGTGGCCAAGAACGGTCTAAGCTCTTCAGGCGATATAAGAGAGAATTGTTGGATAAAGACCGGGATGACCGCCTGAAACCAGGCAAAGCAATTGAGTATGGGTACAGATATTTTTCTGGGCTTATGAAGGCACAAAACGGGGACATCAGCTTAGCATTGGCCTCTTATAATGCCGGACCGCATCGGGTAAGACAGTATACAGGGATACCCCCATATGGAGAAACGGTTTCATTCCGGAACACGGTGTTAAAGTACTACCGGGAATATCTAATGAAATTGAAGATCGAAGATTGAGGAATTGAGGTATCAATATTCAATCTGCAATATTCAATTGAAGTAAGGAGCTGACTCATGAACTCAGGCGTCTTAACAAAAAGCAACTTTGAAGATATCAGGCTTGTGAAACGGGGAAAGGTCAGAGATGTTTATGAAGTTGAGGATATGCTGTTGATTGTTGCAAGCGACCGCATGTCGGCTTTTGATGTGGTTATGGATGACCCTATTCCTGATAAAGGGAAAATATTGACGGCGATATCTCTCTTCTGGTTCAGGGAGCTGGAGTCTATCATCGAAAATCATCTAATAAGCAGCAGTCCGTCTGAGTATCCGGAGGTCTGCCAAAAATATGCCCCGCAACTCGAGGGCCGCAGCATGCTTGTCAAGAAAACAGAACCCCTGCCGGTAGAATGTATTGTCAGAGGATACCTCTCCGGTTCAGGCTGGCAGGAATATCTCCGGACGGGATGCGTCTGCAATATCCCGCTCCCCAAAAAGATACGCGAGTCCGATAAACTCAGAGCGCCCATTTTTACCCCTTCTACCAAAGCCGAAGACGGCATGCACGATGAAAACATCAGTTTTGAAAGGGCAGAAGAGATCTTAGGCAAGAAAATCGCAGAAGAGGTGCGGCGCATCAGCCTCCAGATCTATGAATTTGGAAGGGATTTGGCAGCAGAAAAAGGTATTATCGTAGCAGATACAAAATTTGAGTTTGGCATCAAAGACGAACGCCTAATCCTGATTGATGAGGCGTTAACACCCGATTCTTCAAGATTCTGGCCAATGTCTGATTACAGCCCTGGAGGGCCGCAAAAGAGTTTCGACAAACAGTTTCTGAGAGATTATCTGATTGAAATCAATTGGCCTAAAAAACCGCCCCCACCTAAGTTGCCGGACGAAATTGTCAAGAAAACGAGGGAGAAATATTTAGAAGCATTGGAAAGATTAACAGGAAAAGGGATTTAAAAGGCATACGATAAATGAAGTCTGTTATTTGCTTTATTGATGACTCCGGATTTGAGCATGATCTTGTAAAATATGAGATCGCCCCTTCGGCCTCTGATCTTGAATTCGTTCAGGCCTACACCTTTGATGAAGCCAAGGGTCTATTGGCCGCCAAAACCCCTTCCCTGTTTCTCCTCGACCTGTGGGGACAGGATAAGGATGTGGTTGAGCCGTATTTGACGCCAATGGAGGAACTCAAAAAAAAGGCCGCCGATTTCCCGAAGCTGGACCACGTCTATAGGGGGCTGGACAGCTTCCAGGGAGATATTAATAACGAGTTCCTTAAGAGGCTCTTTGCCATCGTGGATTGCTGGAGGGCACTGTTCAAGGATACCTGTGATCGGATCGGGCAGAATAGGAAGTATGGCCTTTTTAATCTCCGTCAGGCGCGCCTTTATTACCCCCAGATTCCTGCGGTGTTTTATACCAGAAAATCGTTGATCAATGATGCTGTTGCCATGTTGAAGGCCGGCGCTGATGGCCTGTTTATCAAACCCACCGGGCTTAATGACGATGATACGCGTCGTCTTACAAGAGAATATGCCCCCCGCCTTTTGAGTGACCTGAGAAAAATTATGAAAAAGGACTAACTTGTACCCTGATAGGGGACTCTGACAGGGAGATCAAACATCCATGATTCTACCAGATATCTGCCTCTCTTAAAACGAAGCCAACCAAGTAAATCCAACCTGGAACCTTTGAATTCCGCTGGGCGGGGAACCCCTGAACAGTTACTTGTTTTTCGGGTTTTTTCCTGAACAAAAACAGGCTCCTTTCGGCATGGAAAACTTCCCAGGGACTGCCTTGACAAAGCTTTTTCCGATGCTTAATGTTTCGCTTAGTGTTGAAATCAGGAAAGAATACCGGTTTGGTAGCAGGTGTTAAAAGCAGTCAGGGTCAATGTCATGAGTGAGGATAAAATGAAGGGTGAACGAACGGAAACTGCTTCCGAAGAGTTGGAAGAAAATCCTCGAAAAGAGGAGGAATCTCAAGATCAAGAGGAAGAAGAGATCCCTCTAACAAAGATGACAAAGGCCCAATTAGTAGAAAAAGTTGAAAAGGTTCAGGAAGCTTCAGACAAAAATCTTGATCTTTATGTCCGTTCTCAGGCAGAGATTGACAACTTAAAAAAGAGATACCAAAAAGAACGGCAGGATTTAGCTAAATTTGCAAACGAATCCCTAATAAAACAGCTCCTTCCGGTAGTGGATAACCTGGAAAAGGCTATTACCCATTCTCAGGATGAAGATTCGATTGAGGCTATCCGAGAGGGTGTTGACCTCACTTTAAAGGGGCTCATGGATATCTTGCAGAAGTCGGGGGTCGAAACGGTTGAGGCGATTGGTGAACAGTTTGACCCCAACTTCCATGAGGCGGTTTCAGAAATGGCTGACGACGGAATGAAACCTGGGACCGTGATCAAAGATCTTCAAAAGGGTTACATCCTTAATCAGAGGCTCATTCGACCATCTATGGTCATTGTGAGCAAGAAGACGGCATAACGCTAACAAACCAGGAAAGCGGGCCTCTCCCAGAGGGGCAAAACGCAAAATTATGTCAAGAAAATTTTCAGATATTAGGAGGCAGTAGATATGGGAAAAACAATAGGAATCGACCTCGGGACAACCAATTCGTGTGTCGCCGTTATGGAGGGTGGGGATCCTGTGGTGATCGCCAATGCAGAGGGAAGCAGGACCACTCCCTCTATTGTAGCTTTTACTGACAGCGGAGAGAGGTTGGTTGGCCAGACCGCCAAGAGGCAGGCTGTGACCAATCCGGAAAATACAGTCTTTGCGGTCAAACGGCTTATCGGCCGAAAATTCGGTTCGGCCGAGGTAGGGAGAGATATTAAGGTCCTCCCTTATAAAATCAGCAAGGCATCTAATGGCGATGCCCATGTCTCCATCAAGGGAAAAGACTACAGCCCCGCTGAGATATCTGCAATGATTCTCACAAAGATGAAAGAGACCGCAGAGGAGTACCTCGGAGAAAAAGTCACAGATGCCGTAGTCACAGTCCCGGCATATTTTAATGACAGCCAGAGACAGGCCACCAAGGATGCCGGGCGTATTGCAGGCCTGAATGTGGAAAGGATTATCAATGAGCCCACGGCCGCGTCTTTGGCGTTTGGCGTGGACAAAAAGGGAGACAAGAAAATCGCTGTCTTTGATCTGGGCGGCGGGACCTTTGACATCTCTGTATTGGAGATTGGCGAAGGGGTTTTTGAGGTCAAGTCCACCAATGGCGATACCCATTTGGGCGGTGAGGATTTTGACCTGAGGATCATCGAGTATTTGGCAGATGAATTTAAAAAGGATCAGGGCATCGATCTTCGAAACGACAAGATGGCGCTCCAGAGACTGAAAGAAGGTGCTGAAAAGGCAAAGGTTGAGTTATCAGGTTCAATGGAGACGGATGTGAATCTCCCCTTTATTACGGCTGACGCCAGTGGTCCCAAACATCTTAATATCAAACTGACTCGTGCAAAATTGGAAGGGTTGATTGATGATTTGATTGACAAGATAGTCGGTCCGTGTAAGACAGCAATAAGAGACGCCGGCCTTTCAGCTAAGGATATCGATGAAGTGATCCTGGTCGGCGGTATGACCCGCATGCCAAAGGTGCAGGAAAAGGTTAAGGAGATCTTTGGCCAGGAACCGAGCAAGGGCGTTAATCCAGACGAAGTGGTGGCTGTTGGGGCTGCTATTCAGGGCGGTGTTCTTAAGGGAGAGGTCAAAGATGTGCTCCTCCTTGATGTAACGCCCCTTTCCCTCGGTATCGAGACCCTGGGAGGTGTTTTTACCAAGCTTATCGAAAAGAACACCACCATCCCCACCAAGAAGAGTCAGATTTTCTCAACGGCGGCCGATAACCAGCCTGCGGTTGAAATACATGTCCTCCAGGGGGAGCGGGAAATGGCTGCCACCAACAAGACCTTGGGCCGGTTTCAATTGGTGGGAATCCCTCCGGCCCCGAGGGGTCTTCCCCAGATTGAGGTCACCTTTGATATCGACGCCAATGGGATAGTCAGTGTTTCCGCAAAGGACATGGGGACAGGGAAAGAGCAATCGATCAAAATTACCGCCTCCAGCGGCCTGAGCGAAGAGGAGATTGATAGCCTCATCAAAGACGCGGAAATACACGCAGAAGAAGACAAAAAGAAAAGGGAACTCATTGATGCCCGCAACATGGCCGATTCCATGATCTATTCTACTGAGAAGTCTGTCAAAGAGGTGGGCGACAAGTTGGATGATGCCACAAAAACGAATATCACCCAGGCGATTGACAATTTGAAAAAGGCTGCCGAAGGAGAGGACATCGAGGAAATCAAGCGCCTTACTGAGGAATTGACCCAGGCATCCCACAAACTGGCAGAGACCATGTACGCAAATGCTAGCCAAGATCAGGGCCAGGCCGCAGATGCGGCGGGCCCTGAATCCGCGGCAGGGGCTTCAAAAGACGAAGACGTAGTGGATGCCGACTTCGAGGAAGTCCAGAAGTGATCATCAGGTTTTTTTTAGCAAAAAAGGCTATCCCCTCCTTAATGGTGGGAATAGCCTTTTTTTTCGCTGCATGTCAGACCAAAGCGCCTCCACCTGTTGAGATGGAGCAGGTTAGACCGGGGCCGCTTGCCCGGGCCGAGGGGTACTTACAAAATGGTGAGCTAAAAAAGGCCCTAAATGCCTATGGGGCCTTCCTTAAACATGCGCCTAAGGGCGAAAGATCAGCCTTGGCGCTGAAACGCACATCTGAAATATACCTCAGGCTTAACCAGCCAGAAAATGCCCTGACTATCTTAGAAAAGATTTCTCGAGAATATCCTGATTATACCTGGATACCAGGAGTACAATATGAGATCGCTGACATCCTCTTCCGTATTGGCGAGCATAAACGTTCTGCAGACCAAGCGCTGGAATGGCTTGACAGATATCCCGAGCATCCCTTGAAGAGAGATATCCTCATACTCTTAGGGGATAACTACAGGGCCGTAGGGGACAAGGTAGAGGCCTTCGGGTGGTGGCTTAAGGCGAAGGAGGCGTGGTCCGATGACCCGCAGAGGATAGCCCAACTCGACGAAAAACTGAACGAATTGATATCGAGCAGCGGGCCAAAATCGCTTGACCGGATTGCAGCAGATGCTGCAGGGACTCTTTATGCCCCTAAGATCTATTACAGGATAGCCTCCATTTATCTCGAACAGAATGAGACAAAGCAGGCAAGAAAAGCAGCAACATCCCTGCTCAATTCCACCAAAGACGAAGAGTGGCTCTCAAGGGGAAGGGAGCTTTTAGAGCGTACAGAAGAGGAAATGGCGGTTAAACAGGGTGTGTTGGGGTGCTTGCTTCCCCTTAGTGGTCCTTTTTCCATCTACGGTGAGGAGGTCTTGAAAGGGATTGAACTCGGGCTTTGCGTGCGCTGGGATCAAACTGCCGAGACAGGCCTGGAGTTATTGATCAGAGATACAAAGGGGACACCGGAAGAGGCCTTAACGGCGCTTGAAAATCTCGTTATTGATAAAAATATCATGGCGATAATCGGCCCTGTTTCGAGCAAAGCAGCCATAGCCGTGGCCAAGAAGGCCCAGGAAATGGGCGTGCCGATCATCACCCTGACACAGAGGGAGGGGATTGTGGAAGAGGGCGAAATGATTTTTCGCAATTTTCTTACTCCCTCTCAAGAGGTGGAAGGCCTTCTTGATGTTGCAATGGGCCAAATGGGACTGAAACGTTTTGGGATCTTGTACCCGGACAATGCCTATGGCCGTTACTGCATGAACCTTTTCTGGGACAGGTTAAATGATATGGGCGGAACAGTGACCGCCGTGGAATCCTATGGAGACGATGCTACGGATTTTGCCGACCAGATAAAAAAAATGGTGGGGCTTTACTACCCGAGACCGGCGTCCTTAGTGCAAAAGCTTGAAGATATGAAGACCCCGGGGGATGAAGAAGGCTCCATCTTTCCGAAAGAACCGGAGCCCATCATAGATTTCGATGCCATTTTTATACCGGATAGTTTTCAGCGTGTAGCGATGATCGCTCCACAACTGGCCTTTCACGACGTCCTGGGAGTCCAACTCTTAGGAACAAGCGCCTGGCAATCCCCTAAATTGGTAGAGATGGCAAAGGACTACATCCAGGGGGCTCTTTTTTGTTCCGGCTTTTTTGTTGGGAACTCCGAAGAGCCGGGTGTCCGGGTATTTGTTGAAGAGTATAGAGAGAATTTCGATGCTGATCCCGGCATATTGGCCGCCACTGGTTACGATACTATCAGACTCTTGAAGAAAGTGCTCTCAGAGGAAGAAATACGAACAAGAAAAGATCTGGTGAAGGCATTACTTGGGTCTCAAGGATTTGAAGGGGTTTCCGGCATCATCACTTTTGACTCCAACGGGCAGGCAGAGAAAGAACCAATTTTATTGACCATTTCGGGAAACAAAATGTTACTTTTTCAGTAACCGTTCACAGGTGTCAGGCGTCAGAAGTTCTGCCTGTTGCGGATGCAACATTCAAATTCCCCCTATTCCTTCTTTTCCTCCTCTTCCTCTGCCTCCTCCTTTGATTCCTTTTTCTTCCGCACAGTCCTGGATACCAAGATCCCTATTTCGTACAATATGATCAACGGGCCTGCCATCATGCACTGGGTGATAACATCCGGCGGGGTCAATATGGCGGCCAAAACAAACGCTAACAGTATTGCATACTTCCTTTTCCGGCTCAATAATTCGGGCGTAACAACTCCCATCTTTGTCAAAAAGAAAATGACCACAGGGAGTTCAAAGATCACGCCAAAGGCAAAGAGGAGCTTTATTGCAAAAGAGAAATATTGCTTAACCGATGGGAGGGCCTTCACATACTCATTGGAAAACCCTATGAAAAATTTGAATCCGAAAGGAAAGACAACGAAATAGCCAAAAAGCGATCCACCTACGAAGAGGATGGTGGAAGCCACCACAAAGGGAATTACATATTTTTTTTCTCTCCGGTATAGACCGGGAGCAATAAACATCCATAACTGATAAAAGATAAAAGGGGCCACGAGCAAAACGCCCGATAGAAAGGCCACCTTCAGGTAAGTAAAGAACATCTCGGGGAGGTTAGTGAAAATGAGTTGATCACCTTCCGGCATAACCGCCTTGAGGGGCATGATCAACAAATTGAAAAGCCTTTCGGAAAATGCGTATGAAACGGCAAACCCTACCCCCACGGCAATGGCGCATGCCATAAGCCTCTTTCTCAATTCCTCCAAATGGCCTAAGAAAGGCTGCTTATCTTCATCAGTCATCCCTGTTTTTCTCCGTTGAAGCGCCTGAATTTTTTTGGGTCATCTCTTCTTTTAGCGGTTTGACCTCTTCCTCTTGTTTTTGCTTTGCCTGATCGTAGTCATCCAACATTTCATCGAAGTCATCATACCTTGGTGATTCATCTTGAGGAGGCTTGTCATGTTCCAGATCAAGCGGTTTGTCGAGACCGCTGACAGAATCTATTAGATCTTCTTTTACCTCTTTGAACTCCTCCTCCATATTGAGGCTTCCCTTAATCTCCTGGGTGGCCTTTTTGAATTCAGACATCCCTTTTCCAAGGGCCTTTGCCAGATCGGGCAGTTTCTTGGGACCGATGACAATCAAGGCAATAACCAATATAATAATCAGCTCAGGCATACCCATGCCAAACATATCATTCTCCTTTTTAAGTGCCTAAGGTTGACAGTTTCGTAAAAAGCCAAAATCTCACGCCAAGCCGCAAAGACCGCAAAGTTAATAATATTAAATGCGTTTTTTCTTGGCGTTCTTGGCGACTTTGCGAGAAAACAAAGTTTCTACGATTCCATCGATCTTAAACCTTCAATCTGCAATATTCAATATTCAATTAACAAACTGCCTCCTTGAAGTCGAGCATCAAGGCCGTTTCATCGCAATTTGGAAACTTGGGGCACTTCAGGCAATCGGCCCATATCTTCTGGGGAAGGACTGATTTGTCAACCTCCCTGAACCCGACTTTCAGGAAGAAGTCCGGGACATAGGTAAGGGTAAAAACCCTGTTTATCCCAAGCAAGCGGGCCTCCCCCAGACACGCATCAACAAGCTTGAGACCGAAACCTTTTCCCTGATGCTCGTTAGATACGGCCAGAGATTCAATTTCTGCCAGATCACTCCAGCATATGCCTAACCCGCATATACCCTGGATAATTCCCCCCCGATCCACTTCCAAGACAAAATAATCCCTCAAGTGATCGTAAAGCTCACTCAACGACCTTGGCAAAAGAAGACCCTTTTCTGCAAAAAAGTTCAGGATCTTGTGGGCCACTTCAACATCCGCTGCCACAGCCTTTCTTATACGGGGATATGTATCTTTGTCATTTACCATAATTATCTCTTTGTTGTTGGTCAGTTACCACCGGCAGACGGTATGTTGACAATTAGGACCTGCACTCATCCCTAACTCAGCCAAGATCATTTTGCCCAACTATATAGAATTTGACAGCGTCAGTACCACCTATAACTTTAGGCACTTCACTCCCTTCACTTCCTCTCGGCCTTTCTAACTAAACCGTCAAGCTTTTCATTTCTGGCCAAACGCTTCTGGATATTGATGGCCTCCTCCCTGGTCTTGAACATGCCGCATCTTACCCGGTAATATCCACGCCCTTTTATGAAAATCTTGTAAGAATAAGCTGGATAACCTTGCCCGATTAACCGGTTAACCATTTCAGTCGCCTTGGCCTCGCTGTCTAAGGACGCAACCTGGACTATATATTTTGTCAGGGCCTTGGAGCCTTTGCCCGGTTCGCGCTCCCTGAGATCCTTTTTCCGCCTCTTAGGGGAATACAAGGGTTTCTTGGCAACGTCGCTTTTCTTACCAGAAAGCTCATTATAAAATGCGAATTTTGGATCCTTTTGCAACTCCTTTATCCGCTCTAATTCAGATCGGTCCTTCTTGCTCATCATCTGCTGGAGCTTGCCGATCTGAATCTTCAATTCAGCCAAGGTTTTGACGCCTCCCGGCAGGAGGCCTTTCCCTGCAAGAACTCCTAAGGTAAAAATCCAGGCTAAGAGAACAAAAGCACCAATACTCCAGAGAGAAATGGAGATGCGGGATAACTCGAAATGATATCTTTTCCCTGCTTTCCCGGCCCTGGTTTCTTTTCGGCCCATACTGGAACAATCCTAACCCGGATAAACCGGAATTGGAATTTCTCCATTCACATTTTTTCGGGAGCCCCGATCCCAAGGAGGTTCAATCCGTTAGCAATGACGGTCCTTATCCCTTCTGCCAAGAACATCCTTGCCTGGCTCAAGGCCTTATCACTCGTAATAATGCGATGGTCGGAGATTTTTGTACCTAAATTAAAGTATCTATGAAACAGAGCGGCCAAATCAGTGAGATAATAGGTCAAACGATGGGGTTCCAAGGTGACGCAAATCTCCTTCAAAAGAGATGGAAAACCCGCCATCGCCCTGATAAGCGCCAGTTCTTCCTCTAATACAAGACGCTTAGCGAGATCACCTGGTTTATCCGGGACCAAGACCCCCTCGGCCTCCGCCTTCCGAAAAATGCTACATATCCTGGCATGGGCGTACTGGACATAATAGACAGGATTGTCACTATCCTCCTTTTTCACAAGATCGATGTCAAAATCAAGGGGGGATTCGTGATTTTTCGTCAAGAATACAAACCGAATCGCATCCACTCCCACATCATCCATCAATTCCTTGAGCGTAACAAAAGTCCCTGCCCTCTTTGACATCCTGATCTCTTGACCACCTTCCCAGAGCTTGACTAACTGGATAAGCATAACTGAAAGCCACTCATCCGAAACCCCCTGTGCTGCTAACGAAGCCTTCATCCGCGGAATATATCCATGGTGGTCTGCCCCCCATATGTCGATCGCCTTTGTAAAGCCCCTTTCATATTTCTGCAGGTGGTAGGCAATATCAGAGGCAAAATATGTAAACTGGCCGTCACTCTTGCGGATAACCCTGTCCTTATCATCCCCTAAATCGGCGGTCTTAATCCAAAGGGCCCCATCTTTTTCATAGAGATAACCTTTTTCCTTGATAGCCTCTAAGATATCTCGAAGAAGACCTGAACTGTGGAGATCCATTTCGCTGTACCAGGCATCAAAGTCCACCCTGAAACGGATAAGGTCCCCTTTGATCTCTTCGAGCATCATTTCTCTTCCCTTTTGAGCGCAATAGATAATTGCGTCTTCCCGGCTGAGATCGTCTAAATCTGCTTCTCGAGAAATAGCCTTGGCCAAATCGAGGATATAATCTCCATGATACCCGTTTTCAGGAAAGGGATAATCAGGGTCATGGCTCTGTCGGAAACGACAGAAAATTGATTCACCCAAAAGCCTGATCTGCTCTCCGGCATCGTTGATGTAAAACTCCCTCTCTACGCCATAACCGCAAAAGGAAAGAATCCTGCAAAGTGTGTCCCCTAAGGCCGCGCCCCGCCCATGTCCTAAGTGAAGCGGTCCGGTTGGGTTGGCGCTTACAAATTCAACCAGGACCTTCTCACCATTGCCTGCATCATTTCGTCCGTAATCTTCTTTAACTCGGACGATGTCGGAGAGGATACCGCACCACTCTTCTGCCCTGATTTTGAAATTGATAAAACCAGGTCCGGCAATGTCCGTTGATTCAAGCAACCCTTCTTCATCCTTTAGATTGTCCACTATAGCTGTAGCGATATCTAAGGGCCTGCGTCTCTGACCTGAGGCAAGCGTCATGGGCAAATTCGTTGCGAAATGACCATGCGCCGGATTGTTCGGAATTTCTATTACATACTCAGGGATGGAGGTCTTTGAAAGAAGCCCACGGTCAAAGCAATAGTTAATGGTTGCCTTCAGAATAGCATCCAACCTGTTTTTCATAATAAGTATTCCCTTATATTTTTCCGGCCTATGGAACAAAATACCTCGTATGAGATGGTGCCTGCACTTCTGGCTATGTCATCCCCTTTGATGCTTTCCCCTCCCTGGGAACCCAAAAAAACAACTTCATCGCCGGGTGCGACTTCTTTGAGACCGGTTATATCGCAGATGGTAAGGTTCATGCATACGGCGCCTACAATAGCAATTTTTTTCCCCTTGATGAGGACTTTTCCTCTGCTGGACAAATTTCTTGGCAAACCATCACTATATCCGGCTGAAACGACCGCTATCCTGCTCGGGCCTTCTGTATGGTAAGTTCGGCCATAACTTATGGGAGTTTTACCGGGCAGATCTCTAACCTGCAGGACCCGGGCCCTGAAATGCATAACAGGGGTTAAGGGCACCGGGCTAATAAAATCCGGAGAGGGTAATCCACCATACAACATAATGCCGGGTCGAACCATGTTAAAATGTGTCTTTTCGTGACACATGATTCCCGCGCTGTTCGCCATATTGTTGAGGGGCAGATCAAGACCCATGGACCGCCCTATAAAAACAGCCTTCTCAAATCTCTTAGTCTGCTCCTCTGAAAACCGGCTTTCGGATTCATCTGCAGTTGCAAGATGAGAAATCAATCCCTCGATATGCAGGTTTCTCAATGGGGCTATCTGCTGGAGAAATGGACCGATATCATTATGAGATATGCCTAACCGGCCCATGCCGGTGTCCACTTTCAGATAGATCCGGGCCCTTTTACCAAGTTTTACACTTTCCCGAGACAGGGTTTCAACCACCGCCAGGTCGTAAAGCACAGGGGTGAGCCCCTTCTCAAGAACCTCTTGCGCCTCCTCCCTTGTCCGGATCCCGCACAGGATCACAATAGGCAACCGGCCCCCCCCCTTCCTGAGATCAAGCGCCTCATGGAGATATGCTGTCCCTAAACAATCAACCCCGTTTTTCTCAAGAGACCGTGCCACCTCTAAGAGACCATGCCCGTACGCATCCGCTTTGACCACGCCCATGATCCGGGTCCCCTCGCGCACCAGAGTCCTAATCTGGTGGAGATTCCTTACCAGGGCCGACAGGTCTATGCTCACTCTGTTGGGACTTCTGATCATGGTCTTTATAAAGCCCTTTTGGGACATACATTTAAGCGAATGCCCTGATCTTGCGGCAGCGCTTCAAGGCGGGTTCAAAAGCTAACGCATCTTTGCTGATAGATCAAGGATTATATCAGTGAGGCAGAGCTGAACCGGGAATACAACACGCCTAAGGGAGAAGACCCCTACACGCTTGTCTGCTCGTGTCTTTTCTTGATAAAGCCACTGCTTTCGTGGTAATGTCTGCTTGCCTGTCCGGAGGATAAACAGTTTTAGATTCCATCAGACCTTTATTTTGGGCTTTTGAGGATAATACGAGGATGAAGCTATTTTTTTGTCTGTTAGGGCTCCTGCTCATAGTTGAAGGCCTTCCCTATTTCGCATTTCCTCATAAAATGAAAAAATGGATCGCCACCATGCAGGAGATACCCAATACACATCTCAGGGTCATGGGGTTTTTGGCAATGGGGCTTGGTCTGGTGCTCACCTATTTTTTCAGGGAATAAAATCGATACGGTGTAATGAGGAAAGGACCATGCTATCAAGATTGCTCGAATTTATCAGGACCGATATCTGGAGGATTCGACTAAAGGAACTCTCAAGAAAGAAATCCTTTGGCATCCGGTTACTGAGAATTATCCTCTTGGCCACACGGGGATTTAGCGAAGGGAGAATTCATTTGAGGGCCTCAGCCCTCACTCTCTATTCCCTGCTCGGTATTGTTCCTGTATTTGCCATGGCCTTCGGTATAGCTAAGGGTTTTGGCTTTGAAAAGACCCTGCAGAAGAACCTCCTTGAGAGATTTCAGGGTCAGGAAGAGGTGGTAACAAAGGTCATCGATTTCGCCAATTCTCTCCTCGATGCGACAAAAGGAGGCCTTATTGCCGGTATCGGCTTAGTGGTCCTTATTTGGGCCGTATTAAGGGTGCTGAGAGATGTCGAAAACGCATTTAATGATATCTGGGGGATAGAGGAGGCGCGGAGTTTCGGCAGGAAATTCAGCGATTACCTGACCGTCATTCTTATCTGTCCTATTCTATTGGTCATGTCCGGTAGCGTCACCCTCTTCATCCACGCTCAAGTGACGACAATCACCGAGAGGATCGCGCTGTTAGGGTACTTCAGCCAGTTCATATTTTTCCTGTTGAGATTCTTGCCCTACTGTGTGATCTGGGGGCTATTCTCTTTTATTTACATTTTAGTGCCCAATACCAAGGTCAACTTCAGATCTGGCATTATAGCCGGTGTTATCGCCGGATCCATGTACCAGATCGTCCAGTGGGGGTATGTCTATTTTCAGGTGGGGGTAGCGAAATACAACGCCATATACGGGGGTTTTGCAGCATTGCCTCTCTTCTTGATATGGCTCCAGATGAGTTGGATAATCGTCCTCATTGGCGCTGAAATCTCTTTTGCCCATCAAAACGTAGACACCTATGAATTCGAACCCGATTCTGAACATATAAACTTATCATTTAAAAGGCTACTCTCTCTGCTGATTGCGCATCTGTTGACAAAACACTTCTCCGACGGTGAGAAGCCCTTGACCGCACAGCAGATTTCGCACAGCCTCGAAATTCCTGTTCGCTTAGTACGCCAGATACTCTTCGAGCTCGTTCATAGCGGGATTATGTCTGAGGTGAAGACTGTTAACGAGAAGGAAACGGCCTATCAACCCGCCTTTGACATTCATCGCCTGACAATAGCGCATCTCCTTGAGGCACTGGATCAGAGGGGGGTCAGTAGTATTCCAGTGGCGCAAACCAGGGAATTAGGTGTGTTGTCGGAAGTAATGGAAGGTATTAGGGAGACCATTGCTCAATCCCCTGCCAACAAACTTCTTAAGGATATCTAAGAGGCTGCGTTGCCAGTATCTTCACTGCCGTCACGCTGTAAGATCTTTTCTTTGAACATTAGACCGTATTTATTCTGAAACTGTATCCTGACTTGTTTGGGAAACCAATGAAAATTCGAGAGGAAATACATGGAGTATAAGGCCGTCATTTTCGATTTAGACGGGACGTTGCTTGATACATTGGAGGATCTTGCAGACTCGTTGAATCGCGTCTTGCAGGATAAGGGGCTCCCAACACACCCGACGGAGGCATTTCGCTATTTCGTCGGCAATGGAGCAGCCATGCTTGTGTCACGCGCACTGCCACCGGAGAGGCGGAATGATGCGCTCACAGCAGATTGTTTGGAGGCGTTCCTGAAGGAGTACAGCTGTAACTGGAACATGAAGACCAAGCCGTACAACGGAGTATCGGAACTGCTGGATGCCCTCACTGCAAAACACATCGAGATGGCTGTGCTTACAAACAAACCGCAGCATTTCGCTGAGCTCTGCATTCAGGAGTTTCTCTCCGGCTGGAAATTTACGGTAATACTTGGCCAAAGGGATGGATTCCCCCTGAAGCCTGATCCCGCAGGTCCACGAGAGATAGCCCGGTGTCTGGATATTCCATCCCAGGAGTTTCTCTATCTTGGCGATAGTGACGCCGATATGAGAACTGCTGTTAACGCCCACATGTTCCCAGTTGGCGCGCTGTGGGGCTTTCGTTCGGAGAAGGAGTTGCGAGAGTCTGGTGCCGTTGAAGTAATCAGTCGACCAACGGAACTGCTGAAGCTTGTAAACTGATTGCCCATCCATCGGGTTGAGGCGACGCGGAAAACCGCGCGCCCCATCCGTGTCGTTATGATTACCTTTAGCGCATGTTTTGAATTCTGGAGAGGGAAGGGTGGGGAGATTTTGGCGTATGGGTGGGCTCAGTGTGCTGTTTGCTGCCTTTGGTAGAAGTCAGCCAATAACAGCGTCATCACATGACAACGAGAGGAGAAATAAAATGAAAGTGATCGGATTCAATGGCAGCCCCAGGAAAGGTGGCAATACCGGTATTCTGATCCATAAAATTTTCCATGAACTGGAGAAGGAAGGAATTGAAACGGAACTTGTTCAGCTTTCTCACAAGAAAATACATGGATGCATAGCGTGTTACAAATGTATGGAGAATAAAGATCAGCGCTGCGCTGTGAACGATGACGCTGCAAACGAGTATATTGAGAAGATGACTCAGGCACAGGGTGTTGTCCTGGGATCGCCTGTTTATTTTATGGATGTGACGCCCGAAATGAAAGCATTAATTGACCGGGTCGGTTTTGTTTCCAGATCGAACGGGGGGATGTTCAGGAACAAGGTCGGCTCCCTGGTGGCTGCGGCCCGTCGGGCAGGCGCTATGCACACGCTTGACACCATGAGTCATTTTTTCCTGAGTATGGAGATGATCATTGTCGGTCGTGCCATTGGAGTGGGCCGGGACGAGGGTGATGTGGAGAAGGATGAAGAAGGCCTGATGCTGGTGAATGCTCTTGGGCAAAGGATGGCCTGGCTGCTGAAGACGCTCTACGGGTGAAGCGAGGGGCTTGGTTATGGAAAGGGTTTTTAATGGTACAGAGGATCATTTGGTTCCACTGGAATTCGGCCAGCATATCAGTAAAAACGTTCCCAACTGCGAGCCACACATCCTGAAAGGAGAAGGACACCTTTTCCTCTACAAATATATGACGCTTATCTTTGATACGGCTGATGCAGATATGGCGAAAGCGAAACATTGAAATCAGGAGTGAGAACGTTATATAATAAATCATTCCATCGAACGACTAACCATCAACGTGAGGATAATTGGCTATGAAACGGGTCAGACCGAACTTTGTCGTGACGGTGTTGCTGCTCGGCGCAGCCGCAGCCCTTGGCCTGATGATCTTCAGCCGGTTTCAGGAGCAGTCGGGCCAGACTGGCACCCGTCAGGCGTCACGATCCATGCCCGTGGCAGTAGTGCCGATACAGCGTGGCCCGATCGAGTTGCACCGCACTTTCAGCGGGACGTTGGAATCTCCTGCCAGGCTGGTGGTTTCCCCAAAAATCAGCGGTAGGATCGAAGGTTTAAACGTTGATCTCGGCGATACAGTACGCCGCGGCCAGGTTGTTGCAGAACTGGACGACGATGAGTATGTCCAGGCGATCATCTTAGCCAAAGCCGACATCGCGGTGGCAAAGGCGAACCTGGTTGAGGCAAAAAGCGCGCTGGAAATCGCCGCCCGCAAGCTCAAGCGTTTTCAGCTGCTTCGTGAGCGCCGCGCCACCTCAGATTCCGAGTTCGATTTAGCACAAGCGGGTCATATGGGTAAGCTGGCACACCTCGAGGTTTCCAAGGCTCAGTTGATAAGGGCTGAAGCATCCCTGGAAACCGCAAAGATTCGAATCGGCTACACAAAGGTGACTGCGGGCTGGACCGGTGGTGATGACTACCGCGTGGTGGCAGACCGGTACGTCGACGAAGGGGAAACCGTATCAGCCAATGCACCGCTCCTCTCGATCGTCGAAGTAGATCCGATCATCGGCGTGATTTTTGTGACCGAGAAGGACTATATACATTTAAAGCGGGGGCAGGCCGTCATGTTGACAACCGATGCCTATCCCGGCAAGCAGTTTAAGGGCCGGATTTCCCGTATCGCCCCGGTCTTTCGGACAACCACGCGGCAGGCAAAGATCGAGCTGGCCATCAACAACCCCCAACAAAGGCTCAAGCCCGGGATGTTCATCCGTACCACGGTGGTGCTCGACCGTATAGCGGATGTGACAATCGTCCCGGGGCAGGCCCTGACTAAACGTGATGATAAGGACGGCATTTTTGTGGTCAATGATGATGGCCAGTCGGTTGCCTGGCGTGAAGTAAAGGTGGGAATCCGTGAAGGAAACAGTGTCCAGATTGAAGGGGAAGAGCTCTCCGGCTATGTTGTAACCCTGGGACAGCAACTGGTAGAGGATGGCTCGAAAATCACGATTCCCGATGGCAGGCGCAAGACCGATTCCACCCGCAAGGAGGCACCTCGGAAATGAGCCTGGCGGGATTCAGCGTTCGGCGACCCATCTTCATCACCATGGCGACGCTGATTGTCGTGATCCTCGGAGCCGTCTCTTTGAGCCGGTTGCGGATTGACCTGCTGCCCAACATTGAATTGCCGACACTGACCGTCAGAACCGAGTACGAAGGGGCCAGTCCCGAGGTCATGGAGCGGCTGGTCACCCAGATCGTTGAAGAAATCGTTGCGACGGTGCCGGGCGTCGAGGAAATGAGGTCGCAATCGTCCGAGGGAAGCAGCAGTGTCCAGGTCAGTTTTGCCTGGGGTACGAGTATTGATACGGCCGCTCTGGATGTCCAGGGTAAACTCGAAGACGAGATCAACGAGTTCCCCGAGGACATTGTGCGGCCCCGGATCCGGAAGTTTGATATCGCCAGTTTTCCGGTCGTCCTGCTGGGAATCTCCAGTAACCTGGACCCCGTGGAACTGACGCAGTTGATTGAAGACCAGATCCGTTACCGCTTCGCCCGAATTCCCGGTGTGGCACAGGTCGACGTCTGGGGCGGCTTTGAACGGGAGGTCCGGATCGAACTGGACCCCGACCGTGTCAGGGCATTGGGCCTCCCCATGGATCTCATTCTCCAAACGATTCGCGACGCCAACCTTGATCTTCCTGCGGGCAAGATTGATGATGGCAGATACGAGGTAACCCTCAGGGCACCGGCCGAGTTTACAGACCTTGATCAGATTCGGAATACGGTTTTAATCATACGGGACGGTGCTGCAGTAACCCTTGGGCAGATCGCTGACGTCAAAGACACCTATCAGAAGCTTACGCGTATTGTCCGCGTCAACGGTGAACGGGGCCTCAGGGTGGCGATTCGTAAACAGGCCGACGCCAACACCGTCGAGGTCTCCAGACGTGTGCTCGATGAGATTGATGCGGTCAATATGGCCTTTCCCCAGATCAATGTCGTTCCGGTCATTAATCAGGGCAACTTTATTAAGCGTTCTATCGCCAATGTCGCCCGGTCGGTTCTTTACGGGGGCGGGCTTGCGATCATGGTGCTGTTTTTTTTCCTGCGCAATATCCGAAGTACCCTCGTGATTTTCATGGCGGTTCCGATTTCTGTCGTCGCAACCTTCGCGCTCATCTACTTAGGCGGTTTCACACTGAACTTGATGACGTTAGGGGGGTTGGCGCTGGGTGTGGGGATGATGGTGGACGGCTCCATCGTGGTCCTGGAAAACATCTTTCGTCGCCGGGAGGAAAACAATGAATTGCCATCGATCGCATCGGTTGAAGGGACAAAAGAGGTTGCTCCGGCAATCGTCGCCAGCACCATCACCACACTGGTGATCTTCCTGCCGTTGATTTTTGTCCAAGGCGTATCCGGCATCCTGTTCAAGGAACTGGCCTACGTGATCATTTTTTCACTTGTCTGCTCGTTGATGGTATCGCTCAGTCTGGTTCCAATGCTGGCCTCTAAGTTCCTGAAGCCATCAGAAGAGTCGTCCGAAACACGGTCGCGATGGATTGGCCGATTCGTCTCTGCCTCGGGCGCCTTTTTCACTGGCCTTAACAACACCTACCGGGACCTGCTTCGGTATGTGCTGAACCATCGTGTGACGACCGTCTGCATGGCCGCAGCCATGCTTGCCGGAAGCCTGCTGTTGCTTCCATTGATCGGCAGCGAATTTCTGCCGCCCAGCGACGAGGGCGAGGTTCGGGTCACCGGTGAGATGGCCATCGGTACTCGGTTGGGTCTTGTCGACCAGCAGACCCGAAAAATAGAAAAGATTGTGTATGCTGCCGTACCTGAGGCAGTCTCATCCGTGGTAAGTATCGGTGCGTCGGGGTGGCGGCCGGATGCGGCTTCCCAGGGCCAGATCAATCTGTCCTTGTTACCGTCATCCCAAAGGAAACGCTCCAATACCGAGATTGCGGAAGATCTGCGTCGCCGGCTGACCGGCAAGATCCCGGGCATGGAGATACGCACCCGGGCGCCACAGGGTCAATTCCTCTTGGAACGACTTTTAGGTGGCGATGAGGGTCTGGCCATCGAGATCAGAGGCTATGAATTCGATAGGCTTGACGCCTTGGCCGCCCGGGTCGCGGCATCCATTGCATCGATCCCGGGCATTACCGATATCGATACCAGCCGCGAAGGCGGTGTTCCACAGCAGCAGATTCGAGTGGAACGTGATAAGATCGCCGATCTAAACTTAAGCGTGCGTGATGTGACGAAAATCCTGGAAACCGCAATTGCCGGTTCCCAGGCCGGAGAGTACCGGACGAACGGCAACTCTTACCGCATTCTCGTGCAGCTCAAAGATGCGGAGAAACTCTCGCTGGAGGAGATCCTCAACCTTACCCTAACTACCGGGTCCGGTGAGCCTGTCGCGCTGCGAAATATCGTTATGACTGAACCAGGCAGTGGCCCGATCGTGATCGACAGAAAGGATCAGCAGCGGGTTGTGACGCTTGAAGCGAACGTCGCCGGCCGCGATCTGGGTTCCGTGGCTTTGGACGTTCAGACCGTGCTGGACCAGATACCGCGTCCCGTGGGGTATGATCTTATGGTTTCGGGAACGTTTGAGGAACAGAAAAAGGCATTTCATGAACTGGTGATGGCGCTTGCGCTCGCACTGGTCCTTGTATACATGGTGCTGGCCTGTCAGTACGAATCCTTTCGAAATCCCCTGGTAGTCATGTTTTCCGTGCCCGTGGCAACGGTGGGGGTTCTGGTTATTCTGTTTCTGACCGGAACGACATTCAATGTACAGTCTTATATCGGCTGTATTATGTTGGGCGGGATCGCCGTCAATAACGCCATCCTCTTGGTGGACCAGGCCAATCAGCTGAGTCGTGGCGGGATGCCTGTCCGGGATGCCGTGATCGAGGCAGGACGTCGGAGGCTGCGACCGATTCTGATGACCACGCTGACCACGATCCTCGGTCTGCTGCCATTGGCGTTAGGGATCGGTGAAGGTGCGGACGCCCAGGCCCCCCTGGCAAGGGCGGTCATTGGCGGCCTCACCGGATCGACCCTGATTACGCTGGTACTCATCCCGGCGGTTTACTCGCTGTTTCATGCAGAACCGGGAGAGACACGTAAAGGGGTTAAATCAATCAAAGATAGATGACCTTTTGGGAAGTTGAGTTATTCTGCGGTCTTTAAAGTCAACACAAGATTTTCGGAAAAGTTGCAAAAGGACAGGAAAATCAGGAGGGGTGTTCAGGAGATCGTATCGTATTTATCCGGAAACTGCTCAATCACTGGTTATAAAGCGCAAAAGAAGGATTATGAGAATCGGCATTCTGGCTTTACAATAAAAATATTTTTAACTTTAGTCACTCCACTCACTTCCCTTTGATAGATACCTAACCTCTTTTTTACCTCTCTCTTGGTTAACGAAAAAGAGCAGGATTCCCCCTGCCATAAAGAGGAGGGAGATAGATGTGATGCCTATTCGCGACGCCATATTACTGCTATACCCGATATGCCTTACCAGAAGGCCGACCCCTCCCATGAAGACCGGGCCGATAACAGCGGCGAACTTTCCTATCATGTTATAAAACCCGAAATACTCGGCAGCCTTGTCATGGGGAATTATCTTGGCAAAAAAGGATCGGCTTAGCGCCTGGATACCGCCCTGGACCAGACCCACGATAATGGCAAGAACATAGAACTCCGTGCTGCTCTTCATAAAAGCGGCCCATATGGAGACAAAGAGGTAAACTGCGATGGCAACAAAGATGCCCCTCTTGGCCCCAAATCTACCTCCAAGGTAACCGAATCCTATTGCCGATGGAAAGCCGACAAATTGAGTGATAAGGAGGGCAACAATTAAGTCATTGGATTTAAACCCGATGGAGATACCGTAATCGACCGCCATACGTATGACGGTGTTCACACCGTCGATATAGAGCCAGTAGGCCACAAGGAACAAAAAGATGGTTTTCAGATATCGGATCTCCTGAAAAGTCTCCCTTAATTGGCTGAAGCCGGCCTTTACCACATTCCTTTCAGATTTTGACTCTACGGCAGCCGGCTCCCTGACAAACAGCATAAGTGGGATCGAGAAGACCCCCCACCAGATGCCTACAGTGAAAAACGCAAATCTTACCGCTTCTCCTGGACCTGCAAATCCAAATGCTGCGGGGCTCAAGGTCATCCATACATTCACGGCGAAAAGGATACCTCCGCCTAAATAGCCTAAAGAAAAACCGAGGGCTGATATAAAATCCAGTTTTTGTTCGGACGCTACTCCCGTGATCAGTGCATCGTAGAAGATGTTCCCCCCTGAAAACCCGACAGTTGCAAAGACATACAACAGGACGGCCATGGGCCAGTTTCCTTTGGAAACCATGTATAGGGCTAATGTCATCACGATGCCGATAAAGGCAAAAAAGAGGAGAAACTTCTTTTTTGAGCTGCCCTTGTCGGCAATCGCCCCCAACACGGGTGCGCACAAGGCCACAACGATACCTGCAACTGAATTTGCCAGTCCTAACCGGGCGGTGCTCAATGTGGTATCAGCGCCGACACTCCAGAACTGCTTGAAAAAAATCGGGAAGAACCCCGCCATAATGGTGGTGGCAAAGGCCGAATTGGCCCAGTCATACATGGTCCATCCGAAGATTGCCTTTTTGTCGTCGATTTGCATAGGTTGCCGGTTACTCTGAAAAAGCGCCTAACTAAGGTGTGACTATCAGGTGAGACCTTTGAAAAACGCCCCCTTTCGCCCAACCTCTGCGTTGCATTCGGATTTT
>CAZFSF010000035.1:0-22970 GCA_964522045.1 uncultured Desulfobacteraceae bacterium
TGCACTCTTTTCGGGGCGAATGCCGTAGCAATCAAGATCAGCCTCTTAGGGTTGGGCGGATTTACAACCGCCGCATTCCGATTCAGTTTAGCCTCAATTGCGATTTTTCTGTGGGCCATAGCTACCCAACGACCTCTTCGACTGAAGGAGGGCCAGGCACATCAACTGTTGATTATCTCCATCCTCTTTACTGTCCAATTAGGCCTGCTCTATCTTGGGCTGAGTAAAACAAGCGCGTCGAGGGGCACCCTGATGATCAACCTTCAACCTTTTTTCGTACTCTTGTTGGCACATTATTTTATTCCGGGGGACCAGATCACCAAGAAAAAAATATTCGGTCTTCTTCTGGGGTTTTCAGGAATGGTCCTCGTCTTTTTGCGAAAGGAGGGGGTCACCACAGACGTTCAAATCGGTGATCTGATGATTCTTGTCACGGCCTTTTTCTGGGCCTGCAATACCGTTTACACAAAAAGGATCATAAGTAGATTTCTTCCCTTTCAAATCGTACTCTATCCCATGATATTCTCAGTTCCCTGCTTCTTTTTAGCCGGTTATTTCTTAGATACTGAAATGGTAACCTCTATAGACGCAAAGGTTCTGCTTTCTCTTCTTTACCAAAGCCTTGTGACGGCAGCCTTTGGTTTTGTGGCATGGAATGCCATGCTTCAAAAGTATGGGGCTGTGTCACTGCATTCCTTTATTTTCGTTATGCCTGTTGCCGGAGTCTTGCTCGGTGGATTGATCCTTGGGGAGACGATAACCTTGGATATTGCACTGGCCCTGGCATTGATTACGTCGGGAGTAGTAGTGGTGAACCTGAGGACCAGTAAATACACGCCCATATTTCCTCAAAGGGGTGTTTAGGGCTCGCTCAGCCAACACCTTGATCAAGAACTTTAGATAATTTGAAAACGTTAAATATTGCCTTGAACTTTAGTCACTTTTCATCCTGACACTACTTACCATCCTTGAGGAAAACTTTGTGGTACTCCTCTTCGGCAAAATAGGTTTTCAGCAACCGTGTAACCAGGTCTAAAAGCTCCTCCATGTCTCTCTCTGACATCCGTTCTCTTATGAGGGCCATGCACTCGTCATCTGAGAATTTCTGGAGATAATATGTCAGGGCGTTTTCATCCCCTTCACGGTCAAAACCGAAACCCACGAGACCATCATATTCTTCTACAAATTGGTGAGTATGTTTTGCCATCAGAACCCCATAGAACGGTTTATCAGGATTACAGAGATGTCGGTCATCATAGGCTTGCGGTGAAGGATTACCGTAACCCGGCAGATGCGCTGCGGGGAATTGCAGTCGCTGCATATGCCGGTCTCCGCACAGGGTGTTTCCATATCAAGGCTCTTGGCCCTCATGGGTCCGGCAACATCTCTGACTCTCGTGAGCGCCGATTCGAGGTCGGGAGTAACCTTGTTCATTCCCGCAGCAATGATCACCTTCTTTGGGCCAAAGGTCATTGCATTGGTCCGGTTGCCTATACCGTCCACATTGATTACCTCTCCGGTGGCTGAAATGGCATTGGCGCTGCAAAGGAAGCAATCACACCGACCCTGCTGAAGACGTATCTCCAGATCCTCTTCTTTAGTAAGGTCTGTTTGCCAGTGATCATACACCGTCTTTCCATCAGTCTTCAACTTCTCTATTATTCCCAAAGACCTTGTGGTATCAGATCCTCCGAATCCAAAGGTTTCGTACCTTGAAACCATGCTGAGGATAAGTCCTTTTGCCTCATCAGGGGTAGAGACCATATGGGCGTCAAACCCATGCTTTTTCAGATTCTTGACACACCTCTCCCCCAACTTTTCCCAGAGCCACGCTTGGTAGTTGTCCCCCATCATTAGACCTCCGTTGGTTTGTTATTGGTTATTTAGTGCACGAACGAAAACTGTCTTTTTCGCCAATCTTGGCGTCAGATAAAAATTTTAATCCTCAATATTCAATCCAAAGCTCTCACCTTTATCAATTCTGCCACGATGCTCACTGCGATCTCTTCAGGCGTCTCTGCGCCGATATCGAGACCGATGGGAGAATGGACCCTGTCAATATCCTCTTTGGTAAACCCCTCCTCCAACAGTTTCTGATAAATTATGTCCCTCTTTCGTCTACTCCCGATCATCCCGATATACCTGGCCCCTGTTTTTAATGATTGAGCCAGAACAGTCTTGTCATGCATATGCCCCCTTGTCACGATTACCACAAAGGAGGACTTATCAGTGGCCAGCCTCTCCATCGCGCCCTCGAAAGGGATGTAACGAATCTCCTTCGCCTCCGGGAAAAATCTGGGATCTGCAAATTCCTCCCGGTCATCTATTACTACCACATGGAAGCCAACCAGGTTTGCCAGGGGAACGATCTGTTTCGACACATGACCGCCGCCGAATACATAAAGAAACGAGGCGGCCATAACAGGTTCCGCAAGGACCTCGACCGGGTTCCCCTCATCATCGGTCATGGAGAAAAGGGAGAGCTGTCGCGATCGCATCAACTTTTCCAATCTTTTGGCAAGAGCGTCCTCTATCCCCTTTGCCCCTAAAAGGGAACCGGCCCTTTCCCCATTTTTCCCTAAGAACAGCTTAGGCAATTTTCCACCCTGCCACCGGTCCCGGTCGATGAGGGTTACGAAAAGGCCCCCTCCTCCCTGGCTCAAACCCTTCCCAGCCTCCTGAAATACCGCGACATGGAGCGGGTTCAGGCCTGATATAGGTTCCAGAAACACTTCAACCCGGCCCCCGCAAAGCATATTGGTTTCAGCAACATCAGTGCCCTCAAGAGAAAAATAGAGCCTTGCCGGGAGGCCTGCGTCGAATACCTCTTTGGCCTTCTCCAACGTACGGGCCTCAAGGATACCCCCTCCAATGGTGCCAACAAATGAACCGTCATCCATAATCAGGCACTTGGTCCCGGCCCCCCGCGGAGAGGGGCCTGACTGCCGGATAATGGTAGCAAGCACTGCAGAGCTATCCCTTTCAAATAACTGATCAAGCTTCTCGAATATCTCTTTCATAGCAATTTCCTGACCCGAAAAAGCCCAAACGAAACGAAGCGTTTACCAGGAATCACACGAAGGGCACGAAAAAGAGTTTCTAATGGTTTCGTGATCTCTTCGTGTTCTTCGTTATTTTCGTGGTGAACAAATTCCTGTCCGTTTGAGCACAAATTCATTTATAAATTCCTAAATACTCTTTTCTCAATAGAGCCCATCACCACCCGTTCCACCGGTGCATACGGGTCCCGGAGCAGGAGCCGGGCCAAGGTTCTCCCTTTTTCCTCAGAAGCGAGAAGATCCAGCTTATTCAAAAACGCAATCCTTCTTGCGGAATCAGGGGCACCCTTGAAAAGGCCATTGGGTGACTGAAAGACCCTGGCAAGCGCGGCAGGGGTAATATCCTCCCCGTTATCAAGGCCCGAAATTTCTCTAAAAAGCCCGGGCCTGAAGACGATCTCCGGATCCAAGGGCCTCCCCATGGCCTCCAACCCTATTACGGCAATTACCATGGTTGCCGAAGAGGGAATTACAGGCTCATGCTCGGCCGGCGCTTTGACCGGTCTTCCTGCAGCGCCGTCTGCCTCTATAACCAAATAATCAACCTGCAGATCCTTAAAAAAGGAATCTGCCATGGTCCGCGTTATTCCTTCAACCTTGCCGGAGTCAAGAAGCCCTTGACTTACAAAAACATGTCCATCTATCCTGAGTCCCTCCTTCAGATCTTCATAAGAGGCAGAGCCGGAAGGACAAAAAACCCTACAGGGAGCGCGATTGGCCTCTATCTGCCAGACCTTAGTGGTGGTGGTAGTGATTACTCTCCTTCCAGCCCGCAGCAGTTCCTCAGCTAAAGCGAAACAGAGAGAGGTCTTTCCTCCCCCACCCACAATGGCTATATGTTCTCTCGGCCCGAGGCCCAATGCAGAAATCAATCCCATTCGCAGTCCCGACCTCCGACCTATGACATCGGATCTCTCTCCTTTCCACTCATCCTATCCAATACCGAGTACCTAACACATAACCAAAGATATTTGAAATTCGAAATTGGAAATTCGATGTAAACGGCCCCGTCTTTCGGTTTCTAATTTCTAATTTCCAATTTCTAATTCCTCCTATTTCTTCCTGAGAACCCTGCTATCTCCGACTCTGACCGTTATCTGGGATAAATCAAAGTACTCTATGAGGGGGATAGTATATTTTCTCGAGGTGCCGGTCATCTCCTTGAACTGTGGTGTCGTGATTTCACCATGCTTTTTCAGGAAATCAATCAGCCTCCTTTCCAATTCTTCAACGGCCCTACGATGAAAATAAAGATCTTCCTTTATCTTCAGCAAAAGTCCTTCCTTTACCATAACTCCAAGGACATCAATCGCGGTATTTCCGGGCAAGTCCTCCTTTAGATCCTTAAAATAGGGGGGCTGGAGCCCGCCTTTTGCATAGATCTTTTCTATCTTCTGCCGCGCCTTCTCCTGGTCCTGGGCCAAGGTTACTTTGTGCTCTTTCAGGCGGACAAGCTCTTTTTCCTGGACTATTATTCCCCCTTGTGAGAGCTGTTTAACGATATAATTGAAAAGCTTTGGATTCCTTGAACCTGTTGTCCTCGATCTTAATTCCTCTTTGATTAGACCTGCTTTTAGAGGGAAGTTCTTGTGATATCCGACAATGGTCCCCAAGACCTCATCCTTAGCCTTTTCTAAAAAATCGGTATGGATCAAAAGTGATCGCTCTTTGTCAAATTGAATGATTCTTTTTTGCGCCTTAAGCGACTTGAGCGGTTCTGCTAACTTTTTCTTGCTCATATTTGCCAAAAATGAGAGTTCTGATTCCTCCACTCCATGAAACCGACCTAAAGAGACAAATAGCTCAAGGACTTCCTTCTGTCCTCCTGTATGAAGAATCTCAAGCTGAGACAGGACCGCATCTGAAAACCGCTTTTTTTTGTCCGGCAAGGGGTTCAGGATCTCTCCACCGCCTATGGTCTGTACCGGGGAATAGCTCCTGAGCACGTAACGATCGCCCTTTAGCACCGCTGTAGGGGCATTAAGCCTTATCTGTGCAAAACAGGTCTCCCCTGGATTAAGTTCGTCCCTGTCTAAAAGGATCAGGGTAGAAATAACCTCTGATGTGCCGGCATGGAAACGGACCTTGGCCCTGTTTTTCAGCTTGCGAGGGGCACTCGGGAGATGGTCCAAAACCACATCCACCATATATGTTGGTCTGAGGGAATCTTTGGTGGCCAAGATATTCCCCCTTCGCAGCATCATCTTCTCAATTCCCTGCAAATTGACGGCGGTCCTCAGACCCGCCCACGCCTCATCGACCTCCTTATTATGGACATGCAACCCCCTTATTTTAGATGAAATGCCCTGGGGATAGATGGTCACCTCATCGCCGGTTCCGATCTTCCCGGACACGCTGGTCCCGGTAATCACGGTGCCAAAACCTTTCATGGTAAACACACGATCGATTGGAAGTCTGAAGAGGTGCCCAATGTCCCGTTCGGGGATCTCTTCTACGAGTTTATCGAGGGTTTCGATCAATCCCTTCAGACCCTCTCCGGTCACAGAGGAGACTTCAACAACAGGGGCATCGGCCAAGAAACCATCCGAAAGGTACTCTGAGACATCCTCCCTTACCAGTTCAAGCCAGTCTTCATCCACCATATCGATCTTGGTAAGCACAACAATACCGTGCTCGATTTTCAGGAGTTCACATATTTCGAGGTGCTCCCTGGTCTGCGGCATAATCCCTTCGTCAGCAGCAATGACCAAGGCAACAAGGTCAATGCCCGTGGCCCCGGCAACCATGTTTTTTACAAACTTTTCATGACCCGGCACATCAACGATTCCGAGCAGTTTGCCCCCTGGCAGCCCTAAATGGGCAAACCCAAGCTCAATGGTAATGCCCCGTTCCTTCTCTTCCTTAAGGCGATCCGTTTCTATCCCCGTGAGGGCCTTTATAAGAGACGTCTTGCCATGGTCAATATGTCCTGCGGTGCCCAAAACGATCTGTTTCATATTAAAGCCTTTCCCAATCCCGCCTTGCGGGACTTGCGAGCCAAGGTCCCGACCGCCCCCATGTACTCAGAGAAGCCCCGCATAAAGATATCATTATGATTGGCATTGGGGATCTTGAGCAGGGTTTTATCTGAAGACGGGGACGTGTCATAAAGGGCCTGGCCATCCGAAAATGGGATGATGTGATCCAACTCTGCGTGTATGATCAGGGTGGGTTTGTCAAACCTTTTTATCTTGTCCAGATTTCCAAGGCCGATCTCTTCGCTGAAATTGATGGCCCTCAGGTTGATGCCCAAGAGCTGGAGCAGGGGGCCTGAAAATGCGAAACCGCTTTCAACGATGAGACCGTCTATCTGGTCTTTGTAATGGGAGGCAAGCTCAAGCACAGATGCGCTCCCTAAGGATCTGCCCATCAGGATAAGGGGGCCCCTATAGCCCTTGTCAAAGAGCCACTTCTTCACAAAATCAAAGACCAGGTGGCAGTCCCTCATCATGGCGGTGATGGTGGGTTGGCCTGTTGAGCGACCATAACCCCGATAATCAACGGGCAGGAAGTTGATCCCGATCCGATTGTAGGCACTGCCCAGTTCATCATAATCCGCCACGATTTCTCCGTTTCCATGAAAAAAGAGGATATTGGGTGCAGATTCTTCCGTCATGTGAAACCGGGCCCCTACGACTACGTCCATTTCAACAGGAATCAGAAGGTCCTCTCCCCTGTTATCTGATCCTGGCCCCTCCCATTCGGGTCTGGGATGAAACAGAAACGTGAGGATCTCAGGCCGATCCAGAACCGAATAATCGATTTTTGAGATATTGACCAAGGTTATGCCCCTCACTTAAAAGACCGGATAAAATCATTAATTTCTGCGCTCCCATTGTAAATGCCATAATGGCCTTCACACAATATGTCCGCATTAAGAGAGATGAGGAGATCTAAGGATCGCAAATAATCTTCCCGGTTCGAAAGAAGGCTCGGGTCTAAAGGGCCATGGACATCCTGGGCAAAAAGGACCCTGAGTCCACCTGATTCGGTCAAATATACCACCGAACCCGGGGAATGACCGGGAATATGGATCGCCTCTATTGTCCTGTTTCCTAATAATATCTCTTCACGTGGAAGAGCCAACTTCCGGTCGATCGATAAAGGTTCCATCTTCGCCCCATACCATTTTGAGGCGGTGACCTTATCATCCCCCTCCTCTAAATAACGGGCATCCAACGCATGGGCAACTGTCTGGCACCGGGTCGCCTGCCTCAGGTCCCGGGCACCCCCGGTATGATCGTAATGGCAATGGGTAATGAGGAGATATTCGATCTCCTGCAGGGCAGTCCCGCATCCCCCGATATTCTTTATCACCCGGTCATGGGAACGGCCGCACCCGGAATCCACAAGGGCTGCATGACCCGTGAAATTGATCAAATAGATGGCCGCATCCTCGGGTGACGTCAGGCCCCCGCCCCCAACCTGGTATATCTCGTCGGTTATTTTCATTGCTTCATTCTAAGGATATGCCTCATGCGTTTTAGAGGCAATCTGTTCGCAGGATGGAAATATACTCTTGACAGCGAACCCCTCTTTTGTCAAGAGTATATGTAAATTATCGTTGACCGGCAACCGGGATCTTCAAGCCAGAAATCCCGGCGTTGACCTGAGAGTGTTTTTATCGGAGGATCTGGTTTTGGAAAAGCTGAAACAGGGAAGAAGTTCAGACGAAGGGGATAATAGCGGAATCCAGTCTTACGATGTTTCGATCTTAAAGGACCTT
The DNA here is from genome assembly GCA_964522045.1 of uncultured Desulfobacteraceae bacterium. Taxonomy (GTDB): domain Bacteria; phylum Desulfobacterota; class DSM-4660; order Desulfatiglandales; family Desulfatiglandaceae; genus Desulfacyla. The sequence continues at coordinate 7,786 of CAZFSF010000035.1, forward strand.
TACGCCTTTTCAGGAACAGAGATGTTGGATAGGATCTTAGAACACCCTGATCCTCCGGGATTGATTAAAGGGCTTCCCAGTGAAGATTTTTTCTGGTTGGTAAAAAGGGTGGGAGAGGACTCCATGCAACTGTTGAAACTTTCCTCCCTGAGACAGTGGCAACATCTCCTGGACCTGGAACTGTGGGAAAAGGATCGCCTTGACATGTCACACGCCTTCCTGTGGCTTCAAAGGTTTCAGAGATCAGACCCCGGGCGTCTTAGCCGGTGGTTATTCACTGATGGCCAGGCCTTGGCCTATCTTTACCTCTTCAGGAATGTGCATGTGGAAATAAGGGATGAAGATGAGGCCTACGACCTTGAGGAAGGATTCTTTACCTTTGATGGTCTTTTTTATATCAAGGTCCTTAAACAGAACCAGAGGGAAACGGTGGAGGGAATTCTGAGGACAATGGCCGGTGAGGATCTTCTCAAATACCACTCTCTCCTTACGGGTCTGGCCGGTGTGCTTCCCGCAGACTTAGAGGAGGATATGTACAGGCTGAGAAACGTCCGCATAGCAGAACATGGCTTTCTTCCTCGAGAGGAAGCCCTACTGGTTTACGCCCCTCTGGATCCAAAAACCATAGATCAAAAAGAGTCGCCGGAGATGGTTGATCCCGTTCTTGATGAGGATTTCCTCGACCTGGCCCCTTATGCACCATTCCACTTCTCTAAAAGTCAAAATCTGTTGACAAAGAGCGCTTCAAGAATAACCGATGGTCGTCTTTTAGACAGGATACGCCTTGAATTCGCCGGGCTTTGCAACCAGATCCTCTCTGCTGATGGACTCGTGATCGATGACATAGACGTCCTAAGAAAGACCGGTCAGAAGGCTGCAGGGTATCTTAATCTGACCCTTGAAGAGATGTGCGGCAAAGATATCGGGGCTGCTGAAGAACTTCTGAGAAAAAACAGATTAATATCTCTGTTCCGGATGGGCTTTGGTCTGGCCCAAAAGCTAAAATGGGAGGCGGAACGCTGGTTAAAGAAGAGCTGGTTTGATCATAATGACATGGGTTACGGTTTTTGGGGCGATGACTGGGGGAATACGCTTGCAGGTCTTATGGAGATGAGACCAAAATATTATTGCGGCCCGGAAAGGGAGGGAGAATACAGGGACTTTGAACAGGCCTCTGACCTGACAGCCGTTCGTAAAATTCTCCACGGCCTGATTGGACTTGACAAGATGTTGGCCCAATTGACAGTAACCTGCCCTTTCAATAAAAAAGACGCTCAAACCTATGATCAAACACTCCATTCGTTTCTTTTCACTCTTTGGGCCCGGCAGATGTTGGATTTGAAGCCCTCTTTTGAGGCGATTTCCCTGAAACAGGCAAGGCAGTTCTTTGATCTCCTCCGGCAAAGGGATGAAAGCCCGCCCTACCAGATGTTAGGGTTTGAAGAGGCCTTTGTGAAGGATTTTATGGCCTCTGCCGCCGGGTTTGAGCCAGAGGATGTGGCGCGCCTCAAAGATACGTTGTCCCTGATCTGGCAGGAGTTCTGCCAGGAGCATGATTGGGTGAAAACTGACGACTTGGACCCCAGGTTCAGTAAATATGTCCTGATTAGACCTGCCTTAAAACGTCAAACCCTGTAGTTATCAGATCATGAGCAGCCGTCTTAAAGGAAAAGGCATTCGCGTCATTTTTAGCGGTATTCTGTTTGTCTTGTGCGACAAATTGATACCTCGAACTTTGTTCGGTTAGCGAGGAAAATCTATGTCCGAACGTTTCAAGTTTGATCGGATGGAACTGGCCGGGTCCTTGGGCGATCTCGGGACGCTGCTGCCCATTGCCATCGCGATGGTTCTTTTTAACGGCCTCAACCCGCTGGGGCTGTTTCTGAGTATCGGCGTCTTCTATGTTATTTCAGGAATTTACTTTGGTATTACGGTGCCGGTCCAGCCAATGAAGGTCATCGGGGCCTATGCGATTGCCACCTCCATGAGTGCCAACCAGATTCTTGCGTCATCCCTACTGATGGGAATCTTTCTGTTGATCGTCGGGCTTACCGGGGCCATCGATCTCATCCGCAAGGTCACACCCAAATCGGTTATCCGCGGGGTGCAGCTGTCCACCGGAGCGCTGCTGATTTCCGGCGGTATCAAATTCATAATCGGGACCTCCACATATCAGGTGCTTCAGCAGGCGGGAGAACCTTATCTCGCCTTTCAGTCCCTCGGGTCCATTCCCATCACCCTTGTGATCGGCACTGTCAGCGGCATCATCACCCTGCTGTTGCTGGACAACAAAAAATTCCCGGCCGGCTTGATCGTTGTGGCGGGAGGACTCATCACGGGCCTGGTCTTAGGAGCAAAGGTTGATTTGGGCAGCGGCGGCATTGGCCTTAACCTCCCCAGGATCGTTCCTTTCGGGTTTCCGGGAAAGGCGGATTTCACCTTTGCCCTGTTTGCCCTGGTGTTGCCCCAACTGCCGATGACACTGGGCAATGCGGTGCTGGCGTATACGGACCTTTCAAGGGAGTATTTTGGGGATCGATCGGAAAAGGTAACCAATCGAAAAGCTTGCGTGAGCATGGCGTTGGCCAATTTTTTCAGCTTTTTCCTGGGCGGCATGCCGCTGTGTCACGGGGCAGGAGGGCTGGCGGCGCATTATCGATTCGGCGCGCGAACGGCGGGGTCCAATGTGATAGTCGGGCTGATTTTCGTGGCACTGGCCCTCTTGGTCGGCAACAATATCGTCAAGGTTTTAAGTCTTCTTCCCATGTCTATCTTGGGCGTCCTGCTGGTGTACGCGGGCTCCCAGTTGACGCTTACCATCATGGACCTGGACCATCGCAAAGACTATTTTGTCGCCACATTGATTCTGGGTATCACCCTGGCGTCCAATCTGGCGGCGGGCTTTATCGCCGGGATGATTCTTGCCCAGCTTCTCAGATGGGACAAACTATCCGTATAGGAGTCGGGTAGAGAACCAGCAGGGTGGGAAAGGAAAGATACTTATAGGACACGGCCACAACAATCTTCTAACAAACCTCATCCCTTTTTTTCACTTAGGGCTCAACAATAAATAACTTAGCAGAATTGGCGCCCTGATTCATGTTAGATTTGTTTGATCTCAAATCACAAAAGCTGATGGAATAGTAGGCTATTTTGATGTTTTTGCGGTTTGAGATCGGACGAAGATGACGTGAAGACGGGATGCAAAAATGTGAAGTTATTTATTGTTGAGCCCTTACGTCCGGACCTCCTGCAACATAAATACCACGTATGAGATGGCAAAACAGATAAGGGTGATCGCAATAAGTGCGATAATATGCGGGAAGACGACAACAATGCTCTGCCCCAAGGGGAGGGGATTCTTAAAACGGGCCGAAAGAAGCTCCTCCATGGGCCCCATCAGGATGATGGAGCGGGTAGTCTTCCTCATGGGGTCAATAATTGTCGCGGTGGCGCCGGAGTAAAGGACCATGGGAGAGGAAAGTGACACCATTTCCTTGATATGCGCATTCTCCAACACGACTTCGGGCTGCACCCCATCTTTCCTGTCGATCGGGGCAACGGTATTGGCCACTACCTCGGCCCCTAAGGATATAAAAAAGGAGAGAAAGATCCAGAGCGCCACCGAGGCTAAGGCGGATGTGGCTATGCTCTTGAAAAGGATAGAGAAGAGGATGGAGAGCCCGAGCCAGAATGCGATGTAGAATATGCTGATGATGAGGTAAATAAACACCCTCCATATCTCTTCGATTCCCGGAACAACACCTACGAGGGCCAGACCGAAGCCGGATATGACTAAGACGATTGCAGTCAGCATAATGGCAATAATCGTCACACCTGCTAAGAATTTGCCGTTGATAACCGCATCACGATAGATAGGTTGGGATATTACCTTTATCAGGGTGCCCTGTGTCCTTTCGCGGTTTATTGCATCAAAGCCTAAAATCAGGCCGATAAGGGGACCGAAAAATGCCACGAACTGGACCATGGAAAACATTGCTCCGGGCGTACTGAAGAGCATGAGAAAGGGAAATCTAATGGAGGCCAATCCTTCTAAGTTCTCTCTCATATGGACTGCGGCCATGTAGCTGGTGATGAAGCTTACCATGGCTATCAGGGCAAAGAGTATCACAATCCTGTAACTGCTTAAATGGTCCTGAAGCTCCTTTTTGAATACAGCATAAAGGCCTTGCATATCATACCTCCTGGAAGTGCTTCATGTAGATCTCTTCCAAGGAATATTCCTTTTCACCCACCCCGAATTTCTCTTCTGATAGGGAGTCAATAGATCCCTCGGCTATCAGGTCGCCGCCTATCATAATCCCGACGCGGTGGGACATCTTCTGCACCTGGTGAAGGTTATGGGAGGAGAGCAGCACCGTGATCCTTTTTTCCCTGTTTAATGATCGAATCAGATTAATGAGTTGGATGGCCCCTTCGGGATCAAGTCCGAGGGTGGGCTCGTCAAGAAATAGGACTTCCGGATCCTTGATGAGCACCTCTGCAACGCCTAATCGTTGTTTCATCCCCCTCGAGAATGCCGCCGTTTTCTTTTTTGCTTCCTCCTTGAGCCCCACCAGATCCAACAATTCATCTATTTTCTCTCGTGCCTCGACCTGAGTAAAGCCGTTCAGATCGGCCACGTATTGAAGACTTTGCACCGCGTCCATGTCTCCATAAAAACCGACATTTTCAGGAAGATACCCCACATGGCGTTTGAGCTCCTTGGCCATCCTCACGGGGTTCAGGCCACATACGGTTGCACTCCCTTTCGAGGGGCGACTCAAACCCAAGAGCATGAGCAGTGTTGTTGTCTTTCCAGCACCATTCGGCCCCAAAAACCCGAAGATTTCTCCCTCTTTCACCTTGAGGCTAAGGCCGTTTACTGCCGTCTGACGACCATATCTCTTCGTTAGGTTTGTGGTCTCAATTATTATGCCGGGTTCCATCTTAGCGCCTGCCTAAACGGGTGAAAAGGAATACCAATCCTGCCATCACAAAAACGATAAGGCCAATCCCTATCCAGCCCCATGCAGCCGAGGCAGTAACACCGACCCTTATCTCGATGGTCTTATCGGCCTTGGGGGGGGTTCCAGACTCCACACGGAGGCCAACTGAATAGTCGCCAACCAATGCCTGGTCGGCCGGGGTAATGGAGACCTCAACCTGCTTCAGTTCTTGAGGCGCGAGCATTTCAATGGTATTGGGATTGAACTTCACCTTCCAGTTTTCAGGTTGAAATGAGATAAACTTAACATCTGCAAGAGGAGCGGAGCCGTTGTTCTTTACATAAAATGAGATATTGGCCTCCTCGCCTCTTACAGCGCTCAGGGAAAGGAGCCCGTTTGCTGTCCCTGCCTCTAATTTGAATGTTCCGGTTAGTATAACTGTTAGTGCAACCTGACCCTCGGCCTTAGGTGAACTGATCTTGACCAGGATGGGGTATTGACCCGGCCTTGCCCAGGGGTTGGGCCTGACTTCCACTGCCATGGTCTGACTCTGACCGGCCTTTAATCTCAGGCTGGAGATAAATTTGTCCTCATAGGCCGGTTTGAAGTTGACGTCCCAGTTCTCCGGCCCTTGGGCAACCAAGTTAAAGATTCCATCCTTATCTGATTTGTTTTCAACCTCCACAGAGAATTCGAATTTGGCGTCTGTGGAACCTGTCAACACAGGGTATGACGTAATGATGTTAACACCTTCCGGCTTTTTCCCCTCCTTTTTTTCCTCGACCTTGATAATGACCTGATTGGTTGACGTTAACTTGCGGTCTCTTGTTTGACCCTTGATTTCAAAGGCATAATCACCGGGGGCCACATCTTTGTCCGGTTGTGCGCGCAGGATCAGGCTTTTTTTGGTATCGCTTTTGAGATGAACACCCGTCACACCAAAATTATACGTCTTTAGCCAGGCCTTCCAACCTTTGGGGATCGACGTGACCGTTAGATCGATATCTTCATCTTCCCTTCCATTATTGGACACGATAAGATCTATATTGACATCTTCCCTCTGAGGAACAACAACCCCAGTGTACTCCGGAGAAACAGATATGGCCCGTGGAGGCAGGTCCTTCTTTTCTTTCTGTCCATATGCAAAAGGGCAAAGACAGATCAGCATAAGAACAGATGCAATCGATAATCGCAGTCCAATAAGAATGGAATCATTCCCTTTCAATCTCATCTAATCAAACCTCCTTCACTTGTTATTTGAGATCTTCATTAGTTGACTTGGCATGCTTTTCTAAGGTACCAACATCATATCCTGCCTTTTTGTAGTCATCAAGGGCCCTCATTTTCATGTCGTGGTCTCCCACCTTTTCCGAATGTGTATCCGCCAATTCAGCGGCATGACTCCACATTCCCTCTGTCTCATATTCAGAGATCCGCTTGTTCACCTGGATATGCTCCTCAGGAGTCTCGACGATCGCCGCACGGCACCATGATATAACCTTTCGCACCCGCTGTCCGCAGTCAGGGCAGCTTGAGAGCGGTTCTTCGTCAATCCCCTGAATAATCTCAAACCGGCCCGCGCATTTTTCACAGGTCTTACGAGGATCTAATGGTTCATATTCATAAATAGGCATCTTATGATTTCGGATTTCGGTCCCGCCTTGCGGGATCGGATTTCGGATTAATCATTTTGGATTTTCCCGGCCCCACGCTCTGCCAAATGGGTCCCCCTTTGGTATCGACCACCTCTATACCCATCTCTCGTAATTTCTGTCGCAGGTCATCGGCCTTGTCCCACTCCCCGGCCTTCCTGGCCTCCTCCCTCATTTGAATCAGTTCCTCCACCGCTTCATCTGCCCCGCCGAGGCGGGGCTCAAGTTTCATGAACCCCAAGACCGAGTTAACTCGTCCTAAGGCAGCTAAGGCCTTTTCCCGATCAGAAGAGGAGAGCCCGCTCTGATCTATCTTTTTATTTATCCTACGGGTAAACTGGAAAAGGGAAGCCAATGCAGCAGCGATATTGAAGTCATCATCCATGGATCCGATAAACTTCTGTCTCAGGGCATAGATCGCCTGGTCCATTTCCGGATCAACCGGGCCTGGCTTGGAGTAATGGAGTTTTTGAACAAATTTGTCAAGGTGGGAGATGGTGTTTTTTGCCGCCGACAACTTTACCCGGGAAAAGAAAATAGGTTTTCTATAATGTCTGCTGAGCAGCCAATAGCGGACTTCCCGGCCTGTATGGCCCTGGTCCAGTAGGTCTCTCAAGGTCAGTTGACCATTTTCCGAAGATCCGGAGCGTTCGTTGCCGTCTGTCATGACCGGCTCATTATGAACCCAGTAATTGGCGAGGGGCTTATCTGTTACGGCTTGACTGATGGCGATGGAGTTTTCATGGTGGGGAAATATCAGGGCAACGCCGCTCGTATGGATGTCATGCGTGGGGCCGAGGGTCTTCATCGCCATGGCCGCGCATTCAATATGCCATCCCGGCCTGACATTCCCCCATTTTGTCTTGAAAAAGATCCCGTTTTTCAGTTCATTTAGGGTGGATCTTTTCAAAAGAGTAAAATCCTTAGGGTTTTCTTTTTCGTATTGATCCAAATCAACGGTCTTGCCGAGTCTGATCTTGTCAAGGTCTATTCCAGAGAGTTTTCCGTAGTCCTTGAATCGAGAGATGTCAAAATAGATGGAACGTAGCTTTTCATAGGCATATCCTTTTTCAAGGAGCTTTTCCGTGAGGCTTATCATGTCGTCCACGTGGTCACTCGGCCGGGGATACTCAGCAGCCCTCTTTATGTTAAGGCTATCAAGGTCCTCCATAAACGCGTCGTAAAACCTGTCCGTAAATTCCCTTAAAGAAACACCGGTCTTCTCAGCACCCTCGATGGTCCGGTCATCGAGGTCAGTGACGTTCATTATATGAGTGACCTCATAGCCTTTAAATTCCATATAACGCCTGATCAGGTCAGAAAAAAGGAGACGTCTGCATTGGATCAAGTCGATCACCTGGCAGAGAGTGGGGCCGCAGGAATAGATGGAGACCCGATCCTCTTCCATTGGAACAAATTCCTCTTTTTTACGGGAGAGGGTGTTGTATACGCGCAACCCGGACTTTTTCCTGGCAGTAAATAAAGGAGTGCTCAGATATCTCTCCCCCCCGTCCGGGAGTATCACAACGATGCGGCCGTTCTCCATCTCCTCCGCCACCTTGAGGGCCACGGCCATGGCCGCGCCTGAACTCATACCGACAAACAGCCCCTCCTTTTTTGCCAACATACGTGAAGTGTGGTATGCCTCTTCATCGTCAATATTGATGATTCGATCTGCCCGCTCTTTTTCAAAGATGCCGGGCCGGTAAGATTCCTTCATATTTTTGAGGCCCTGGATCTTGTGGCCCAAATAGGGTTCAACCCCTATAATCTGGACATTAGGTTTAAGTTCCCTGAACCGTCTGGAAATCCCCATCAGGGTGCCGGTAGTCCCCATGGTTGCCACAATAGCGTTTAGATGACCGCCGGTCTGCTCCCAGATCTCCATGGCAGTGCCGTTGTAATGGGCCATCCAGTTTGCCTCGCTGTTGAACTGATCGGCGAGCCAATACTGATCGGGTTTTTCACGAATCAGGTTGTATACATGCTCTATGGCCCCGTCAGTTCCTAAATGGGCCGGGGTAAATGTTATTTCCGCGCCTAAGGCCTTGAGGATCTTTACCCGTTCTTCGCTGACCGCCTCTGACATGGTGAGAAGGATGCGATACCCTTTCACTGCCGCCACAAGGGCAAGACCGATACCCGTATTCCCGCTGGTGGCCTCAAGGATGATCTTCTCTTTTGTCAGTTGCCCGGTTTTCTCGGCCTCTGCGATCATATTCAGGGCTGGACGGTCTTTAACAGAACCACCCGGGTTAAAACACTCGAGTTTGGCTAAGATCTCTACGTCCTTGTTCCGATTGAGAGCATTGATAGAAACCAACGGGGTCCCGCCGATCTGATCAAGGATATTTCTTGGTTTTCCGGTCATTATTTAAAGTCGTGCCACCCTTTCCTGATTCATAAGCAATATGGAATAAAGAATTTTATTATATAATTAATAGTTCCTGAATTACAATGGCCTCGCCTCCTCAACTTGACTATTGCCATTAACTTATGATAAATTCTTCAACAGGCCTGTTTTTTTTGTTCTGAGGCCGGAATTTACATTCCAATCCCACAGTACGCGTAAGCGAGAGGGAGATACCTCCATGAAAGTTTTGGTAACCGGCGGCGCCGGATTTATCGGTTCAAATGTGGTAGACGGTTTAATAGAGGCCGGCCACCAGGTCTTAGTGGTGGACAATCTTTACACCGGAAAGCGATCTAACGTCAACCCCGAAGCGCGGTTTTTTGAACTCGATATCCGTGCCCGGGAAACCGCTGAACTGATCAAAAGAGAGAGGCCTGACACTATCGATCATCATGCCGCTCAGATCAGCGTGCCGGCCTCTGTATCAGACCCTGTTTCTGACGCGGATATCAATATCAAAGGCCTGCTCAACCTGTTGGAGGCCGCCAGAAAATATGGGGTAGGGAAATTTATCTTCATATCCTCAGGGGGAGCCATTTATGGCGAGGCCTCTGAATATCCCACGTCAGAAGGCTACACGCCGCAGCCCCTTTCCCCTTATGCGGTCTCAAAATTCTCATCAGAGCACTATCTGGAATATTACAGACACCAATATGGGCTTGACTACACCACATTGCGCTATGCAAATGTTTACGGCCCCCGCCAGATCCCACATGGTGAGGCAGGGGTTGTAGCTATTTTTATGGACAACCTCCTCAAAGAGAGACAATCCACCCTGAATCATTTCAGGGAAGATGAAAAGGGAATGGTACGTGATTACTGTTATGTGGGTGATGTGGTAAAGGCAAATCTCCTCGCCTTAGAGAAAGGGTCCGGGGATTTTTGCAATATCGGAACCGGCGTCGGAACAAAAACATTGGAGCTTTTCGATACCATATTTAAAGCATTCAAAGAAATGAGGCCGGAACTGCCGGAAGAACTCGCTACCCTTAGAAAACAGATTGCCAGACCCGGAGATCTGACCAAGAGCTGCCTGATAATAGAAAAGGCCCGTCGCCTCTTGGGGTGGGCCCCTGTGACAGACCTCCAGGAAGGGATCCGCGAAACTATTAAGTGGCGCTTGAATATACCATAACTCCCCACCTTGACAATCTTTTCTTCTCCTGCTGTTCAACGTTTTTTGACTCTTCCCCTTGACATTTGATAGGTCGATATTATTTTTCTGTTGATTATTGAGTCGCTTATTGCCCTTTTCAGCAAGATTTCCCCATGGTTTCATTATAAACTTCGCAAACCGGAAAACCTGCTCCCTGTTCCTCAGGGTAATCTTTTCCAAGAGGTTGTTTCTTGGGGATGAGCTGCTAATTAAAGGCGAGGGGATAAATGGTTTTAGTTAAGTTGCTAATTTTATTTAGGGGGAGGTGGAGCTAAAGCTTTTTTTAAACCAAATCGGGTTCGTGTAAAACAAACACATTTCGAGAGGAGATAAACAAAAATGAAAATAAGACCATTGCATGATCGTGTAATCGTAAAAAGAGTCGAAGAGGAAGAGACAACAAAGGGTGGCATTATCATACCTGATACTGCAAAGGAAAAACCTGTTGAGGGTAAGGTCATTGCGGTTGGTGACGGCAAGGTAACAGATGATGGGAAAAAGATCCCGCTTGAGGTCAAGGCTGGCGATAAAGTTCTATTCGGAAAGTATGCCGGGACTGAGATCCAGATCGAAGGTGAAGAGCACATCATCATGAGAGAAGATGATATCATTGCCATTGTCGAGTAAATGAGATCAAAATAATTTTCAGTTGATTAGACAAAATAAGCTTAAGGAGGAGACATAAGAAATGGCAAAAGAGATTAGATATGACATCAAGGCCAGGGAATCGATGCTTAACGGAATTGACATCCTTGCCAATGCTGTAAAGGTCACATTAGGACCCAAAGGTAGAAACGTAATTTTAGACAAGTCTTTTGGCGCCCCCAATATCACCAAGGACGGTGTGACTGTTGCGAAAGAGATTGAGTTAGCGGATAAATTTGAAAACATGGGTGCCCAGATGGTGAAAGAAGTGGCATCCAAGACCTCAGACGTGGCCGGTGACGGCACCACAACCGCAACGGTTTTGGCCCAGGCCATTTACAGGGAAGGTTCCAAATTAGTAGCAGCGGGCGTAAACCCGATGGCCATCAAACGGGGTATCGAGAGGGCCGTTGAGGTTGCCGTGGACGAACTCAAAAAGATTTCCAAGCCGACCAAGGACCAGGAAGAGATTTCCCAGGTGGGAACCATCTCGGCAAATAACGATAGCACCATTGGAAACATCATTGCCGAGGCCATGAACAAGGTGGGTAAAGAGGGCGTTATTACCGTAGAAGAGGCCAAGAGCATGGATACCACTCTTGAGGTGGTGGAAGGTATGCAGTTTGATCGTGGATATCTCTCTCCCTACTTTGTGACCGACGCGGAAAAGATGGAGACCAATCTTAGCGAGGCTTATATATTGCTGAATGAAAAAAAGATCAGCTCCATGAAGGACCTGGTCCCCATTCTCGAGCAGATTGCCAAAATGGGCAAACCGCTTCTGATCGTTGCTGAAGATGTGGAAGGAGAGGCCCTTGCTACTCTCGTGGTCAACAGGTTGAGAGGCACCCTCCAGGTGGCGGCTGTCAAGGCCCCCGGTTTTGGTGACAGGAGAAAGGCCATGTTGGAAGACCTCGCCATCTTGAGCGGCGGCAGGGTAATTTCCGAGGATCTTGGTTTGAAATTAGAGAATATCACCCTGAACGACCTTGGAACTGCCAAGACTATCCGGATCGACAAAGACAATACGACCATCGTTGATGGCGGTGGCGAACGCGCTGACTTAGAAGGAAGGGTCAAGCAGATCCGCGCACAGATTGATGAGACGACCTCTGACTATGATCGCGAGAAACTTCAGGAAAGGTTGGCCAAGCTGATCGGTGGAGTAGCAGTAATCAACGTAGGGGCTGCCACAGAAATCGAGATGAAGGAGAAAAAGGCCAGGGTCGAGGATGCCCTGAACGCCACAAGGGCCGCCGTGGAAGAGGGGATCGTCCCCGGTGGCGGTGTTGCCCTGGTTCGAGCAATTCCGGCTCTTACCCAGTTGAAACTGGAAGGCGAAGAGCAGACCGGTGTCAATCTTGTCATTCGCGCATTAGAGGAACCGATTCGCCAGATCGTGAACAACGCCGGGGCTGAAGGTTCTGTCGTGGTAGAAAAGGTCAAGAGCAAGAAGGGTGCTTTTGGTTATAATGCCGAGACCAATGAATATGAAGACCTGATGAAGGCGGGTATCATCGATCCCACCAAGGTTACCCGGTTCGCACTGCAGAATGCGGCTTCGGTTGCCTCACTGCTTCTGACCACCGAGGCCATGATTGCCGAGAAGCCGGAAGAAAAGTCTGATATGCCAGGTATGCCTCCTGGAGGCGGTATGGGCGGCATGGGCGGCATGGGCGGCATGATGTAATAAAGGCCTTTGCGGGCGCACACAATATCGGGACCTGATCCCGTCAACATTTAACCTTAATAAGAGATCGTATCTGGGGGAAATAACAAAATAACCCTGGTACGGTCTCTTTTTTTGTTCACTTCCCTGGCGCTTCAAACAAAATCAGTAGATTTTCTCCACCTTTTCTGCTAAGAAATCTTCCAACTGAGAGCGGCCATTAAAGAAGGGGCATCGGAGGCATAGGAATGACAAATAGTAATGAAATCATACTCGTTACGGGGTCGGCTGGGTTTATCGGGTTTCATCTGTCCAAGCGGCTTCTGGAAACGGGGTATGCCGTTGTTGGGGTTGACAACCTGAATCCCTATTATGATGTAAACCTCAAACGGGCGAGATTAGATATCCTGAAAGCCCATGAGAATTTCAGTTTTTACCAATTAGATATCCAGGATCTCCATGGGCTGAAAGATATTTTCAAAGAACACCGGGTGACAAAAATCTGCAACCTGGCAGCCCAGGCCGGTGTCAGATACTCCTTAAAGGACCCCTTTTCCTATCAAAAGAGTAATATTGAAGGCTTTCTAAACCTCCTTGAATTGGCCAGGGAGTACAAAGTCAGCAATTTTGTATATGCCTCATCCTCCTCTGTGTATGGAAAAAACAGGAAAAGCCCCTACAGCGTTGAAGACAGGGTCGATAATCCCATCTCCCTTTACGCTGCCACAAAAAAGGCCAATGAATTGATGGCCCATGCCTACAGCCACCTTTTTGAGATTCCCTGTACCGGCTTGCGGTATTTCACTGTTTATGGTCCGTGGGGTCGTCCGGACATGGCCCTTTTTCTCTTTACAGATGCCATACTGAAAAAGAGGCCGATCAATGTATACAACTACGGGGAGATGAGAAGGGATTTTACCTATATTGATGACATCATTGATGGCACGATCAGGGCCATTGAAAGAACCGCGCCCTATGAGATTTTCAACCTGGGCAACTCCGATTCAGTGGCGTTGTTGGATTTTATCCGTGTAATAGAAGAGGAATTGGGACGGGAGGCAGAGAAAAATATGATGCCCCTGCAACCGGGAGATGTACCTGAGACAGTGGCCGACATCCGGCGATCAAGAGAACTCCTCGGATTCAACCCCCGGACTCCTCTAAGAGAGGGTATCAGGAATTTCATTTCGTGGTACCGGGAATACTATGGGATTGAATCAAAACGCCTTGGCCATCAAAGGGATGGCGATAAACGCCCCTAATGAGCTTCCCAGATTGGTCAACACCACGATCAATAATATCCGGGTGATCTTATTCTTCCAGAAACCTTTCACGGATGTAATATCTTCAGGCAGACTTTCAAAATCCTTCACCTTTGGTTTGCGCAAAAAAATCTCCACCAGCCCGGCTACCCAGCCAGCGGCGATCATCGGGTTTAGAGACGTTATGGGGGATGCCACAATCGCTGACAGGATGGTCAGGGGGTGAGCCAATGCGACTGCCGCCCCGAGGCCTGCAAAGATCCCATTGGCCAGGACCCACCATTTGATCATATGTTTTCCGGCATCTGCGCCTGCCATATAAAATCCTAAGATAACCAACCCGACCACCACTGCCGGGATGCCCCACTTCAAAAGGCCGGTCAATTTCCCCTTTGGAGGGAGGACTTCCAGCGACTCTATGTCTACCGGTTCATTCCAATATCTCTGGATCCCGGGTACATGCCCGGCCCCCACCACTGCAACAATTCTTTTTCCGGGGGCTGTCCTGATCTTGGCCGCTAAGTATTGATCTCTTTCGTCAATCAGGACGTTTCGCAATTCAGGGAGTATATCCCCAATTTCCGCAAGGAGGGTTTCAAGGACATCCTTCTCCTTCATCTTCTCAATATCAACCTTTTCGATACTATCCACTTCACCCATGGAGGTAATCAACTGGGTCAGGAGCTTGATCTTTGTCCAAAGACCCATCAAACGCCATGTCCTGGAAAGAGTGGTGCGTATATCCCTGTCCGCAAGGTGTATCCCGGCGCCCACCGTTTTTGCTGCGCTGATGGCCCTGCGCATCTCTTCGCCCGGCTTAATGCCTAATTTCTTCCCAATTTTTTTCTGAAAGGCCGCTAACATCAGATTAGAAAGTAGCAGAAAGGCCTTCTTTTCCTTTATGACCTTGATGAGGTCCGTATCCTTCCATCGGTTCTCCTGCGTCATTGCCTTGTATCTTGACTCGCAGAGCTCGACACACACCGTATCGGGTCTCTCCTCATTCACCACTTCCGCCACAAGGTCGGCACTTTCCTCGGACACATGGGCCGTGCCCAAGAGGATGATATCTTTGTCTTCGATGGTAAGGTGATGTTTGTTGTCGTCGTTGGCCATATATGCTCCTTAGGGCTCGCGCAAAAATAACTTCATCCCGCTAAAGCGGGACATCTCATCTTCAGGTCGTCTTCGGCCGCTCTTCACTCGTGAAGTCCTCGAAATAGTTCACTATTCCTGTGGTTTCGCTCACTCAGATCTGTCGAATCCAACCTAAATCTGAACGACAACTTTGTGAAGTTATTTTTGCGCGGACCCTTAATTCGGGATACTCTAATAAAGCAGGTCCTGCCTATTACCATAAATCCTATCTCTTTCCAAGGAGTTTTGGTTTCTGCTTGACCTTAAGGCCTATCTGTGATGGAAATGGTATTTGATTTGGA
>CAZFSF010000036.1:0-22739 GCA_964522045.1 uncultured Desulfobacteraceae bacterium
TGAAGTTTTCCTGAAACACGATTGCTGAGCTTCTTCGACGATGCCTTTATGAGCAAATATCCCAGCCTATGATTTTCATTAAAAAGCTGCTGGAGTCTTGATTGGCGCCAGCGAAGGAACCTTGACGACTCCTCACATCTGCCATGGGCATTGTATCGGGGGAGTCCCGCCAGAGAGGAACATCCCACCCCCATGCCGGGAGCAACGGTCTCGGTGTTGATGGAACCATCGGGTTGTTTAAATTCAAGGATTATTTTTCCTTCTTTTATGATATAGAAATTATCTGCCTGGTCCCCATCACGGAAGAGATAATCCCCCTCTTTTGCAGTGGTGATATCACCAATAGCAGCGAGCTCTTCTATCATTTCCTTGCTCAAGGGTTTAAAAATCTCAACCTTCTGTAATTCCTTTAGAGGTATCATTGCCTGTCCTCCTTCCAGGGCACTCTTGCCCCTCTCTCAAGATCTTTTTACTCTCGTTCTCTGTCTTCGAGCAGTTTCAAGACTTCACGCCGATACGTTCGTGTAAGGACAAGGCGCATGCCTTCATCATCATGTAACCCAGGCGATCATACTGATTGAAAAGATGACGAAGTTTGGATTGAGGCCAGCGCAGAAGTTTAGACGGTTCCTCACACCTGGCATCGGACATGTAGGCCGTCAGTCCTGCCAGGGATGAGCATCCCACGCCCATACCAGGACCGACCGTCTCTGTATTGACTAAACCCTCCGCCTGCCTGAACTCCAAGACCACTCTACCTTCCCTTAAGATGTAATAGTATTCAGCATGGTCTCCTTCCCGAAAAAGGTATGTTCCCGTGGGTGTCGAGACCACTTCTCCGATATTCGCAAGTTTCTCAAGCATCTTCGGGTCCATCCCCTCAAAATCCTTTACATCCCGCATATCATCCAAGGGTATCATGCGTACCTCCTTTCAAACAAGCAACTCCATCCTGCCTTCAGCTCATGTTTCAGATAACTCTGATCAGTTCGTTATGCGCTGAAGTGCAACACCCGGCGGTATGTGCCGCCTTTACATTTACGATACGAATATAAGACCTTGCAAGGGATATGCCAAAGAGCCCTTATCTGTCTGCTTTGCCCCACCTTGAAGATTCATTGGTACTGCACTGGAACCTGTTAAAAATAACTTATAAATCCATACGTTAACTATAGCTCTACCCAGAAGATTTTCCGAAGTCAATGGGCAGGGGGATAGAGTTGCTGGATTCCCGAAATGCGCCTTTTATCAAGCCAAATGTTAAAAATGGGCAGTTAACGCATGTTAATGATTAACAGAAAGACCGCCCCGGAGTTCATGGAGTCACAATGGTAACCCTACGGAGGCATTATCTTGAAAAGGACTCAAGATACCTTTAACAGCTACCACCAGGTAATCACCTTATCATGATCGTGTTCAAAAATCAGATCAATGAGCTTTCCATAGTCAGTCTCCCCTTCGTATAAAGGGAAATCGGTCGTCTCCTTACCTTCAGAAAGGATGCCCATCAGGGTTTTTGTCGTATCATCCGGTTTACTCTTGAGTATATGCAACATCTTCATATTTCCGCTCCTAAAAGGGGACGATGAGATCCATATCTTTGAGTTTTTCTCCGATCTCTTCGAGGCTCATATATTTGAACCCGTGTTTATCCGCGTTGACCCTGTTGTTGGAGTAATATTCACATTCCATATCCTCCAGCCATTCAAGGTTTTCCTTATACTCGTCGGTCATATCAACCTCAACATCCAGCACGAACATGTAGGAATAAAGATTCTCCACGGCCAGGCCGAGGGTGGAACGTGAGCCTTCCCAGAGATCTTCCTTGCTTCGCACCAAAAAGGCCACATGCTTGACATTTTCCATCTCTTCAAATACCTCCTAAAAGACCAGGTAACGATCACAATCGTCGATCATTTCACCATTCCTCGCCTGTGTGGCATAATCCTTCTCAGCAATACCGGGAACTGGTGGTTTGAGGCCATGGCTCTCAAAACCCACGTTGCAGAGGGACATGGTGGCCAGCCCCTCAAGCTCACCAAACCGTGGGTCCTGAGTGAGCAAGGTACCCCGGTGACTAAGAAAAATGGTGACCTCCACATCCCCTTTCTTCCGGGCCGCATGGCACAGGTCAATAATTTTATCAAGATGCTTATCGGAGCTTACAAAAAGCCCTAAGTTTCTTGCCATATCCTTACTCCTTACTGAAATTATTTGACTTTGATATAAAACCTTGTGAATCCTTCATCATCCTTTTCACCAAGGTATTCGTTCCCCGACTTCTTGGCAAAGCCGGGAAGATCATTTTTTGTACCCGGGTCAGAGCTGAAAATCTCTATGACCTGCCCTGATTTCATCCCTTTGATGGCTTTCTTTGTCTTTAGAAGCGGCATCGGGCAACTCAACCCCCTGCAGTCCAATGTTTCGTCCGGTGTGATGTTTTCAACCATGTTCCTTAATCCTCCCTGAGAAAAATTTTTGGCCCGAAAGACGGGGCCTGCCATAATAATAAAGATCGACGCTTTATAACAGATTTGCCTCAGCTAGATGCCGTCGACACTGTCAAAAAAACGAAACCGAGGTCCCCTTTGGAGACTTCCGGCCTGTCAACTGCAAAAGCGGTGCCAATTTGCGCAGCGTCACCATTCCACCTGACCATCTTGCCTATGCAGTGCGGTTCAAAGTGGATATTATTAAAATACGTCCTGATAAGAACGTAGTCAAGCGACATTTCAGATAACTCACAGGACATTGCAACCCCCACTCTCGGGGATTGTCCGTGAGCGGTCAAAAAAGAGACAGATAGGAATAATATATTCTGCCGCATCTATGAATCTCTATAATTTCAGTGATTGCCCTATCTTTGTTGCCTTTAATTCGTTAAGGTGTTAACAGAATAGCCCTTAACATATGTTAAAAATTAACAGCGATCAGATCAGTATTTGAACATATATATAAAAAAATTAAAACGAGCTGAACAACCCTTCTAAAGCCTATTTATGAAGAGATCATCGAAATGAACCCGTTTTGAGGAGGACTCAACCACTCGACTATTCAACCCTTTAGCCAGATCTGTGGCACGGATTTTGCCTACTATTCACCCCAAAGGGCAATAAAACTTGGCATAACCTCCTTTTGCTGATTGCCCCCTTCTACATCGGGTTTGGTTCCCCGGAGATTGACTCCGGGGGCCAAATCACGTGTCTTTAGGTAACACCAAAAAGGGATTTCTCCTATCCCAGCATTCCAGGTCCTCAATTCCAAAGTCCTAATCAAAAGATATTTAAAATTGGAAATTCGAGGGTAACATCTCAATAAGTAGCGGGAATCCAGAAAAATGGCAGAGCAGAGGATTTACTCCGATTTATTGAGAAGATACGTAAAAAGGCCCTGTTAGCCTATCCCCAATTTCCAGTTTCTCAAATGCAACATAAAGGCACAAGCGGAGCAAAACCATCCTGAGAGATACTCTCTCAATGTATGCGTAGGGATCTATAGCAACTTGTAATTTGTAACTTTTTAACTTATCTTGTCTCTTAAGCCTGCAACAGATAAGGAGATAAGCAATGACAAAAGAAATATCACGAAGATCGTTTCTCAAAGGTGGTCTGGCCGCAGCAGGGGCCGTGGCGGCCTCCTCTCTGCCACTTCCTGCCACCGTCAAGGCAGCTACCGGTGAGGAACTGGCAACCCTTATTGATATCAGGAAGTGTATCGGGTGTGAGGCATGCGTCGAGGCATGCCAGGAAGTTAATGAGCCCAAGTTCCCTGAACCGAAGAAGCCTTTTCCAAAGATGTATCCAAGCAGAGTCAAGGTCGCTGACTGGTCTGACAAGAGGGATGTCACAGACCGGCTGACCCCCTATAACTGGCTGTTTATCCAGGAGGCCACAGTAACGGTGAATGGCAAGGAAGAGACCTTTACATTTCCCAGACGATGTATGCATTGCCAGAACCCACCCTGTGCGGATCTCTGCCCTTGGGGTGCGGCGCGCAAACTCAGGAACGGGATCACCCGGATTGATGCGGATATCTGCCTTGGCGGATCCAAATGTAAAGCGGTCTGTCCCTGGCATATCCCGCAGCGCCAGACCGGTGTTGGGTTGTACTTGGACATCCTTCCCAATTTTGCTGGAAATGGAGTCATGTATAAATGTGACCGGTGCTACAACAGGATTGAAAAAGGAGAACTCCCCGCCTGCATCGATGTGTGCCCGGAGAAGGTGCAGAAGATAGGACCCCGGGACGAAATTATAAAGGAGGCCCATGCTATTGCAAAAGAGATAAAGGGCTACATCTATGGTGAAAAAGAAAACGGGGGAACAAACACCATCTACGTCTCGCCTGTCCCCTTTAAGGATTTGAACAAAGCGATAGAAAAGGGTCCTGGAAAGCCGGGGCTACAGCCAGTGAAAAATTCAATGGCTCACGCCGACAACCTGGCAAAGGCCATGATAATCGCCCCGATTGCAGGTATTGCTGCAGCGGCTGGCAAATTCTACTCCACCTCCAAAAAACTGACACATTCTGAGGAGGGAAAAAATGAAA
The DNA here is from genome assembly GCA_964522045.1 of uncultured Desulfobacteraceae bacterium. Lineage (GTDB taxonomy): Bacteria > Desulfobacterota > DSM-4660 > Desulfatiglandales > Desulfatiglandaceae > Desulfacyla. The sequence continues at coordinate 4,549 of CAZFSF010000036.1, forward strand.
TCACGTAATTATGCGTTAACGACTAACAAAAGATGGCTCAAAACGTTTTATATTTTGCTTTTTACAGTAATGGCATTTACCGGGTTCGGCCAGATGCCTATTTTCAAACGTTACTATATCTCCGATATTCCAGGTATGGGCTGGGCTGCAAATTTTTATGTGACCCACTACATTCATTATCTCGGGGCAATCCTTCTGTTAGGGCTTGTGGCCTACTGCATTTTAGATTATTTTTTTGCAGGTAGACGTGAATTCAGTTTAACCGCCTCTGCCTATGTAAGGATACTGCTCTTGGGTGGAATCGTTATAACGGGCATCTTCAGGGTTCTCAAAAACCTTCCCGACGTTGTTTTTTCGCCGGGGTTTACACTGTTCATCGATATCGCTCACTTGGGCTTTATGATGTTTTATCTCTTAGCAGCGCTTCTTTTCCTGATTATCAAATCCGGATGGATAAGGGAATTGACGAATTAAGGGATTAAGGAATTGCGGTATTTAGGCCCCAGTGGAATTTCCCTGGGGGAACCCTATTACACGGCGTAAAATTGACGATCGGGAAACGACAAATGACGAAGGATAAATGAAAAATTATGGAATGCAGATATCACCCGGGCCGTGAGGCCTATGTCCAGTGCCAAAAAATGGCGGTCGGCTATTGCCAGGAATGCCTCGAGGACTGCGAGGCCTGCACCGACCCCTGCACCTACTGCAAGTCCCGCTCCCAGTGCATAATCTGGGAAATGTGCCGAAAGAGCGAAAAGAGATACCGTCTTCAAAGAGAGGCAAAAGGGGCGACGGCAGGATAGCCGCCTACAAGGCCTGAGTGGGCTACATATTTTTATCCCGCCTGAACCTCTCTTCGTAGATCTTATCAGCGGACCCGGTTCATGACGGTTGGACAGCGAACCGGGCGTCCTCCTCAACCACGAAAAGATACGGCCAGGGGATCTTAATTGATTTGCTGAGAAATGGGTCTGACTTCCCCCACACTCGTTGGAACTCCCTCATAAGGAGTCCATCCCTTGGATCTCAAGGTCTTTGGATCCCGCTTCTCCTTCAATATCTCGATACTGTCCTTGAGTCCTTTGTAAAGGCGGGACATCTCCAGGGACATTCCTGCTATCTGGGCCACGGCCTGGACAAAGTTCATATCCTCCAGCGTAGCTTCCCAGGGCGTGGCTGAGTAAACCCTTAAGGCGCCAATAGGCTTTTCCCGTATAACGATTGGCACAGAAAGGATCGATGAGATACCCTCTTTCTTTGCTGCCTCCGGGTATTGGATTCGGGGATCATTCATTACATCCGAAACCGCTACAGGACCATCTTTTAGAGAACTGGCAATTGAGCGCATAGCACTGAGAGGGCCTTTATTCAAATACTCGTCACTCAGTCCCATGGATGCTGCGACCTCCAGTTCATGGGTTTTGCGATTGAACAGAAACAGAGCACATCCCTTGACATCCAACGCGCTTTTCACTGCCTCAACAATAAGCAAGGTTGTTTCTTCAGGGTCCCTGGACAAGACACTGCCATGCGTCACCTTCAAAAGCGTTTTGTAGTTCATGATTTCCTTTTTCATGATGTCCTCCTTTCTAAAGGTTTCCGTTAGAGAATCCCCCCATGCCGCCTCAGCGTCTTCCCGGGGAGGTGGGGTGTTACACACAAACGCTACAAACATGAACTCTTTTCGGGCGAGATCCGGCTCGCATTCTCGCCCGTAAACAGAATACGCTCCGGGTAACCTTCCAGGGCGCGCAGGTTTTGCTGAAACGTATCCAGGCCAAAGGGATAAATGCTCTTTCTCCTTTCTCCCTTAACTGCAAAACCCATTAGACTCTCTGACTGCGAAAGACGTCAAATTGCGCTTTGCAATGGAGCAACGTCGCGCCGAAGATCATTGAACATGGCCCCTGGCGGGAATTGCTCACAGCTTTCAAAGGCCCTCTTGATCTTTCTTTTCAGCTCCCTCAAATCTGAACTCTTGCCCACATAGTAGTCGGCAGCCATCGACCTCAAATCGTACTTGAAACCCGCATAGGCCGTAGAGATAACAACCGGCAGATCATAGTAGACGTTCCGGATATCCTGGAGAAGATCAAGACCGTCATTTTCGCCTAACTTTATATCCAACACGACCAGATCAGGTCTCCTTTTTTCAATTAGTTCCATAAGCCCTGACCCGTCACCTGTTGTCATTACCTCATATCCATCTTCGGTAAGTTCATCGGCATATAGTAGCTGGATAGCCGTGTCATCGTCGACAATAAGGATTCTATTCATCTTATCCTCCCATTTAGAGCGGTTACACTGATAGATCCATTATCGTTATTTAGTGCCCGAACGAAAACTGTCTTTTTGCCAATCTCTGCGTCAGATAAAAATTTTAATCCTCAAAATACTCAATGTATTCCTGCGGTCAAAATTTTGATCTTCCTTGACCTTGATAAAAAATCCTAGTTTTCGTTCAGACACTATTTAGTTCAAGTTAGGAGTCCCCTTTTCTGTATGTCTTGCCGCTGTCCAGACAGTACAGGCGCCAGGCGCAATCAATCTGGTCACAATCATCATGTCTCTTCAGAAAACAGTCAGGATTGCCCTCGGCACGCTGAATGCTCCTGATTAGGGCTCTTATATCCAAGAAATCCTTTTTTACCTTCCCGTTCCCTGTTTGGATCGACGCCTTAGCTATTGGTTCGGATCCGACGCATCTTCCGGAGTTTTCAAATATGTGACGGTCTGTGCTCATTTGGATATCGTGCGCTGCCGAAACGCTCTGATTCTAAGTATGAAGAAGAGGCCTCGATATGTTAGCTCTCTGCCCAAATCCTTTGGTGGCTTTAAAAAACTATTAATAATTTCATCTACATTGTCAATAGGGGGAAGAGTTCAATTTCATAGGGAGAAGACCTAAAAAGAGAGGGAATTTATCCCGGGTACGGCGGGGGAAAATCTTGACGCGGGGCTACTTACTCTTTCCAGAGATCCACGTCAATCAGACCGAGCTTTGCGGAATAGCGAATCAAATCCATGGCACTGTGAAGTCCGAGTTTGTTCATGATGTTGGTCCGGTGGTTTTCAACGGTCTTGGGGCTGATGAAGAGCCTCTCAGCAATCTTTTTTCTGGAAAGCCCTTCGGCCAGGAGACGCATTACCTCCTGTTCTCTGGGACTCAGTGTGCCGTAGGCTGCATCCGAGATTTTTTCATCTCTGGCCGGGAATTCCATTAGCTTTCTTACCACCTGCTGGGACACAGAACTGTCGAGGAAATAATCGCCCCTTAAGACATATTCAAGCCCCTTGAGAAGCCTTTCTGCGGCGGATTCCTTGACCACATATCCTGTAGCCCCGGCCTGAAATGCCTCGGCAATATAATCGATTTTGGAGTGCATGCTGACGATCAGGATACGCGTGTCCGGCAAGAGCGTCCGTATTTCCCGGGTCAGTTGAATGCCGTTCTGATCCGGCAGGGAGATGTCCACCAATACCAGATCCGGTTGGAATTTCTTTGCCATCCGGAGCCCTTCACGTGCATTTCCTGCCTCTCCGATTACATCAAAATGGGCGTCGCGTCCGATAATGGCCTTAAGACCTTCCCTGAAAAGAGGGTGGTCGTCAATGATCAAGATGGATTTTTTCTCAAGCACCTTCTTTCTCCTTAAAGGGAATCTCTATAAGTATTTTTGTGCCCTCCATCAGGCGTGATCGGATCCTCAAATTACCGTTAAGCAGGTTGACCCTCTCCTCCATGCTTCCGAGTCCCATCCGTTTTTCACCGGACGCCTTGAGCAGATGCCCCTCCACATCAAAACCTTTACCGTCATCTTCAATGCGAAGGATGATATTTGGGAAGGAGGCGACCAGCCTGATGATCACACGTTTGGCATTAGCATGTTTCTTGATGTTGTTGAGGGCTTCTTGAAGCAGACGATATAGGTTGATCTCAATATCTGGGTCAACTCTTAAATCATCCATCCCGGCGGCCTGAAAGTCAACACTCACGCCACTGTTTTCAGGGAAATCTTCGCAATACTGAAAGACTGCCTGGACGAGCCCGAGTTGATCCAGAACCGGGGGCCGCAGATCATATGCCAATACACGCACAGCTGTGATCGTCCCCTTGACAGTTTCGGATAGTCTGGCGATCCGTTGCTTTATCTCAGGAGAAACATCCGGATAATCATCAAAAAGGGTTTCACACCCAATTCTCATGATAGAAAGGTCTTGTCCTACGTGGTCGTGGAGATATCGCGAGATCCCCTGCCGTTCATTCTCCTGGGCCTTCAATAGTTGCTGGCTGAGGGTGTGAACACGTTCTTCAGCCAGTTTCCGTCTGGTAATATCCCTTCCAATCTGGATAAAGCCCTCCGTTTCACCCCCATCATACTTGAGCGGTACGCAATACGTTTCCCAGTAAGTCTCACCCTCTACCCCTTTTATTTTGGGATGATAAACCACTGCACTTTCAATTTTACCCGTTTCCCGAGCCTTTAAGGTCGCGCATCCTTCACAGGGGATACTCCTTCCAATAAAGACCTCATAACATGTCTTGCCGACCAAATCTTCAGGGGAAACACCGTGAATCAAGGCCGTTGTTTTATTCCCCCAAATGATTCTCATGTCCTTATCAACATAACGAATCCTGTCAACAGAGGCATCAAGAATTGCACGCTTCTGTGCTTCACTTTTGCGAAGCTCTTCCTCGGCCCGCTTTCTTCCGACGGCTTCTCTCTCCAATTCTCTGACCCTTTGTTCCAGCTCTTCATAGGTTGGCCTTTTAGCCATAAGAAGGTCCTCCAGATACCCTCAGAATGAAAAAGCCCATACTCCGTTACGTCCTGAACACCGTGTATGAACCGCTGCAATTCCCATCAGTCCTCCCCTTCTTGTTTTAGATCATGTTTTGAAGGGCATTATTTTTATCAGCAGAGACCGTGATTCTTACTCAAAAACCTTGAACCCTTGTTAGGGGTCATCGATTCATGCTTTCTTGCATCTATACGTAACAAAAAGGTAATTGACTATTGAAGTGTTAAGGGCCATTATCTGTTAGAGCTTTTTATCAAAAGCAACAAAGATGTCAGACATAGTCAATGATAACGGGTTGTACCAAGTTTATCAAACAAATCTTTCGTCATCTTTTTTGCGATCTTTGTTTACCCCGTAGCTCCGGAAGATGGTACTGGGGCGGCTTTGCGCGATATTATCTTATCATATAGTAGGAGGAAGCGCCATGAAACCACCCGAACTCCCTGAGTATGATCATCAGGTCAAACATTACTTCGGTCCATCCCTTGAAGAGGTGATGGATATGCGCAAACGCTATCTGACTCCGGCCCTGGTCACCTACTATGAGAAGCCGGTAATGATCGTCGAAGGTTCCATGCAGTATGTTTATGACGAAAAGGGACGCAGGTACTTAGATGCCCTCGGCGGCATCGTCACAATCAGCGTTGGCCACTGCCATCCTTACGTGACTCAAAAGGCCCGCGAACAGATGGAAACGCTCCAGCATGCAACAACGATCTATCTTCATCCGAATATTGCCGAATACAGCAAGATGTTAGCGGAGAAGATGCCGGGCGATCTGAGTGTCTGTTACTTTGTAAATTCGGGATCAGAGGCAAATGATCTCGCTCTCTTGATGGCCCGCCTTTATACAGGCAATTACGACGTGATTGCGCTCCGCAATGCCTACCATGGGGGAAGCGCCTCCACCATGGGTCTCACCGCCCACAGCACCTGGAAATATAACTATCCCCACAGCTTCGGGATCCACCATTCCATTGCCCCCGATCCCTACAGGGGGCCCTGGGGCCGAGATGATCCGGAGGCCGGCGCCAAGTATGCCGCTGACATCAAGAGCATTATGGAGTTTGCCACACCAGGCCGAATTGCCGGCTTTTTTGCTGAATCCATACAGGGGGTTGGAGGAACCGTCATTTATCCTGACGGATTTCTGTCAGCCGCTTATGATCATGTGCGCCAGGCCGGCGGTGTATGCATAGCAGATGAGGTCCAAACCGGTTTTGGTCGAATGGGAACACATTACTGGGGATTTGAGACCCAGGGTGTAATTCCCGATATTGTCACCCTCGCTAAAGGTATCGGAAATGGCGCCCCCTTAGCAGCGGTGATCACTACAACGGATATTGCGCACTCTCTTGCGAATCGCATACACTTCAATACCTTTGGGGGAAATCCCGTATCCTGTGCCATGGGGAAGGCCGTCCTGGAGGTTATAGATCGCGAAAACCTTCAACAAAATTCCCTGGAAACGGGCGGGTATCTCATGGACGGACTGGAAAGACTCATGTCGAGACATGCCCTGATTGGGGACGTGCGGGGCAGGGGGTTGATGACGGGGGTTGAACTTGTAAAGGATCGAAAGACCAAGGAACCTGCCAGAGATGAGTGTGCCCGGATCCTTGAAATGGCCAAGGAAATGGGGTTACTGGTAGGCAAAGGAGGTTTTTACGGCAACGTGCTGCGGATTAAACCGCCGATGTGTATCACCCGTGAGGACGTGGATTTCATTATTGGGGTGTTGGATACCGCCTTTGAAGAATTATAGGGACGAGACCTTTGACAAGCAATCCGTTTGCCCACAGAAAATATATCACCAAATCTATATCGTTCTTATCGGTTTCACTTATTCTTTGAAGTTTTCCAGAACACCTCAGGATTACACTCCAAAACCACATACATTTTGCCTATGGGCTTTTCAGGCTCACCCGGAAGCCTCAAGCCCCCCTCTTGAAATGGGTAATTTTGTAACATCTGGCCATGTTTTCCCCATTATCGCCATTCATGAAAGATAACAATAGGTTAATTGCTGGTGACCACATATTGCGTTACAAAATGCCCCAAAAGAGTCCATTTTCCAGGGGCGGCCTCAAGCTTCTCATCTCCCTTATTTTGCACGATAAAGCCCGGTTTTGCCCGTCAGGCATGAAAATTGCTGAAAGGCCTATGACAATGGTCAGCGAATTGCGAAGAGGCATCGAACAGGATTGAAGATATGAACGCTCAAAAGACCATCCTTATTGCCGAGCCGGCCGAGGCGCTTTCAGGAAACCTCGAAACGTTCTCAGAGGATAAGGGGTTTGCGCTTCTGAAAACCGGCAACCTGAAAGAAACCCTTCTCACATTGCAGGAACAGAGGGTTGACGTGCTGGTGCTTGACGCCATCCTTTTAGAGAAAGACTATGAGTTCATCTGCGTCATCAAAGGGATGGAGCGAGATCTGCCGGTCATAATCTGCGCTGAAACCAACACCGCTGACCTGGAAAGTGAAATCCGTAAACAAAAAATATTCTACTATCATATCAAATCCTTTGGAATCGAAGATCTCGAGATGGCTATATCCAACGCTATCAACGGATTACCCCATTAACCCGGAGGGCCAGACCATGACGTTAAAAGAAAAGATCACTTCTCGAAAATTCGTTGTCTTGGGGGAATTTGACCCACCCAAGGGCAATGATTTTTCTCGCCTCACAGAAAGTGCCAACCAGGTCAAAGGTCGCCTCGATGCCCTTGTGATTCCCGAAATGGCCAACGCAGTGATGAAGGCAAGTTCCTTGGGAGGGTGTGCCTTTTTGAATACACAAGGTTTTGAAACCATTCTCCAGGTCTGTTGCAGGGACAGAAACCGTCTGGCCCTGCAGGCAGACATACTCGCTGCTTCGGCCTTGGGCATATCCAACCTCATGGCGGTCTCCGGTGAGGACATCAGATTCGGGGACCACCCGCAGGCAAGGGAGGTATACGATTTAGATCTCATGCAACTACTGGAAATTCTTGGTAAATTACAGGAAGGGCGGGACATGGCAGGGATAGAGCTGAAAGGCGCGCCCACCTTCTGTATCGGTTCAACTGTCAATGCCGGGACGATTGGAGGCACCCTTGATATCGAGATAGAAAATTTAGAAAGAATGGTTGAGAGGGGCGTTCAATTCGCCATAACAACCCCTGTCTTTGACCTCCATCGGTTTCAGCAGTTCATAAAGCGAATAGATAGGGAGAAGGTTGCCATAATCCCCACGGTCCTTCTCCTGAAATCAGCAGGCATGGCCCGGTATATCGATCGAAATATCAAGAGCGTTTCCATCCCCTCCGAAATGATAAGGGCGATTCAAAAGGCGCCTGATAAATTAAAACAATGTATTCAGACTGCCGCGGAACTCATCAATCATTTGAAAGAGATGCAGATGGCAGGGGTTATGATCTCGACAATGGGCTGGGAAGACAAGCTGCCGCAGGTCTTGGATGCGGCCAAAATATGAGAAAGGAAATGATGATTATGCCCGATAATCAACCGAAAAAAATGTCAGGTTCTGTCATGGTCTTAGGGGGCGGTATCGCCGGCATGCAGTCGGCGCTGGATCTGGCAAACTCAGGATTCTATGTCTATCTAATTGAAAGATCCTCTGCCGTCGGTGGGCTCATGTCCCAGTTGGACAAGACATTCCCCACCAACGACTGTGCCATGTGAGTGATCTCACCCAAACTGGTCGAGGTCGGCCGGCACCTGAACATCGAGATCTTAACCACGACAGAACTCAGAGAGCTTGAGGGGGAAGAGGGCCATTTTAAGGCCCACCTTGTGCAACATCCGCGCTATATCGACCTTTCCAAGTGTACAAGCTGCGGGGAATGCTTAAAGGTCTGCCCAATAGATATCGATGACGCATATAACGAAGGTCTCTCTACAACAAAGGCAATCCATAAACAGTATGCCCAGGCCATGCCAGGAGCCTATGTCATTTCAAAAAGGGGGACTGCGCCGTGCAAGGCCACCTGCCCGGCCCATGTGAGCGTGCAGGGCTTTATCGCCCTGACCAGAGAGGGTAAATACAGGGAGGCATTGGAGCTGTTTAAGGAGACCCATCCCTTTCCCGCCATATGCGGCCGCGTCTGTCACCATCCCTGTGAGGGAATCTGCACAAGGGGAGACGCAGATGAGCCCGTGGGGATCCAGTATATCCATCGTTTTTTAGCTGACTATGACTTTTCACAAGAAGAACCTTACGTTCCTGAGATTGCCGAAGAGCGTAAAGAAAAAGTGGCCATTATCGGAGCAGGACCTGCAGGACTCGGCGCGGCCTATTTTTTGAGAAAAAAGGGCTATCCGGTCACCGTATTTGAAAAACTCCCTGTAGCAGGGGGCATGATGGCAGTGGGCATTCCTGCTTACAGAATGCCGAGAGACATCCTGGCCGCGGAAATCAAGGTCATTGAGGAGATGGGGGTTGAGATAAAGACCGGCGTTACTTTCGGGGATGACGTAACATTCCAAGATCTTAAGGACGACGGGTTTGAGGCCGTGTTCCTGGGAACCGGTCTTCATCTGAGCCGAAGATTGAACATTGAGGGAGAGGATCTTACGGGAGTCCTCAAGGGTGTGGATTTCCTGCGGGATACGGCCCTCGGGACCGAGGTCCCCTTAAGAAAAAAGGTGATTGTTATCGGTGGGGGAAATGTGGCCATAGATGTGGCCCTGACCGCCCTTCGCAAAGGCGCTGAGAATGTTTCCTTGGTCTGTTTAGAGAAAAGAGACGAAATGCCGGCCTGGGATTACGAAATCGATGAGGCCCTTGAGGAGGGGGTGCATATCTCCAACAGTCTCGGCCCTAAGCGGTTCATTGAAAAAAATGGAAAATTCTCCGGTGTGGAATTTATGGCATGCACCTCTGTGTTTGATGATCGGGGTCGCTTTAATCCTGCCTATGACGAAACTGACCTGTCCACCATCGAAGGTGAAACGGTCATTGTGGCCATCGGCCAGGCCGCTGATCTTGAATTTGCCGAAAAGGAGGGTATAACCACAAGCCAACACGGAGGATTAGAGGCCGATCCTCTAACTCTCGAAACACCACTTGAAGGGGTCTTTGCAGGGGGAGATGTCTTCTACGGACCGAGATCGGTAGTGGAAGCAGTGGAATGTGGAAAGGAGGCGGCAGAGAGTATTGACCGCTACGTAAACGGCCTCGATCTGAAGGAGGGGAGAGAAAGAGACTGGACTTACGAAAAACCTGAAGTCGCAGAAGAACCTTTTATGCATAGAACCCCCATGAGACAGCTCTCCTTGAAAGAACGCCAGGGGAATTTTAATGAGATTGCCCTCGGTTTCAATGAAGAAGAGGCCAGGGAAGAGACTGAACGCTGCCTCAAGTGTGGGATCTGCTCTGAATGCTATCAGTGCGTAAAGGCATGTATCGCAGAGGCGATTGACCACAACCAACAGGAAACGGAGAGAGAGATCACTGTGGGATCAGTCATCCTCTGTCCGGGCGCTGACGTATTTGATACCGACCCCTATGAGGATGTTTATCATCACCGGAGTCATCCCAATGTAATGACGAGCCTGGAATTTGAGCGGATTCTGGCCGCCACCGGACCGACATTGGGCCATCTTGTGAGACAATCGGATGAAAAAGAGCCCAAAAAGATTGCTTGGCTCCAGTGCGTAGGGTCAAGGGATACAAACCGCTGCGGAAACGGGTACTGCTCTGCCATGTGCTGCATGTATGCCATCAAGGAGGCCGTTATTGCCAAGGATCACAGCGAAGAACCTTTGGACACTGCCATTTTCTACATGGACATGCGGACATTTGGAAAGGACTATGAAAAATACTACAACAGGGCTAAAGAAGAGCACGGCGTAAGATTTGTCCGGTCCAGGATACATACCATTGACCCTATTCCAGGCACCGACGATCTCAAAATAAGCTATTCTGATGAGGAAGGGATCATCCATGAAGAGGTCTTTGACATGGTGGTTCTCTCTGTGGGTCTCCAGATCAGTAAGGAGACCATCGACCTAAGTCAGCGTCTCGGTCTGGCATTAGATAAATACAACTTCGCCGCCACTGAACCATTTACCCCTGTCAGCACATCAAGAGCCGGTGTTTACGCCTGTGGTATCTTTCAGGGACCAAAGGATATACCGGGTTCGGTAACCGAGGCAAGCGCTGCCGCATGCGCAGCGGGGACAGCCCTTTCGGAGGCAAGGGACCAGGACACCAAATCTTTTGAAATACCACCGGAAATCGACGTGCGCGAAGAAGAACCGAGGATAGGCGTATTCGTGTGCAACTGCGGCATTAATATCGCAGGTGTGGTCGATGTGCCTGCCGTAACCGAATATGCATCCCGTCTTCCCTTTGTCACACTTGCTGATCAGAATCTTTTCACCTGTTCCCAGGATACCCAGGACAAGATCAAAGAGGTCATCAAGGAGCACGGGCTAAACCGGATTGTGGTAGCATCATGCTCTCCACGCACCCATGAGCCCCTTTTTCAGGAAACACTTCAGGCCTGCGGCCTCAACAAATACCTCTTTGAAATGGCCAACATCAGGGATCAGGACTCATGGGTTCATGGAGATGATCCGGAAGGGGCAACCAACAAGGCCAAGGATCTGGTGCGGATGGCAGTGGCCAGGGCGGGTCTGCTGAAACCCTTGGAAGAAAAAAGCATCCCCGTAAACAAACGCGCCCTGATTATCGGTGGGGGGGTAGCCGGCATGAATGCGGCATTAGGTCTGGCTGATCAGGGGTTCGAGACAGTAATCGTAGAGAAAGAGGCCCAGTTGGGCGGCCTTTCCAAGGATTTAACCACCACCATTGAGGGATCTGACATCCAGCGATATCTTATAGAGCTTGTGGATGAAGTTACCCGGAATGACAAAATCCAGGTCCTGATGGAATCCCTTATCGTGGGATTCACCGGGTTCAAAGGAAATTTTACCACCGAAATCATGGTGGGACCGGGCATGTACGAGAGAAAAATAGACCACGGCGTGGTGATCCTCGCCACGGGCGCCAGGGAATACACCCCAAAGGAGTACCTGTATGGAGCCGATCATCGGGTTATGACCCAGATTGCATTGGGAAAGCGGCTCGAATTGAAGGGCGCCTCTGACCTCAACCGGGTGGTGATGATCCAGTGCGTGGGCTCCCGCAACGATGAAAATCCCAACTGTTCCCGTATCTGCTGCCAGAATGCCGTCAAGAACGCCCTTCATATCAAAGACCTCAACCCTGATGCGGAGGTCTATATCCTGTATCGGGACATGCGAATGTACGGTCTGTTAGAGGATTACTATACCGAAGCAAGACGGCAGGGGGTTATTTTTTGCCGTTTTGATCAGGATAATCCACCACAGGTTGAGGCCACTGATGAAGGCATCCTTGTCACATTCAAGGATCATGTGCTTCAACGGGAAATCCGTATCTGTGCTGATCGTTTAGCACTCAGCGCGGGCATGGTGGCAGAGGATACAGAAGAATTGGCCTCTATTCTCAAGTTGCCCAGAAACGAGGAAGGGTTTTTTATTGAAGCACACGTAAAACTGAGACCTGTGGACCTTGCCAACGAAGGAATCTTCCTTTGCGGGACCGCGCATGGGCCCAAATTGATATCTGAATCAATCTCTCAGTCTTTAGCGGCGTCGTCGAGAGCGTCGACCTTCCTGTCTCAATCTGAAATTCGACTCTCTGCAGTGACCGCTAAGGTAGATCAGGAAAGATGCGCTGCCTGCCTTATCTGCGTCCGGGCCTGCCCCTACGGGGTCCCCCGGATAAACGCGGAGGGGGCAAGTGAAATTGATGAAGCATTATGCCACGGCTGCGGGATTTGCGCTGCCGAATGTCCGGCCAAGGCCATAGAACTGAACTGGTACGAAGATGACCAGATCCTGGCCAAAGTAGACGCATTGCTTGAAGGGGTGATCTGATTGCGGATTTTGGATTGCGGATTGCGGAGAAGCGCAGAGTGGAAAGCGGAAAGCGGGAATGATTTACCACTCGCCATACGCCATACGCCATGCCCTATGCGCATACGGGCTACGAGTTTCAAATTTCAAGTTTCTAATTTCTGAACATCGATTATTGGAAGGAGTTTTTTGATGGAAGAGTTTCGACCGGTTATTGTCACATTCTGCTGCAACTTCTGAGGATACACGGCCGCGGACCTGGCAGGTTCGATGCGTCTCAAGTATCCCGACACGATCAGAATTATCAGGGTGCCATGCACCGGAAAAGTGGATCTCCTCCATATCCTCCGGGCATTTGAAAAGGGGGCGGATGGCGTTTACGTTGTGGGCTGCATGGAGGGGGACTGCCGGTTTGATAATGGCAACCTCAGGGCCCGAAAAAGGGTCGCGCAGGCACAGGCTATTTTAGATAAGGTTGGTGTAGGCGGCGAACGGGTAAAGATGTTCAACCTTTCCTCGGGAGAAGGCCCCCGATTCGCCGAGTATGCAGTGGAGATGACCGAAAAAATAGAGGAAATGGGACCCAATCCGATAAAGATAGCCATGCAGAAGGCAGCGTGATCTGATTTCGGAATGCGGATTTCGGATTGATAATAGGTAAAGGGGATTGAGGGAATCGCTCCGCAATCCACAATCGACAGGAGGAGATATCATATGATCGTTGCAGATAAGAAGCCTATTGAGGAAATCATCGATATGGTAAAGGGCTACCAGAAAATCCTCATTGCAGGCTGCAATGAGTGCGTCACCGTTTGTGAGGCTGGCGGGAAAAAAGAGGTCGGTGTTTTGGCCTCGGCACTGCGCATGTACTTCATGAACGAAGGGACAAAAATGGAGATAGACGAGATCACACTTGAAAGGCAGTGCGATCATGAATACTTGGAGGAAATCCGGAATAGCATCGATCAATATGACGCTGTTGTCTCCTTGGCCTGTGGGGTCGGGGTTCAGTTCATGGCCGAGAAATACTTTGGCACCCCTCTCTATCCCGGAGTCAATACCTGCTTTATGGGAGTGACTGAAGAGCGGGGTGTGTGGAGCGAACGATGTCAGGGATGCGGACAATGCATCTTAGGTAGAACCGCTGGAATCTGCCCCATATCCCGGTGCGCCAAGAGGCTCCTCAATGGCCCCTGTGGCGGCTCTACAAAAGGGAAATGTGAAATAAGTAAAGATCTGGATTGTGCGTGGCAACTTATTATTGACCGACTGAAAGAGCTTGACAGATTAGATGAATATGAAGAAATAGCTCCGATCAAAGACTGGTCAACAGAACGGGCCGGTGGCCCCAGAAGAGTGGTCAGGGAGGATGTGAGACAATGAGCGTGAAAACACCGAGCAGGCTTGAAAAAATCCTTGATTCAGGACAATTGGCAGTCACATCGGAGTGCGGCCCTCCGAGAGGGAGTGACCCTGAAGCGATCACAAAGAAGGCTGAAATGATCAAAGGCCATGTGGATGCAATTAACATCACCGATAATCAGACCAGCGTGACCCGTCTATCCAGCCTGGCCTCCTGTATCCACCTCAAACTGATGGGGCTCGAGCCGACCCTTCAGATGGTGGTCCGGGACAGGAACCGGATCGCTCTGCAGAGCGACATCTTAGGGGCCGCGTCGTTTGACATTCATAATATCCTCTGTCTATCAGGGGACCACCAGGTATTCGGAGATTCGTCCCAGGGGCAGAATGTCTTTGACCTGGATTCCATGCAACTGATTCAGACGGTGAGATTAATGCGGGATGAAGGCAAATTCCTGGGAGGGGACGATATCAAGCGACCGCCACAGATGTTTGTGGGGGCAGCAGCCAACCCATTTGCAGATCCCTTTGAAATCAGGGTCCCCCGTTTGGCAAAAAAAATCGCTGCCGGTGTGGAGTTTATTCAAACCCAGTGCATATATAACTTGGATAAATTTGAACTCTGGATGAAGCAGGCCCGTGATCGAGGGCTTCACGAAAAGGTTTATATCTTAGCCGGAGTGACCCCTTTTAAATCAGCAGGTATGGCCAAATATATGAAAAACCGTGTTCCCGGGATGGATGTGCCTGATGACGTCGTCAAGCGAATGGCCGACGTACCCAAAGAAAAACAGGCCCAGGAGGGGATCGACATCTGCGTTGAAACCATCCAGCGGTTGAAGGAATGCGAGGGAGTGAGAGGATTTCATATCATGGCCATCGAATGGGAAGAGAAAGTGCCAGAGATCGTAGAACGGAGCGGGCTTTATCCGAGGCCGAAGGATTTATGATTGTTGAAGCGAAGCGGCCTCCGGCTCGTAGAGCCTACGCCTCGGAGAGAAATCCCGCCCTGATCAGATTAATGGCGGGAACGATTGACGATTGACGATTGTTTGAGCTAAGATAAGGAAAAAGTGCCGCATCCTATTCAAAACAGACAATTGCGAATCAATCGAAACACTGCATATTCAGCGATCAAAAACAAATGACCAATGACCGGCGACTAATGACCAATAAAAGGGAGGATTAGGTATGGATAAGAAATATATTCTGGTAGTAGATGACGATCCTGATCTGGTAGAAACGGTTTCAATGATGTTAGAAAGCAAGGGATGTGAAGTGGGACAAGCCTATGATGGGATTGAAGGGGAGGAATCTATCAAAGAAAGACGTCCGGACCTGGTTATCCTTGACATCATGATGCCCCGGAAAGACGGTTATGTCCTTTGCGCTGAACTCAAGGCCGACGAGAAGACCCGGGATATTCCCATAGTTCTCCTCACTGCTGTGGGCGAAGCGGTTCCAACGACCACTTACACACACGCTGATGGCATGTCCACAGAGGCAGACGACTATATTGCCAAGCCGATTGATACAGAGGGCCTTTGGGAGGTAGTGACAGGCCTGTTATAAGCGGCGGGGAACCAAAGAGAGATTTTACCACGAGGCCCACGAAGAGAACGAAAAATGAGTTTCTAATGGTTTTATGATCTCTTCGTGTTCAGGTTTTTTTATGTCTGTCACAGAAAAACTCGGCGGGTTTAAGGTCCTGAAAGATGTGACCCTAATCTCGCTGTTTTCCCCTAAACAGTCAAAGGGTTTCCCTTCGAGATTTTTCCGTTTCATTGCAGATAAAAAAATAAACCTCCCTTACGTCACCTGCGTCTTTGACGATCATGCCTGGGGATTGAACATTGCGGTTGAGTCTAAAGATGCAGGCATGGCACTCGGCCTGATCGAAGAAGCATTTGAAAAAAAATCGATCCATCACCCTGACAGCACTATTCTCTCCATCTTTCCCCACAAAAAAAACCCTGAAATCACCGGTTCTCTATTTGAGGCCTTTGGGCGAGAGGGTGTAAACGCGAATGCATTAGCCAATTCGCCATCTTCCATTTCCGTCGTCCTTAATGAAAACGTCCTGAACAAGGCAAGCAGCGCCCTATTCGGGCCGTTTAGTTTCAGCGCCTATCGGACCCCGGCGGACTGGAAACTGGCCCAAAAGGGAAAGGAACAACTATACAAAGAAGTGGTCGCCTCATTTCAGGAGCAAAGACCAAAAGTATACGGACTTGAGTATCAGGATAATCAGGAGTTTCTGCGGATAAAATTGAATACTCAGAGTATAGGAGACTTTGGGACTTCCTTTAAGGAGTTTGCCCGGATCGGTCTCAATCTCACCTTTTTAGCCACCAGTCCTTGTGAGGAAAAAGGAAAAGAAAAAGTGGCCTTTTGTTTACCCGTAACCAAAAATAGCTCTTACATACGAATTATGAATGGAATAGCTCCCCAGGCGGATACACAGACCCTCGCGCCCGTATCCACCTTCGCCATGAACGGCCCCCATTTTGGTGACCGCTACGGAATAGTAAGCGAACTACTGATTTCCTTAGAAAAAGGGGATGTTGATCTCTTAGGACTAAGTTGCACAATAGCTTCGATTACAGGGGTCGTACCATCCTCCCATATAGCATTAGCTATTGAGGCGATTAAGGCGTGTTTTGATATTCCTTCGGTTATCGAGAGAACATAGGGGGTATATGGTGGCTTATCTTCAGGGATGGTTGAGCAAGAAGCGATTTTTAACCGGAATTGATCGGCTTTGAGCCGGATCTATTTTTTTCCATCCAAAATCGCCTCCTTCTGTTTCTCGTATTCTTCGTCACTAATCGCACCGTTTTCGTGCGCCTTTTGAAGATCAATCAACTCCTGTCCCGTGGTATGCTTTTTGACAGTGACTTCGGCTGTCCCGCCCTTCCCTCCTTCTCCAGGACTGCCACAACACCCGGCAAGGCCTGCACCGGAAATTATCAGGAGTGACAGGATAAAAATCTTCAGTTTTTTCATAACATATCTCCATCCACTTGATTTTATTTGGTGCCCCCGGCGCGACTCGAACGCACGACACCCAGATTAGGAATCTGATTTTAATGATATCCCCTATTTTCCCTCAACATCATTTTATACTTGACATATCAAGTTATTATCCTTATATTACCTTCCAATAGCGTCCATTAAAAACCATTCATATCAGTAAAAATCTTGTACCAATGTTGTACCAAATAGCCAGGAGGAAATATAATGGAGTGGATAAATTCAGGGGGTGGCCTCCAGTATCGCAAACACAAAACCCGCAAACATGGGGCTAAATTTGATAGATACCTCAGAGGCAGGTACACGTCAAGCAAAAAGACTGTCACAGTATCCTTTGGTTGGGAGTCAACTTGGGTTGCTGCGGAACGTGCCCGGATGAAAGTGGAGAACGAAACAGGCCCCCGCATGTCATTTGTTGAGCACTGCCAGGGTGAACTCGCCAGGCTGAAACAGAATGCTTTGAGGGGGGAAGGCCCCTTCACCTTTAAGCAGGAGCGGGAGTTGGCAAAGGAAAAAGCCAAGGGAGAAGCTGAAGCAAAGGAAGAGGAAGCGCGACAGGCCCTAACTTTGGGTCAATTCTTTAAAGAACAGTATCTCCCCACAGCTAAGACGCACAAAGGCCCCAAAACCATCAGGGAAGAGGAGAGCATATACCGTGTGTGGATTGGTCCCTATGTCGGGAAAATGAAACTTGTGGACCTTCGCCCTATCCATGTCGAGAAGGTCAAAAAGGCAATGCTTAACGATGGTAAGGCCCCCCGGCGCATTCAATATGCCCTTGCCGTAATCCGTCAAATTTGGAACACAGCCAGGGATAGGGGGCTTGTGGTCGGTGATTGGCCGGGCAGGGGTGTCAAGATACCCAAGTTTGACAATCGGCGAATGAGGTTTCTATCTCCCAAAGATGCCGACAAACTGCTCACTGAGATAAAGAGCCGGTCAGAACAGACACACAACATAAGCCTCATATCCCTTGATTGTGGGCTGCGCTTTGGGGAAATCGTCAAGCTCCAATGGGGTCATGTGGATATTGAAAACGAAATAATTATGGTGGTAGACCCCAAGTCCATACGGGGCA
>CAZFSF010000037.1:0-22151 GCA_964522045.1 uncultured Desulfobacteraceae bacterium
CTGTCAAAGATTCCTATATTGTGCGCAACTACAACTAACGACTATCCGCACACCCCGCAACGATAGCACTCCCCCACGCGGCAGATATCGGATTCCTCTCCCTTCAGGGCCATATCCCGTTCTCTGACGAGATGTTTCTTTGAAATCCCATTATCAATAAAGTCCCACGGGAGCAACTCCTCAATTCCCTTTGGCCGATATACAAAAAAGTCGGGATTAATATCAGAAAACCTCAGGGCCTTGGTCCAGTTCCCGCCCAATTTATGGGCTGACAACAGGATAGAGCCAACCCTTCTATCTCCCATGGAGAGGAGCGTCTGAATATAGGCCCATTTCGGGATATCAGAACTCACATCGATACCCCCGGCCTTGCCCAATGACTTCTTCAGCCATTTCCGTTTCTTCTTGAGGGATCCCAATTCCTCCATGGGAAACCACTGGAACGGTGTAAAGGCCTTTGGAACAAAGCAGTTCACGCTGAGCTTGATTCGGCCAATCCTCCCCCTCTCAGCAGATTCTCTGACCATATGGTGTTTGATCCCCTTTACAAGTTCCGTAATCTCGCTTATGTCATCAGCCGTTTCAGTGGGGAGGCCGATGAGAAAGTATAGCTTGACAGAAAAATCCCCGGTCCTGGAAATCATGCGCACAGTCTCAATGATTTGATCTCTTGTAAGGTGCTTATTTATTACCTTTCGAAGCCTTTCAGATCCGGCTTCCGGGGCTATGGTTACGGTCTTCTGCCCAGCCGATTTCAGTTTATCAAGGAGCCCCTGCGTCAAGGTCTCTGCCCTCAGGGATGAGACAGAAAAAGAGCCTCCCCTCTCGATGATCATTGCCATAATATCTTCTATCCCTGGCGTATCCGATACCGCGGGACTCAGCAGGCCTATCTGATGGGATCGCTCCATTGCCTTGAGAACGGATGCGCGCAACCGTGACTCCTCATAAATTCGTGGAGGACGATAGGCATAGCCCGCAGCGCAAAAGCGGCACGAATGTCCACATCCTCTCCCCAACTCGATCAGGACCTTGTCGCCGAATTCCGTATCCGGAGTAGTAATGGCTGAAATTGGCATCCTTTCTTCTGAGAATCCGCCTTCGGCAGAACAGGCCACCGTGATTTTTTCAGGGAGCTGCTCTCCTGCCGGGATAAAGGCCTTAAGGGTGCCATCCTTATGGTATTTAGCCTGATAGAGAAGGGGGGCGTAAAGATTAGGCATGTTCTTAGCTAAATTCACAACAACCTCTTTTTTGGAAGACCTGTCATTATTGAACTCCAGAAAGAGGTCCAGAAACGGATCTAAATTGGCTTCAGCCTCACCAAATAAAAAGAAATCCACAAAGGGGGACAATGGCTCCGGGTTCAGAAAAGTAGTAATCCCACCCGCCATAATAAGGGGTTTAAGGTCTGACCTTTCCTCTGCGGAGAGGGGAATCCCGGCTAATTCTAAGATATGAAGGACGTTGGGATAGTCATTTTCAAAGGAGAGAGAGAAGGCCACAAGATCAAATTCATATAGTGGGGTCTGCGACTCTAATGAGAGGAGTGGCTTTCCCGATCGAAGGTAGAGGGACATTTCTTGACCTTCGGGCAGGAAAGCGCGCTCTGCAACAACCCGCGACTTTTCGTTTAAAAGGTGATAAACAATCTGGAAACCCAAGTTTGACATGCCCAAGCGGTAGTAGTTGGGGTATATCAGGGCAATTGACAGCTTACCGCCCCAATCCTTTATTACAGCTCCCTTTTCCTCCGCGAGCCGGGCTCGATAGAGGGAAATAATATCGCTTGACACGTCTCAATTTACCTTCACGGGTTCAGATGTAAGTAGGTTGTTTAGGCTGTAGACTATTAGGCTCCTATCAGCCTTCAGCCTTCAGCCTGTCCCCTGCTACCTTAGCTTCACGGTTCGGCTCGTTGGGGTATTAAGGCAAACACCGGGCAGCTCTGACCGGGTCAATCGGCTTTCGCTCGCAGAAAGGTTGGATAATCCAGATTTTCCTTTATGCGGAATCTGTCAAAAAATCCCCTTTTCTCTCGTTTGCATGACTTTTCCTCCAATGAATTAGGCAGCCCCTTTCCCCCCCTTAAAAAGGTAGGCGTGTCAAGGTTCACACCATTCTTCCTCACAGTCCAATCCTCTTCGATATCTTCAGAGGTTACATCTCTCAGCCTGACCACATTATCATAATCCGGGGTTGGGGTCTCAGTCGCATCTCTGACAACGGCCCTGAGATATTTCCGATCCTCCCCTTTAGAATGGCCATCTATCCCGGTGGCGATAACTGTTACCTGGACCTCATCCTCTAAGCCATCGTCAATAACCATTCCCCAAAAGATCTCCGCATCATCATTCACTTCGTTTTTAATGTAGTTGGAGGCCTCTTCGACCTCTTTCATGGTCATGTCGGCTGGTCCGGTTATATTCATGAGGAGTCCTTTTGCCCCATCAATGGAGATGTCCTCTAAGAGAGGGCTGTTAATGGCGTTCTGTGCAGCTTCGCATGCCCTGTTCTCTCCGCTTGCCTTACCCATTCCCATGAGAGCGGTTCCCATCTGTTCCATCACCTTTTTTACATCGGCAAAATCAAGATTGATAAAACCGCGGCTCATGATCAGATCTGAAATTCCCTTGACCGCCTGGAGGAGGACATCATCGGCCTTAACGAAAAGCTCTTTAAGGGGTGTGTCTGTATCACCCAAGCTCTTGAGTCGTTCATTGGGGATAACAATCAGGCTGTCCACCTGATTCTTGAGGGCCTCGATGCCCTCCATAGCCCTCTTCATTCGCGGTTCTCCCTCAAACTTGAAGGGTTTTGTCACAACAGCCACTGTTAAAGCCCTGTTTTCCCTGCTCTCACGGGCCGCTACAGGAGAAGCACCGGTCCCGGTTCCCCCTCCCATACCTGCCGCTATGAAAACCATATCTGCCTTATCCAATGCATCTCTGATTTCGGTAATGCTTTCCTCTGCTGAAGTCCTGCCGATGTCAGGATCTGCACCCGCTCCAAGGCCCATTGTGATGGAAGGGCCTAATTGAATCTTGTGAGAGCATAAAGATTGTTCAAGGTCTTGGGAGTCGGTATTTGCCACAACAAAATCAACCCCCCCCAGGTTTGAACTAATCATGTTGTTAATTGCATTGCCCCCAGCTCCTCCGAGACCCAACACCTTTATCCTGGCGTTGTAGCTCCCCTTTTCGACCTCATCAATGAACTCGAATTTCATAATGTCCCCCTTTCTTGTGATTAATTGATAGTAACACCCAAATTCATCAAACAATATCCTTAAACCATCTTTTCATCCTTGCCATAACAAGGTGAAAAATATTGGCATCTCTTATTCGGAATTTCCGTTTTCTCTTGCTTACTTTGGCGCCATAGAGAACAAGACCCACGGCCGTGGCGTACATAGGTGTGTTAACAAGGTCTGCCAGTCCTGTTATCCCTTCGGGATATCCCACTCGAGCCGGGGCATTGAATACCTGCTCTGCTATTTCGCTCACTCCTGGGAGTTCTGCAGATCCTCCCGTCACAACAACTCCCGAACCGGCCCTCTCCTGGTAACCTGAACGTGCAAGCTCGCCGTAGATCAGGGTAAAAATCTCTTCCACCCTCGGCTCCAGGATCTCTCCTAAAATTTGCCGGGAAAGGGTTCTCGGTTTCCTTCCCCCTACTCCAGGCACTTCTATGATCTCATCTCTGCCAATCAGTGATGAAAGCGCACATCCATATTTTATCTTGATCTTTTCCGCATCCAACTTGGGTGTCCTCAAACCAACAGCAATATCATAAGTCAGGTTGTCCCCACCGAGGGCCAGAACCGATGTGTGCTTGATAGCGCCCCTGGAAAATAGCGCCATATCAGTCGTCCCCCCGCCAAAGTCGATCAGCGCCACTCCAAGATTGCGCTCTTCCTTTGTAAGAACTGCCTCACTCGACGCTAAAGACTCGAGCACAATATCGTATACATCGAGTCCGGCCTTGTTGGCGCACTTTATAATGTTTTGGGCGGATGTGACCGCGCCTGTCACTATATGAACCTTAGCCTCTAAGCGAACACCGGCCATCCCAAGGGGATCTATAATACCATCCTGGTCATCAACTATGAACTCCTGAACAAGGGTATGTATAACCTCCCGGTCCATCGGGATAGCAACCGCGCTTGCGGCCTCAATAACCCGGTCGATATCCTTTTTGGTTACCTCCTTTTCTTTCAGGGCGACGGCTCCCGGGGTGTTAAATCCCTTTATGTGGCCTCCGGCTATACCGGCATAAACCGAACTTATTTCACACCCGGCCATGGTCTCTGCTTCCTCTATCGCTTCCTTAATCGAATTGACAGTATGCTCTATATTAATCACTACGCCTTTTCTTAAGCCCTCAGAAGGATGGCTGCCCATGCCGATTATCTCTACGCCATCAGGACTAATATCTCCCACCACTGCACAGATCTTGGTAGTCCCGATATCCAGACCTACAATTATATCCCCTGCCATTTCATCGTTACCTCATCGCTTTCAAAGCTCTTGGCGCTATGCGCCACACTGATACTGTGTGTTAGCTGTTGCTAAAAGAGACCACTGCCCCATCCTCATAGTTGAGGTCAATATGAGTCACGGTGTCAGTCTTTCCCGACTGGTTCAGATGTTCAGCCACCTTTTTTAGCCCATCTATTTTGTCACCTAATTCGTTCCACATGAATGTAACCTCCGCTCTCAGGTGATTGAAATAGAGCGATATTTCCCCATTTTTCCTGATATGGATCTCCGAAACTTTATCTAATGACCAGAGATCATCTTCTGACTCCAAGACAGTGATGACATGCATAGTCTTGCCCAATTGCTCCTTGGCCCTTGATCCGTTTTTGGAAAGGCCTGTAATGATCGGAAAATCGTTATCGTCCGATCCAGAAACCGTCTTGAATATCTCGCCCCATTGATTCACGTAGTAAAATCGATCTGTAAGCACTAATGCTAAGGGAACCTGTTTTTCCACCTCAACAACAAGGGTATGGGGGAAACGCCTTTCCAATTTAACCGAGCGAATCCAGGTGTGCTCCTCCATTCTTTTCTTCAATTTGTTAAGGTTGAGGCCCAACAGACCCTGCTCAGAGTTCAAGCCACACATCTCAATCAGTTCGTTTCTGATCTTTCCATCAACGCCCTCAATATCGACCTGCTCAAGTTTCATATAAGGAGACGTAAGCAGATAATGGTAAAGAGACAAAAGGGATAAGCTCACGGCGGCTATAACTGCAACGAAGAGAAAAACCTTCAAGAACCCTGCCCCAATCCGTTGGATTAAGCCAAGCACCGCAAAAACAGTCCGCTCCCTTTTTTCCCTGAGAGATCGCTTTGTCAAAATGGCCCGCTTTTTCATGACTTTTCTGCTAAATGGAGATTGATCTTCCCCCCTCGTTTTTATATTCGATATTCTGCGGTTCTAAATTCTCCTTATTTCTTGTCAGGTTTGCCCGGTTAGGGAACTCTGACCGGACCCCCGACTACTTGAATCTCGAGTTCCATTTGCACACCCTCCGTTCTTCTGACCTCCTCCCGGGCCAAATTGATAAGGGTTAGGATATCCTCTGCTGTAGCACCGCCTTTATTGACAATAAAGTTGGCATGCTTATTTGAAATCATAGCCCCGCCTATTCTTTTCCCCTTCAATCCCGCCTGTTCGATAAGCCGGCCGGCATAATCGTTGAGCGGGTTTTTGAATATAGACCCGGCGCTTGGATATTCGAGGGGCTGAGTCTCTTTTCGTCTCTTGAGGCAGCCTGCAATCCTCGCTGACACAGTTTTCGGAGTATCCCGGTCCAATCGAAAAAGGACATTGGTAATGACGACCCCTGCTTCCAAATTTAAGTCACGGTATGAAAACCTGAGTCGGGACCGATCTCTTGCAGTCAGTTCCCCGCTCTTGGTGACAAGCCTGATCTCCCGGACCCTGGGGCCTATCTCCATCCCAAAGGCCCCTGCATTCATCGCTACAGCCCCACCTGCAGTGCCAGGTATACCTGCAAGAAACTCTAATCCTGATATGCCTTCCTCCCGGCACCATATCAAGAGATCCACAATAGACAGGCCTGCCCCGGCTAATATATTCGAATAATCGGACCCCTCATATTGTATATCAGCGAAGGTCCCGGCAAGGAAAATTACTACTCCATCAATCCCTCCATCCTTGACCAACAGGTTGCTCCCCCTCCCTGCCACTAAGTAGGGTATCCCTTCGTTGACAAGAAAAGATACCACTCTGCAAAGTCGTTCCGGATCACTTGCTTCGTAGACAGCTTCAGCATTTCCCCCAACCCGGAAGGTAGTGTGCCGGCCCATGGGAAAATCAAACCCGATTTGCCGGCCAGCTATTCGAAGCAGTTCCGTTTTCTGCCGTTCATCCATGTTTCAAGTTAGGTTGTTTAGTCTGTAGACTATTAGGCTATTAGGCCCCTAACAGCCTTCAGCCTTTCCCTTGCTACTTTAGGCTCCTAACTTTTCAAAGAGCCGATCGCCTTCCCGATATATATTGCCGGCGCCGAGGGTCATAATTAAATCACCCGGCCGCACGAGGTCTAAGAGTGCGGGAAGGACCTCTTCCTGCCGGGCGCAAAAAATCACCTCCTTGTGCCCATGATCTTTGATCCCCTTAGACAACGTCTCCGAGGTGATCCCCTTAATCGTATCCTCGCCGGCGGAAAAAATGGGGACCACAATAAGGATGTCCGCATCATTAAATGAGAGAACAAAACGGTCTAACAAGGCTTGAGTTCGAGAGTATCTGTGAGGCTGGAATAGAACGATCAATCGCCTTTCAGGCCAGCACTCCTTGACCGTCTTGAGTGTGGCCAGAATTTCGGTGGGATGATGACCATAATCATCGAGGAGCAAGACGCCATTCTTTTCTCCTTTGAGTTGGAATCGTCTTGAAAGCCCACCTAAGACCTTGAGCCCTTCTTTGATGACCCCGATCCCCAAGTCCAACTCGAGGCCAACAGCTGTAGCCGCCAGGGCATTAAGGACATTATGCTCTCCAGGCATTCCCACTGTTATCCTGCCTAATGAACTGTTCCTGTATATTACTTCAAGGTTGGTGCCCCACCTGTCCTTTCTTAGGTCTATCCCCCTGAGATCGGCCTGGGGACTCATTCCATAGGTCAGGCATCTTTTGTTCAGACGGGGAATAATCCCCTGGATTTCCTCGTTATCAAGGCAGAGTATGGCAGTTCCATAAAAGGGAACCTTGTTTATAAAATCGACGAATGTTTGTCGAATAGCTCCAATATCACCGTAATGGTCCATATGTTCGTGATCTATGTTGGTAACCACTGCAATTGTGGGGGATAAGGCGAGAAAAGAGCCGTCGCTTTCATCCGCCTCGGCAACCAAGATATCTCCCTGGCCCAATTTGGCATTGGAGCCGCCCCAGATGTCTAATCTCCCCCCGATGACGACGGTTGGATCAAGCTGTCCGCATGTCAGAATAGAGGCCACCATAGAGGTGGTGGTTGTCTTTCCATGGGCCCCGGCTATAGCCACTCCATATTTGAGTCGCATCAGTTCCGCTAACATCTCGGCTCTTGGAATTACGGGAACATACCGGTCAATTGCTTCTAAGATTTCCGGGTTATCATCTCTTACGGCCGAGGAATAGACCACAACATCGGCCCCTTTCACACTTTCCCTTCCGTGCCCTTTAAAAATGCTCCCTCCAAGGCCTGCAAGTCTTCGCGTTACCGCAGTCTCTTTTAGATCGGATCCGCTCACCCTATAACCCAAATTGATCAAGAGCTCGGCAATTCCACTCATACCGATGCCCCCGATCCCCACAAAATGAATATGTTTTGCCTTGCCGAATTGTTTCATAGGTTAACAGCCATCTCCATTATCTGGTCCACGATAATCTCTGCCGCATTAGTCCTACTGATTTTCCGTGCCTGTTCACCCATTCTTTTCAGCTCTGACCTATTGTCCATATAATTCATTAATGCACGGGCCAGTCCCTCACCATTCAGGTCCTTCTGGAGTATCATTTCTGCTCCTCCGGCTCGAACTAAGGCGCCGGCATTAATTTCCTGGTGGTTATTCGTCGCGTGGGGATAGGGGATAAGGATTGAAGGCTTGCCCAATGCAGCCAATTCAAAGATGGTAGTTGCCCCCGCCCTGCCCACTACAATGTCTGCCCGGTTGTAGGCTGACCCCATATCCTTAATAAACGGAACAACATCTCCCTTAAGCCCCCTGACACGGTATTCTTCAGCCACACGCGAGTGGTCGCCTTTTCCGGTCTGGTGAATGACTTCGATCTTTTTTCCCCTGCTACTCAAGAAAATCAGGGCTTCCACAAATGCCTCGTTAATCGCCTTGGCGCCTTGACTCCCGCCCACCACCAAAACTGTGAACTCATCACCCTCTTCAGGCCGGTTCACTTGGTTCAAAAAGAGTTCGCGTCGGACCGGATTGCCGGTGAGAATCGGCTTCTTTCTTTGAAAATAGGGCCTGCTTTCTTCAAAAGAGATAAATATGCGATCTGCAAATTTTGAGAGCAGGCGGTTAGTAACCCCCGGATAGGAATTCTGCTCATGGATCGCGGTGGGTATCCCCATAACCTTAGCGGCCAGGCAGAACGGTCCGGCAGAATACCCTCCAACTCCCAGGGCAAAGGACGGTGAAAATCGTCTGATAATAGATGCCGATTGCAGGATGCTCTTTGGCAGTTTGATTAGCACAGGCATACCTTTCTTCCATCCTCGACCCTTTATCCCTTCCACATCAATGGAGATCGCCTTAAATTCCGGTCCCATCGGAGATAAAATCTCTGATTCCAACCTCTTACGGCCAATTACAAAAAGGACCTCCGTACTTTCAACCCTTGTTTTCAGTTCTCTTGCGACGGCTATACCCGGAAACAGATGTCCTCCTGTGCCCCCCCCTGCAATGACTATGCGTAATCCGGACTTGATTTCCCTTCCTCCATTCTCCATCTGGGAACGATTCTCCCAAATGATTGATACTGGATGCTGGATACTCGATACCGGATACTGGTAACCGGTGAACCAGAAACCCTATTTTCTCCTCACATTCAAAATTCGATGTTCGATGTTGGACGTTCGATGTTCATCTTTTTCATTAATCGTTCCCTCAACTTCGCGATGAAATATTTAATAGAACGCCTATGCTCACAAGGGTTATTACGAGCGAAGAACCACCATAGCTTATGAAAGGAAGCGTTAACCCCTTTGTGGGGAGCAAACCCATGACTACTCCCATATTGATTAGCGCCTGGAGGCCAATAAAGGATATCAGGCCGAGCGCCAAATAGGAGCTGTAAAGATCCTTGGCTTTAAGTGACACTCTTATTCCCCCCATAATCAGGATGCCGAACAGAACGATAATGGCCGCCACACCCATTAAGCCTAATTCTTCGCCCATGATGGAGAGTGCAAAATCGGTATGGGGTTCGGGTAGATAAAAGAGCTTCTGTTTACTGTTGCCTAAGCCCGCCCCGAAAACACCTCCAGACCCGAATGCCAAGAAAGAGTGTATAATTTGAAACCCGATGCCCTGGGGATCATCCCAAGGGTTAATGAAGGCCAACCACCTTTTAAGTCGATAATCAGCATGCCAGATCAGCCATATAACGACCGGAGCAGAGAGGAGTAAAATGGAGAAGAGCTGGAAAATCCTCACACCACCCACAAAGAGTACTATCAGAACCCACCCGCCAATAATCACTGCAGTTCCTAAGTCCGGCTGAAGGACAATAAGCAATATGAACGCGCCGGCAATCAGCAGATGAGGTAAGAGACCCTTGGAGAATGACTCCATGGCTGTTCCCTTCTTGGACATGGAGTAGGCCATATACACGGCCAAAGAAAACTTTACTAATTCAGAAGGCTGAAAGGAGAAGTTGCCTAAACTCATCCACCTGCAGGCGCCGCCCACCTTACGCCCCAGACCGGGGATGAAGAGGAGTGATAGAAGACAGCCGCTGACAAGGAGTAAGGGATAGACAAACTTTGAATAAAGGGTGCATGGGATATACCTTGTTAACACCATAAGGCCGACCCCGATCACACAAAACAGAGACTGCCTCTTGAGATAGAAATAGCTGTCTCCCAAACGGTGTTCGGCCAAGTTGGAACTGGCACTATAAACGACGACGAGGCCTAAGGAGATCAGAAGAATGGCAGGAATAAGAATCATAAAATCGTATCCTGAGTCTGCCTGCTTTTTTTCAGCCATGAATAAGACCCTCGACCGCTTCTCTGAAAACCCGGCCCCTGTGCGGGTAATCAGAAAACATATCAAAGCTCGAGCACGCCGGCGCCAAGAGAACGGCATCCCCTTTCTTCGCCATGGCAAAGGCCTTGGATACCGCCTCTTCCATGTTTTCGGCCAGGGAAAAGGGGATTTCATCTCTAAAACACTCTGCCAAAAGTCCCCTGGCCTCACCCAAAAAAACAGCCCCTTTTACCCTTCCACGGCCCGCTCTGATTAGGGGCGTATAATCCGCACCCTTGTGACGGCCTCCTGCTATGAGGACCAGGGCCCGGTCAAAGCTTGTTACCGCCCTGACCGCCGCATCCACATTGGTGGCTTTTGAATCATTATAAAACACCACACCGTTTACCTCGCCCACATATTCAATCCTGTGCGGAAGGCCCTTAAATTGATTTATGGTTTTCTGGATCATCGCGGCATCAATCCCAAGCACCATCCCTGCTAAGACGGCCCCTAAAAGATTTTCCCGGTTATGGGAGCCAGGCAGGGCAAAGGCATCTAAAGAAAAGCGCTGCCTTGTCGACCCGTTCAGACAGGCGCTAATCCTTCCACCTTCTATAAAGGCGTGCAGTCCCCCACTTTTCTCTGATCCATAGAAAAGGATAGAAACACCGGAAGATGGACTAACAGAAGAAAGCCTTTGGTCATCGTGATTAAGTATTAAATACTGGCCATCGCCTTGATTCTCATAGAGCCTTAATTTCGATTGTATATAGGCCTCATAGTCAAAATACCGGTCCAAATGATCGGGGGAGATGTTCAGGATTATGGAGATATAAGGGGAGAAGGTATGGATAGTATCCAATTGAAAACTGCTTACCTCCAATACAAGGTAGTCCGCCTCCTGCTTGCCAGCGGCATAGGCTGTAAGAGGCGTTCCGATGTTACCCCCAACAAAGATATTAAACCCGGCATTTTCAAGCATACGGCCTAAAAAGGTGGTGACAGTGCTCTTCCCATTGGTGCCGGTTACCGCAATTATGGGGGTATCAATAAAACAGCTGGCCAACTCCAACTCACCCACCACTGGAATCTTTCTTTTGGATGCGGCATTAATGAGCGCCATATCATGGGGCACTCCGGGGCTTAGGACTATGGTATCAACATTTAAAAAGGTCTCTTTCTTATGCCCCCCAGCCTCTAATGTAACCCCCAATTTCAGGAGTTCTCTCAATATGTCAGGATCGAGTTCCGATTCCCTTTTCATTTCGGTTACGATTACATCGGCTCCCTGTCCTGCCAACCATCGAGCAGTCCAGAGCCCTGATGTCCCGAGGCCGACAACCAGCACCTTTGATTTTGGTCCCACCGATAGGGGGGGATGGATTTTTGATTCGCCGATAAAGGGGTCTGGTTTTTGTGTATTCGGCATTCCGCTTACCTTATTTTGAGGGTGCTGATGGAAAGTAAGGCCAATATGATGGCAATAATCCAGAAGCGAACAATCACCTTTGGCTCTGGCCACCCCTTCAATTCAAAATGATGGTGGATAGGGGCCATCCGAAAAATTCTCTGCCCCCGTGTCAATTTGTAGTATGCCACCTGGAAGATGACAGAGAGCGCCTCAAAGACAAACAGCCCACCCACGAGGATCAGCACCAACTCCTGCTTGGTGATAACGGCAACAGTACCTAAAAGAGCACCCAGTGGGAGCGATCCCACATCACCCATAAAAATCTCGGCAGGGTAGGCATTGTACCAGAGAAATCCGAGGCCGGAGCCTACCACTGCCCCACAGAGCACTGAGATTTCGCCTGAGCCTGGAAGGTAGGGAATCTGAAGATATGAAGCGATCTTTATATGTCCTGCGAGATAAGCAAAAATCAAATAGCTAACAAAAGCCACAATGAGAGGGCTTATAGCGAGCCCGTCCAGCCCGTCTGTCAAATTGACCGCATTAGAGGTCCCGACTATAATGAACACCGCGAAAGGGATATAGCCCCAACCGAGATCAGGCGACACATTTTTAAAAAAAGGGACGTTGAGGTATGAATCAAAATCCGCACAGAAATAGAGCACTAAGACCGCAACAAGGGCGCCTGATATCTGGAGTGAAAATTTGGAAGCAGCGCTCAGGCCCTTGCTGTTTTTCCTCATCATTTTCAGATAGTCATCGGCAAAACCAATACTTCCAAAGAAAAGCATGACAAACATAACAAGCCAGATATAAATATTAATTGGTTCGGCCCAGAGGAGGGTAGCGAAGATAATCGCAGGTAGAATCAGGCAACCCCCCATAGTAGGGGTCCCTGCCTTAGATTTATGGCTGGGGGGGCCATCATCCCGGATCTGTTCCTCCACCTGCATAGCGCCAAGTTTCTTGATTGCCCAACCACCAAAAATAAAGCAGACCATCAGGGCGGTCAGGCTGGCGAGGATAGTCCTGAACGTTATGTACCTGAAGACATTCAGCCATGACAAGTCTGTATGAAATAGATAGATCAGTCTGTAAAGCATCTGTGGAGGACTCTCTAAGAAGGTTGTTTAGCTGTAGACTATTAGGCTATTAAACCCCTAACAGCCTTCAGTCTTTCCCTTGCTACCGTAAGTGTCTAAAGTTGGTTTTTTTCATTCGACGTTCGACGTTCGATGTTCGACGTTTATTCTGCGTCCTGTGCCTCTTTCCCTCAGGCGGTGACGGCAGTCACCACATTCAGAAACTTTTCCATTCCAAAAGGCTTGAAAAGATGACTCTCAACGTGCGGAAGTCCTTTGTCTAACAGCCGTTGATCCGAGGGATTACCTGTCATTATAATGATCTTTTCGTCTCGGCCGGTGTTTTTCATCCGTTTCAACATTGCAACACCATCTAATATGGGCATATTAATGTCGGTAACTACCAGATCAAAACGGTCTTGCTCCAATTTGTCTAATGATTCCTGCCCGTCGCTTGCTAAGCTCACCTCAAAACCATTGTTGAGCAGGACCTCGGACAACAGAAACCTGATCCCGCTCTCATCATCGACCACTAATATCTTCTTTGCTCTTTCCATTTCAGAACTTCCTCCGTAATAGTCACTCAATCGTCATCCAGCAGGATTCCGGTGATCAGTGCCGACCCTACAAAACTACTCCTTGCTCAATGTCTCTACGCCCTTTGTTCTCTTCGCCGCAGCCCCTCAACCACCTTTTCGAGCCCCATTTTCCGTGAGCCCTTTAGAAAAATCAGATCTCCTTCTCTCATCGTATCTGCGATCTCTTTCACCATTTCATCATGGGTCTCTATAACCTTCAGGCGATCAGCGGGTATGCCTGCAATCCGAGCGCTGTTGATCATCTCCCGGGCATGTTTTCCCATGGCAAAAAACGAACTGGCACCTGCCCCTGCAACCTTTTTTCCGGCCTCCCTATGGGCATTGATCGTGGCATTTCCCAATTCCATCATCTCACCCAGACCCACGATTAGCCTCCCCCCTCCACTCATTATGGGAATGACAGCATCGAGAGCGGCGCTTAGGGAAGAGGGATTGGAATTATATGTATCGTCAATAAGAATAATCCCATCAGCGATCGATGCGACCTGGAACCTGCCCTTAATCCCGAAAAATGTTCCCAGCCCCTTCCTAATATTTTCTGGGGCTTCATTGAGACTAAAGCCTACTGCGGCCGCGGCCAAGGCGTTTTGTAGATTGTGGAAACCGGGGACCTTTATTTGTACCGGCCAGCAGTTGTCCCGATATATGAGATCGAAACGGATCCCTTCCGGCCCGTCATTTTTTATATTGGCCGCCCTGACATCATTTCCTTGCCTGAGACCAAAAGTCATTTTCTGTTTCAAAAATATTGAGGCCCTCTTCATCAGGGGCCCATCATCGCCATTCAGAATCACGAGACCCCTTGACGAGATTTTTTCTATCAGCTCTGTCTTTGCCTTTGCCACCCCATCGAGGTCTGATAACCCTTCAAGATGGGCCATGCCCACGTTGAGGATCACGCCCACATCAGGATCTGCTATTTCAGTCAGCCGGGAGATTTCTCCGCGTCGGTTCATCCCCATCTCGAGCACTGCTCTTTTATGATCCCCCTTGAGTTTCAGCAGAGTAAGAGGCAACCCGATAAGATTATTAAAATTCCCTTGATTCTTTAATGTCATGTTGCCAATATTGAGAATAGCGGACACCATTTCCTTTGTGGTGGTCTTACCTGAACTCCCTGTTATGGCCACCACCTTAAGATCGTGCCGGCGGCGCCACCATGCGGCCAATTCGCCAAGGGCCTCTAATGTGTCATCAACAGAAATAACAACAGGATTTCGGGATGAGAGCGCATCAGAATTAGTATCTTTTGCTGCATATTCCAGCCTTACCTTATCATTTTGAACAACAATTCCCGCCGCGCCTTGTTCAATGGCCTTGGGGGCGAAGTCATGTCCATCATATCGTTCCCCCCTCAGCGCCCAAAACAGGTCCCCATGCCGTGTGGTTCTCGAATCGGTACTGATTCCGGTTAAAACGGTTTCCTGATCGCCTGAAATCAAGGTGCCATTTATTGGGCTGAGGATTTCTTTGGCTCTTATTTTGCCCCAACCGGCCGGCATATTTACCCCTTAACTGGCGGCCCGGGCCGCCACCACTCGATCATCGAAAGCCTTTTTCTCTTTGCCCATGATCTGATAGGTTTCGTGACCTTTCCCCGCAATCAGGACCAGATCTCCGTTGTGGGCCATCTTAACCGCCCTTTGAATTGCGTTTTCACGATCCAGATCAAGAATATAATCCTTCAGGCCCGTTTCAATCACGCCCTCCTCGATCTGAGCCGCAATTGCCTTCGGGTCTTCGGTGCGGGGATTGTCTGAGGTAATGAAAACCAAGTCACTCTGCAGCCCCGCCACACGGCCCATTGATCTTCTTTTTCCTTTGTCTCTGTCACCTCCACAGCCAAACACCGTAAGCACACGCCCCTCTGTCAGCACCCTTACTGCGCCTAAAGCCTTTGAAAGGGCGTCAGGAGTATGTGCATAATCCACAACAAGGGCTAATGCGCGTTTGTTCTTGACCTGTTCCAGGCGACCTGGCACCCCTTTTGGCAGTCTTAGGCCGGAACATATGGATCTGATGTCAATCCCTATGGAAAGCGCCCCTGCCGCAGCGGCCATGATGTTATATATATCGAATTCCCCTATGAGTGCGGATACTATTTCCGCTTCACCTTTAGAGGTTATGAGTTTGGCCGTTAGACCTGCCCTGCTTACGTTGATCTCCTCCGCCCTTACATCGCACTCTTTCCCCATGCCATATGTTATGACCTGGGCGTCTGTCAGTTTGATCAGTTCTTTTCCCCTTGGATCATCAGTATTAATCACCGCCTTGGCCGGATCCCCAGTCCCTTGATGTGTCAGAGATCTGAAAAGAAGGGCTTTTGCCTCAAAATACGCCTCCATGGACCTGTGGTAATCGAGATGGTCCCTGGAAATGTTCGTAAAGATGGCCACACGAAAAGGACATCCTCTGACCCTTCCCTGATCTAAAGAATGAGAAGAGACCTCCATTACTACATCGCTAACATCGCTATCGGCCATCTCGCGTAAAATCCGCATAAGGTCTAAGGATTCGGGCGTAGTTACCGGAGCTTCCCTGACATGACCTGGAAATCGGTAATTAATGGTCCCTATCACCCCCGGCTTTCTCCCGGCCGCAACGAGAATCGATTCAAGGAGGTAGGCAGTAGTGGTCTTCCCATTAGTCCCCGTGATACCTATCAAATTTATCTGTTCAAAAGGACTATCAAAAACCCTGACAGCAAGTCGCGATAACGCTTCACGGGAGTCCGAGACCTGAATCATGGTGACCTCGTTTTCGTTCGGAAACCCACGGGGACGTGGGGGCAATTCCGAAACCACCGCCAAGGCGCCTTTTGAAATCGCATCCCCGATGAAATGATGGCCATCCTGTGCATAACCTTTCAAGGCGACAAACAGGGCGCCAGGCTCTATCGCGCGAGAATCATAGGCAATATCTGTTATCTCCAAATCAGGGTCGCCCTGGAAATCAACGATTTCCATGCCATCTATAAGCTGTTTTATTCGCATACTGTCTTTTTACGGATCACTTGATAATAACTGAAGATTGAAGTTGGATTCATGATCTTAATCGTAATCTTAATCGTAATCATTTTGAGTTTGAGCAGATTATGATTATGATTAAGATTAGGATTAGGAAATGAGGTTACTCTTATTCAATCTATCCTATCCCGGTGGGTTGAAGCTCACGCTTACACTATTGACAGCATTGAGTGGCGATCCGGCCTCCGGCCTTTGTTTTACGGCTAATCCAGAACCTTTTAAACTTACCTTCAGGCCCAAAGCCCTTCCCCTCTTGAGGACCTCTCTCATGCCCATACCCTTAAAATCGGGCAACACTCCCTGTCTAAGTTCACCTGCAATCTTATTCACTCCCTCCGATTTCTCGCTGTTACCGGAATCTTCAGGAGGATCTGAGACTAACGCCTTTGCTTTGGCCT
Source organism: uncultured Desulfobacteraceae bacterium (assembly GCA_964522045.1). Lineage (GTDB taxonomy): Bacteria > Desulfobacterota > DSM-4660 > Desulfatiglandales > Desulfatiglandaceae > Desulfacyla. Next base: position 16,746 of record CAZFSF010000037.1, read on the forward strand.
CGGCCACTGCGAGTAAGTCCGGCTGAGGATTAACCTTGAGGTGATTAAGAGACCAGGATCCCACATCCTTGAAAACAGGCCCCGCAACCAATCCCCCGTATACGATGCCCTTTGGTTCATCGATCAGCGCCAAAATCACCAATTTCGGCCTCTCTATAGGGGCAAAACCCACAAAAATTGCGACGTATTTGCTTTTCGAGTACCTCTTTGTCTTAGGATCAACTTTTTGCGAGGTTCCGGTCTTTCCCGCAACCCTGAATCCACGGATGGCGGCCTTTGGCGCCGTGCCCTCACTGCCTACGACACCTTCAAGGATTTTGGCCACTCTCAATGCTGTCCGTGTTGAGATAACCCTTCGGACCACCTTAGGGTGAATCTCTTGAACCAAGCCACCCGATTCGTCGACTATTTTCTTGACAACATAAGGACGCATCAGTTTCCCTCCATTTGCAATTGCCGCCATCGCCATTGTCAGCTGTAAAGATGTGGCGCTCATCCCCTGTCCAAAAAAGAGCGTTGCCCGGTCGATCGTTCTTGCTTCTTCTGCTTCTCTGATAAAGCCTTTTCTTTCCCCCAACAGTCCAATACCTGTTTTGCTGCTAAACCCAAATTTTTTTAAGTAGCTGCAAAATCTTGCATATCCCAACTTTTGGCCAATCTTTATGGCTCCGATATTGCTGGAATATACGATGATATCCGAAACACTCAATTTGCCATACTTGTGAGTATCGTGGACCACACGCCCACCGACCTTATATGCCCCTTCTTCACAATAAAATCTGGAAAGAGGTGTTACTACTGATTCCTCTAAAGATGCCGCTAAAAGAAACGCCTTTAGGGTGGAGCCTGGCTCGAAACAGTCGGTAACGATCCGGTTTCTCCATTGATTCGGCCTATATTTGGAAAAAGTATTGGGGTTAAATTCCGGAACCACGGCCATGGCCAAGATCTCACCCGTCTCCGGATTTACGACAATACAGTGTCCCCCTCTGGCTCTTGTCTTTTTTACCGCGATTTTGAGGACCTGCTGGGCCTTGTACTGAATCTCTTTGTCGATTGTGAGGAGCAGGTGGTGCATCCCCCGGCCTGAAGGGTCTGTTCTGTTAATGGAGAAGGACCGGCCCAATGCATCCCGCATGCGGATAAGTCTATGTTCTGGGCCTTTCAAAGAGTCGTCATATATCTTTTCAAGCCCTTCTAATCCCTGATTATCAGCGCCGGAAAAACCGATCAGGTGAGCGGCAATTTCCCGGCCGGGATAGTACCGCCTGGTTTCCGTAGTCACACCGATACCATCTATTTTCAGACCTGACACCTGTTGGGTCAGGGTTGGGGAAATTTTCCTTTTTATCCATACAAAAGAACGATCGCGTCTCAGGAGTTTAAGGATCTCGGTCTTCTTTTCACCCAAGATCTTGGACAATTGTCTCGCTGTTTTGCCTTTTTCTTTAATCTGTTTTGGATGGGCAAAAACAGACCCTACATGCACACTGAGGGCCAGTTCATTCCCTTCCCTGTCATAAATGGTTCCGCGTTCGGGAGGGAGTTTGGTTGTCCCGATTATACCGTTTTCAGCAGTGCCTTGCAGATAATCACTTTCTAAGACCTGGAGCTGGTAGGCCCTGGCAAGGATTGCCCCGAAACCGAGCAAGAAAAAGGTGGTTACCACATAAATGCGGAATCGAATCCATTTCTTTTCCTTAACCTTCATGGCAACATGACAATCTGTTCAGGGGTGGGCTGTCTCAGTCCCAGATCCTTAACGGCTTTTGACTCCAAATTTTGAGGCGATTTTAAGAGGGCTAATTCCAATCTCAGTTTCTGATTTATCTCTTGAAGCCTCATTTCTTCTTTCTTTAATTGACTGAGGTCATAACCGATCTGAGTTTTTTCAAAAGTTGACCATACGTAGCTGATGCCGCTTCCCATGAAGAAGAACAACATCAGGATAATCAAAAGAACCTGTTTTCTCGTGAAACGAGACCTGCGCTTTTTAAACCGGGAATTCCTGACCCGAATACCTGTCTTAGCATTGCGGGACACCATCATTCTTGACACCTTCTCTGGTCTTGTCATGGCGAAACCCTTTCTGCAGCCCTCATGATAGCGCTGCGTGCTCTCGGATTCTTGTCAATCTCTTCCTGGCTCGGTTTCAAACCCTTTTTGAACAGGCGTCTAAAAAGGGGAACCTTCCCGCAGACACAATGAGGAAAATCAGGAGGGCAGGAACACGGCTTCTCCCATTGAATGATCGCGCGTTTAACGCGTCGATCTTCAAGTGAATGGTAGGAGAGCACCACAAGCCTCCCGTTTAGCGCCAACAACGAAGGGATTTTGTTAAGAAATGTGTCGATATTCTGCAATTCTTTATTTACTGCTATTCTGAGGGCCTGAAATGTTCGTGTTGCGGGGTGCCTCGCCCTATACCGACGAGACTTGGGAGATACTGCATCAATCAAACCAGCTAATTGGGACGAAGTTTCAATTGGCCCTTTTGCGCGCTCTCTAACAATGGCCCTGACAATCGATTTGGCGTTCTTTTCTTCGCCATAATCTCGCAATATTTGTTCGAGTTCCTTCGGAGGGATATCGTTTACAAGATGACTTGCAACAAGGTCGTTGTCGGGATTCATTCTCATGTCGAGAGGCTCCCCTCTGCTAAAGCTAAACCCCCTGCCAGATTTCTCAAGCTGGTAGGATGACATCCCCAAATCTAATAAAACACCCTCAACTCTCCTGATGCCGAGGTCTTTCAAGACTCCATCCAGGTCAGCAAAATTCTTGTTAATCACGCAAACTTTATCGCCTGGGGTGGACAGTCTTTTCTTTGACAGGCAGACAGCGTCAGGGTCTCTGTCCAAGCAGATCAGGCGACCTCTTCCGGCCAATCTCTCTAAAATAGCTACGCTGTGACCGCCGGTGCCTGCGGTTCCGTCTACATATACTCCTTCAGTATCATGGACAAGGTGCTTGACGACCTCCTTTACAAGCACCGGCATATGAAGGTATTCCAAGATTGAACCTTCTTAAATTCGCAGTTCCAAGAGAGACGGGCTTGCCTCTGGAAAGGCATCTTTGACTCTTTCAAATTCCTCCTCCCATCTTCTTCTGTCCCAGATCTCAAATTTCTTCAGCTGTCCGGCTAATACCACCTCTTTTTGTAATCCTGCATCGTCTCTCAAACTGGGAGGTATCGTGATTCTCCCACTCTTAACGTGACATTCCACTGCGGATGAGATAAAACCCCTTAAAAAGGCGATCCCTGCCTTATCAAACAGGGGAAGATTAGCCGCCTTTTCTTCAAGGGTCTGCCAATCGTCTCTCGTAAAAGCCCAGAGACAATTATCCCTGCTGGTGACCATCAGGCAAAGATCACCTTTCCGGTCTAATACTTCCCGGAACCTTGCCGGAATTGCTAACCGGCCCTTGTCGTCAAGGGTATGTTTTGAACGTCCTCTAAACATAGCATTTTCGTGACACTTTATTCCACTTTACTCCACTTTGTGACACTATCACTAAAAAAATCCCGTTTGTCAAGAAAAAAATAAGAAAATAAACTATTTGGGAAATATTTATTTGTTTTGCCGAGTTGTTCTGATCAAACACGGTATAGTGTGGTCAAGTAAAGCCGCACCACTACATATATCCCTTATCTGGGTGGACCGACATTATAAATTAAGGAATTTAGGGATTGAGGAATTGAGGGATTAGAAAAAAATATACATTCAAACGTCAAATTCGCAATCCTGACCAGTAATTCAGGCCATTTTGTCCGCGGGAGTGACAGCCTTGGAGACTTTTTACGAGACCATCCATATTAGTGCGGACCAATTTGAAGTTTTGTGAATTTTGTGCTTTTTTGCGGCTTTATTCTAATTAGGCGAGGAAAAGAAATAAATTAAAGATGTGATATAAACAATAAGGAAAAGAATATTCAAAATTAGGCCCGAATAGGCATAATCCTTGTCACCAAGTTCCTGGACAAGCGGGATAGATTTTAGAGATAGAACAATCCCTGTCAAAAGAATTAGAGGGGTAATTGTCAAATAGGCAATCGAGACCTTGAAAGGCTTGAGATCCTCCCCTAAGCCGAGGAGCAAGAGCCCGGTGATCCCTGCCGCCACAAAGGGGGCCAGGAACCCGGCAATTGCCAGGCTATTCGGGTTTTGAGATTCTGGGAGTGCCACTATATCACCTTCTTCCAAACAATATGCTCTGGCCTCTTATGTTCCGCACCCCTCGGGTTCATAACTGAGGGTTTCCCCATGGCCTAACTCCAAGAGACGATCAGAAAGATCCTCCTTAGCCAGCTCCTGCTTGAGCTGAACCGGTGGGAAATAGATAGGTTCGTCCCCTAAGCGAAATGTCCCCCAGTGAACAATGAGGAGATGCTTAGCCCGGAGTTCCCGAAACGCCCGCATTGTTTCTCGAGGGTTTATGTGCCCGGCGGACATGAACCAACGGGGTTCATAGGCACTGAGGTTGAAAATCGCAAGGTCTATAGAGAATTCCTCTCCAATCTCTCTGAAACCCTGAAAATAGCCCGTATCACCTGAAATAAAGATTGTAGCCCCACTCTTCGTCTTGTACAGAAAAGAACCCCACAAAGACGTGTTGGGTCCGACCAAGGGATTGCGCATGGTCCAGTGGTTACAGGGGAGGAGCGTGATTCTTCTCCCTCCCTCTTCAAAGGTGTCAAACCAGTCCAATTGTGTCCGTCGATTCATCCCTAAGTCATCAAAAACATCGTTATAGCCCAGAGGCGTAATCAGGTGGGTCTCTTTGTCAAGAATACTTAAGGAAGTCTTGTCTAAGTGGTCATAATGACCGTGAGTAATCAGGACATGATCAGGGATAGGCATCTCTTTGATATCAGAGGCCAATGGCGTAAAATCCTTGATGAACCATGAGAGATCAAAAAAAATAGGGTCCACAAGGATATACTTATCCACGTCCTTTATCATCATGCCGGCATGCTTGATAAACGTGATGGAAAGCCCTTTGTTGCTCCTGACAGGTCCCCAGTCAATAGAAACGGGGACCACACACTCCCGTTCGTAGTAGGCCTTGAAACGGTTTTCGCTAAACAACTTCCACCTTAAGATCTGCCAGAGATTCTTATGCCCTCCCGCACCAAAGGGACTGATAAAACGGTCATTGCCGTGATGGATCTTCTTACGCGCGATTTCCCTGAGACTAAGCCCATGGGTCTGAGCAGAGGCCCGGTTTGTGTTCCCCTCTGCATCAGTAAGCCTGAAAACCGAACAAGACGGGAAAAAGGCTAACAAGAGAGCCATCTTGCTCCAACTAAGGAGTTTTTTGATAAGGTGTCGACGGGTCATAGGGAACTGGTAAGCAAAGTGAGCCAACAAGAAGCCAATGGGTTCCTGTTCAACCCCCCGCCTC
>CAZFSF010000038.1:0-3248 GCA_964522045.1 uncultured Desulfobacteraceae bacterium
TTCTTAGATCCAAACAAACCAATTGCAACATGCATATCTGAGACATGTGATAACTGCACAGTTTCTAAAACTCTGCATTGTCATTTTGCGATCAGAGATTTGATACATTTCCTTTTGATTGCCTCCCCCTCTTTTCTATTAGGAGGGGCTGGAATTTATCACATAAGTGAATGGGGGTTAATTCCATGGCTGATTATGATAATCGGATATTTTGGTTTTATTGAAATCCGGGTAATGTGCTCCCATTGTCCTCATTATGCTGAAGAAGGAAATTCACTAAAATGTTGGGCAAATTACGGTTCGCTCAAAATATGGAAATATCGGCCCGGCCCAATGACATTCTTGGAAAAGGCTGTATTTTTCTTTGGTTTTGCACTTGTATGGGGATACCCTTTCTTTTTTCTGATTTCCGGCTTTCAAATCTTTCTGCTAATCGTTTATCTTCTAACAGTTGCAGGTTTTTTCATGACATTAAGAACGTTTCTTTGTTCCCAATGCATGAATTTCGCATGTCCATTGAATGGGGTTAAGAATGGAGTTCGGAGAAATTTTTTTGAACGTAATCCCGAAGTGGCTGAAGCATGGGCGATTAATATCAAGCACAAAGAATGAGGAGAAAACTGATTATGAATTTTGGTACTGTTTTGTATGAATCGAAGGATCGGGTTGCCACGATTACATTGAATCGCCCTGAACGTTTTAACGCAATCAGTGAAACCATGCCGGAAGATATAGCCGCGGCTTTTGGTCATGCCAATAATGATGATTCTGTGCATGTAGTTGTGCTGACAGGCGCCGGACGTGGATTTTGTGGTGGATATGATTTAAAGGCCTACGCGGAGAAACCGGGCACCAATCCAGCTATCCAGGAGATGCCATGGGATCCCATGATTGACTACAATTTCATGAGTCGCTGTACGCATAACTTTATGTCTATCTGGAGATGTCATAAACCCGTCATAGGTCGCGTCCATGGCGACGCGGTTGCTGGAGGTAGCGATATTGCTTTATGCTGTGACATTATTATTATGAATAAAAAAGCGCGTATCGGTTATCCACCTTCGCGTGTTTGGGGCTGTCCGACCACAGCCATGTGGATATACCGATTAGGCGCGGAAAAGGCCAAACAAATGCTATTTACAGGGGACCTAATATCCGGGTCAAAAGCAGAGAAAATTGGACTTATTTTCCAGTCGGCACCCATAGAAGAATTAGATGAGGCAGTTAATCAGCTGACAAATCGAATTAAAGGTGTACCAAAGAATCAGCTTATGATGATGAAAATGATGGTCAATCAGGCTTATGAAAATATGGGGATGGCAAGCACCCAAACAATCGCGACTCTTTTCGATGGTATGGCCAGACATAGTCCTGAAGGTGTTTGGTTTAAGCAACGTACGGAAGAAGTAGGCTTTAAACAGGCAGTTGCTGAACGTGACTCGGGCGATCCGATACCAGGTAGTAAAAACCGAACTCAAATTCTATGCGACCTTAGGGTTAACGAAAATAGGCAACACTACTGAAGTAATCTTATTCTTTCAAGTTAAAGTAAGGAAAAGAGGATTAGAAATCTGAAGGAAGGAGTTTATTATGTTTTTTTCTCTCATCCGAAACCGCCGGAGCATTCGAAGATATGAAAAAAAACCGGTGGAAACTGAAAAGCTGGAGATGCTGGTTGAAGCGGCCCTTCGCGCCCCCTCATCCATGGGGTCCAACCCGTGGGTGTTCATAATTGTTAATGAGCGAACGGTACTGGAAAGGCTTTCAAAGGCCAAACCCCATGGCGCCACATTTCTAAAGGATGCGCCATTAGCCATGGTGGTCTGTGCGGATCCAGCAAAAAGCAGTGTATGGATTGAAGATGCATCCATTGCCTCTATCTTCATCCATCTGGCAGCCGAGTCTATGGGCCTCGGAAGTTGCTGGATTCAGATCAGAGAAAGGATGCACAGCGAAGTCAAGCGATCGGATGACTATATATCTGAGATTCTTGACATTCCACAACACCTAAAAGTGGAAGCAATGATCGCCATCGGTTATCCCATTGAAAAAAAGCCGCCTTGGAGCAAAAAAGACCTTCAGTATGAAAAGGTCTTTTATGGTAACTATGGAAAGCCTTATCGCGGATAGCCCTAACTTCGCAGGTCAATCCAGGCAGGCGGATTGATTGTTGAAAATGGGAAGATCCAGTTGTACTGAATCCTCTCCACTGAGGATACTGTTCAACTGCGGACAAATTCCCATGCCTTGTTTATATCAGCCACATTAAAGTATTTCTCAATGAGTTCATCCTTCTTCTTTCCGAACAGCTTGTTGTCTAATTCAACAAGGACCTTTTCCAGCTTGCTGTCTCCTACGATCGCCAGGTGACGCATCTGGTTAATATGCTTCATTGCATACCAGGCGTCCTCGATGAAGGCGTTTATGTGAATTTTGCCTATGGCCAGATTGTCAATCTTGAATAGGATATTTAAACGGTCATATCCTTCTGCAGCCTTGTCCTCAAATATCTTTTCCAGGTCCTCCACATCCTTTTTTGTATACTCACCGCTAATCTCAACACCCACCACATTGCCTTCGCTTTCGTCTAATATCTTAAACATTTTCCCCTCCTTTCAAAAAAAGATTCAAAATAATGAATCCGTAACGGCAAAATTCGTTCCATGGAATAAGGTCCAGCCTGGGAAGACTGGGCCTTGATTTTGATGGCTCCTCGGGACGGACTCGAACCGCCGACAAGGTGGTTAATCCCGCTTCAGCGGGACTCTACCGACTGAGCGTCTTTCAGAAATCTACTGATACCTCTTTTCTTGACTTTCTTCTCCAGTTTCATAGCCTTACCCCGGGTTGTGCATTCTTTTGTCCAGACAAGCAGCCAGGGACCATCAAACCTCTTTGTTGTTTTTGAAAGACGATATTCAGGGTCGTTATGCTGTCTGAGGCGACGTTCTACGTCACTGCTCTGACCACAGTAAAATCTCCCCGTGCTTGCGCTTTGGATGATATATATCCAATTGGCCATGGGAATCAATAGAAAAGGCCCAGCCTCGAATGAGACAGGGCCTTGATTTTGATGGCTCCTCGGGACGGACTCGAACCGCCGACAAGGTGGTTAACAGCCACCCGCTCTACCAACTGAGCTACCGAGGAACAATGATATTTCAACAAGGTGGTTAATCCCGCTTCAGCGGGACTCTACCAACTGAGCTACCGAGGAACAATGATATTTCAACAAGGTGGTTAATCCC
>CAZFSF010000038.1:3348-21474 GCA_964522045.1 uncultured Desulfobacteraceae bacterium
AGGTGGTTAATCCCGCTTCAGCGGGACTCTACCAACTGAGCTACCGAGGAACAATTATAATAGAATCGCTTGAAAAAATAGATTATATCAAAATCATGTTTTTCAGTCAACAAAATTTTTCCACCCGAGTTTTTAAAAAACAAAGATATTTTATGAGGATTTTCGATTTCATATCCTCACCAGCTCTTTTCATCACCGAAAAAACAGACCCCTCCGGTATTTCATTGGCTAAATAGGCCAAATCTGATATGATTTAAAAAAGGGATTGCAGATATTATCTCAAACTTTTAGAGGTGCAATATGAAGGTATCATTGTCAAGCCTTAAGAAGAAGGCCGGGAACAATAAGGACGCTGCCTCTATCCTTTCCGAATGGATAGTGCCCCAGGCTTCGAAAGAAAAACCCCGAACGGATGATTTCAAGGAAAAGCGGGGGACAGAATTTATGGGCGGTCGACCAATAGAACCGGGATCAAAGCGGTTTAAAGGACCGAGCATTGTAAAATGGGTTTTTTTTATCCTGGTCATCGCTTATATGGTTATCTCTTATTACCGCTTGCCCATTTTGACCGCTCTCGGAAACTATTTGATTTTTGAACATCCCCTAAAAAAGGCGGATCTGATCGTATGTACACCGGGCAGCCCTCTTGAACAGAGCCTGATGGCTGCCGAGCTTTACAAGAGAGGCTTAGCTCCCCGCATCTTTATACCTGAAGAAACCCCTCCCGATGGCCTTCAGATCCTCAAGGAACAAGGGGGCCGCTATCCTGAAACGAGCGGGCTTTTTATTAGTACACTGAAGAGCTTAAATGTTCCAGGATCTGCCTTTATAGTGGGTAAACTTGCTGTGGATAGCATCCAGGAAGAGGCAGAAGAGGTCAGGGAAGTGGTCATGGGAAAAGAGTACAGGTCCATTATTATTGTGACATCCCCCTCCCGCGCCAGACTGGTCTATTTGATTTTTAAGAAGGTTTTTGACGGGGAAAAATTGGAGATCATGATCTCCCCTTCCCGGTATTCTGATTTTAAGGCAGATAACTGGTGGAAAAGGGACAAGTATCGCAATGAGGTCGTCTTCGAGTGCCAGAAGTTGTTTTATCATACAATAAAAAATATGTGGTAAATTCTATCTTGAGGGGACATTTCCCGTGACCACAAATTATGAAAAGATCATAACAAGAAATCTTTCAAAGCTTTTTTCTCAACCACCTTCCCGTCTACACAGATCTCTTGGAGCAGAAAGGAGCGGTGATTCTCTTTTACTCCGTGCCTTTGGGCAAGATTGCTCTATTGATCATGAAAAGGTGACTTTATCTCATAGTGAGAGTGTTGATCCAAAAGGCCTGATCGTCTCCCTTTATGCGCTCAATGCAAACCCGGAGCAGCTCCGGCTTGAGCCTTTTAAATCATTCAAAGACTTTCCGGGAAGCATGCCCTATCAAGGCGCCTTCAGCGCCAACAGTGAGAGGGTGCTTGTCCCCTATGTCCCTCTGGTAAAAGAAAGGGGAGAGGCAATCAAAACGGTTTTTGACGGAAAAGACGGCCGTGACGGAGACTTCTCTTTTATCCTCTACCCTCTTCCTAAAATTGCCCTTTACTACATCTTCTATTTGGCAGACGAGGAATTCCCCGCATCTGTCACATCTCTTTTTTGTGCCAATGCCTTGTCTTTTATGCCCCTTGACGGATTAGCCGATGTCGCAGAGTACACATCAAAGGAGATCATTCGACTTGTCAGGAAATAGGTCAAAAGCTGAAGGAGAGCGATCATCCAAAGTTCGCATGATTCTTGTGCTGACGTTGGCTGCGGTCATCTACTTTGCAGGCCTGAGCGGATACCCTCTGTTGGACCCCGATGAGGGGCGTTACGCGGAAATCCCCCGTGAGATGCTGGAGAGCGGGGATTTCATCACCCCCCACCTCAATTATGTAAAGTACTTTGAAAAACCCCCCCTCTTTTACTGGGCTGTTGCCGGCTCAATGGCTCTCTTTGGGCAACAGGAATGGGCAGTCCGTATTGTGCCCGCCCTGGCAGGTTTTCTGACGGTTCTCTTAATAATGGCATTGGGAAAGCGTTTTTTCGGGATGCGGACCGGTGTTATGGCTGGTTGGGTATATCTTACCAGCCTGGTCCCTCTGATACTGGCCCGTCTGCCGATAATCGATGGCCTCTTTAGCTTATTTCTTACCGCAACCTGGGGGACCTGGTGGTTAGGCTATGTTGCATCGTCAAGGCAAATCAAGCGGCTCTGGTTTTGTGCCGCCTGGACGTGCATGGGCCTGGCCTGTATGACCAAAGGGATTGCCGCCATTGCCTTGACAGGATTGATTCTCTTCGCCTTTATGATCGTAAGGCGAGACTTCAACGTACTCCGTGCTATGGCATGGCTCCCCGGGCTGTTGATCTTCGCCCTCATTGTACTCCCATGGCATCTCGCAGTGAGCTCCCGAAACCCTGAATTTGCTCATTTCTTCTTTGTCGTACAGCATTTCGGTCGTCTGGTGAGTGCAGAACACTCAAGACCGATCTGGTTCTTTTTAGTCATCTTTCCCTTTGGTATGCTGCTCTGGACCTCCCTCTTTTTCCCTGCCATCGCAACGGCGCTCAAGCGCGCTGCAAGAGCCATTAAGCTCCCCACAAATTTGCGTCGAAAAAAAGATGAACGAGGAGATTTACGCAAGACCACAAACGGGGATCAGAAAGCTAATGAATCCGAAGGAGTTATATTCCTGGTCATATGGGTCGTAGCCGTTGTGGGGCTGTTCAGCCTCAGCCGGAGCAAACTCGTTCCATACATCCTGCCGGGCTATCCGGCAATGGCCCTACTGATCGCATCGTACCTTACAAACGGGGGGCTAACAAGGGCTTCCGCCCGCTGGTGTGCCGGGATTACTGCGGCCCTGCTCCTTATCCCTATCCCGGTCGTCTCCTATTATGCTAAAAGTCAAGATATGCTCCCTGCAAGTGCATTGGTCTGGCCTGTCAGAGCCGCCCAGTGTGCACTTTTTTTTGGAAGCATAATGTTAGGGATTGCCACCTTTAAGCGGAAATTGATTCCGGCCGCCACGGGTCTTGTCCTAATCGCGCTTATGCCCTCCATGATTATGATCGTTCCGACCGTGGCCAAATACAGAAAAGTGGGCGAGTTTATAAAGGCCATGCCCGGCCCTCTGCCGGCACGGATAAAAATAGCGGAATGGCGAAACTACGACCAGGGACTGAGTTTTTACACACACCGACGGACAATCCTGGTGGATAACACTGGCGAGCTGAAGTTCGGGAGTACCATAGGAGATCATAAGGAATTTTTTCTTCAGGGGGAAGAGAGCCTCAAACGCCTTGGGAGAGAGGAGCCCCTCCTCGTAAATATACGCCCTGATGACTGGTCCAAGGTCAATCGCTGGGGCATGTTTCGCCCGGTGGCCGCAAACAGCACCAATGTTATGGTGGGCAACGAGGAATTTTTCCAACTCACAGGACTGGCTCCCTGGCCTGACAAGGCCGTAACACCGCCCCCCCTGCTCCTGCTGCCGCAGCGCCTGAATCCACCAGGGGGCAAGTGAAGTGATTTAAGTGCCTAAAATCACTTTAGATCACTGACGGACAGAGGTTCTAAAAACATGAGTGTTTTGGCAAGATATCTCATCAGGGAGTTTTTTAAACTTCTAATCATATGCCAAGCTGTTTTTATAGCAATCTATCTGATGATCGATTTTGCCAGCGGTGTTGATGACTTCATAAAGGCCAATTCACCGAAGAGTGTAATGTTTTCTTATTTTGCCTACAAGATTCCCTCCATCGCTGTTCAGATGTTGCCCGTCGCCACCCTTACTACCATCATTATCATGTTCAGTTTGATGAAAAAAAACAACGAAATCACATCCCTGAAAGCGTGCGGGGCTAACGTGTGGAAAATCTCTCAGCCGCTCATCATCACAGCACTATTCCTGTCAATCGCACTGTTCATCTTTTCAGAGATAATTGTCCCTATTACCAGTTCCAAGGCAAATGAAATTTGGAGAGTAGATGTCAAAAAACAGAAAAAAGGGGGTTTTCACGGTCAAAATCACATCTGGCACAAAGGAGAAAACTCCATCTATTGGATAAAGCAATTCGATAACGATAAGATGATTATGGTGGAACCGACCTTCTATTTCTTTGATTCCTCTTTCCGGTTGATCAAGAGAATAGATGCACGATCAGGAATCTGGAAGGATGGAATATGGCAGATCAGGAACGGTATTACTCAAGATCTCGAGAACGACGGGGGCTACAATCTGAGCAGATTCCAGCAACTTGAATTAAGACTTCCCGAAAGGCCGGAGGATTTTGTAAGAGAAGAAAAAGAGCCGGAAGAGATGGGTTATCAGCAGCTAAAGCGATTTGCTGAAAGGCTCAGGGCAGAAGGTTATAATGCTACAAAGTATTTTGTCGACGTAAACATAAAGATCGCCTTCCCCTTTGTTATCCTGATTATGGCGCTTATCGGGATTCCGGTTGCCCTGTGGAAAAAAGATATGAGCACACCTGTGGCTGTTTCCTTCGGTATTGTGCTCTGTTTTACATATCTCCTTATTTTGGGGCTTTCCCGGACCTTAGGTTTTGCAGGGATTCTACCGCCCCTTCTTTCAGCCTGGCTCGCAAACAGCCTCTTTCTTTTCTTAGGAATTTATTTGATGATAAATGTGAACGGGTGAGGAATTCCTAAAATCTGAGAAAAACAAAACCATTATCAATGTCCTTAAATTCCGGTTCGGGCAGCAGACTCATCCATTGTCTGTAGCGTTTCTCTTCAGCTATAAGTATTACCCGGCGTTTGCCGGAATTGCTGTTAATAATTTCCCTGAGTTCTTTGATGGTTAACAGGCGAGAAAGGCTTGATTCCTCACGCTCCAGTCCGTACCCGAGTTCACCGCTTTTTTCCAAAAGATAGATATTATCCCGTCTGTAAAACCAGCAGACCGCATGAACCAGGTATTCATCCGAAACAATCATCGTCCCAGCATTGACCATATTACGATTGCGCGATAAAAGAACTCCCGGCGCTTTTTCCTCCATCACCTGATCCGGCAAGACAAAATGAACGCTGAACAAAAGCATCAGGGGAGCGATGGCGTATAACGCCAGTTTTTTTTTGGAATCGGATCCCATCGCAGATAGAAAGCAGCCACTGCTCCATATTAAAAGGCCTGCTGCTGCCACAACCCACTTCCAGGTTTCCGGCCCGTCATAGGCTCTGAAACCAAAGAGATCCGTCGTTTGGTTAGCCACAAGCCCCACCGCAGCTCCCCCCGTCAAAACAGCGAAGAATGACGCACAAATGGCAAATGCTTTTTGCTTGCCTCTTTCAAAGTAGTTCACAAGTCCGATCGCAATAATTATAACAAGGGGCGGGAAACATGGGAGTATATAGGGAACGAGCTTGCCGCTGCAGGCTGAAAAGAACAAAAAAGGAAACAGAAACCAGCATATGGCAAAGCGGACGAGCGAATCTTTGTTCCGGACTGCGCCTTTTGCTCCTGAAAAAAAGGCAGGGAGAAGAAATATCCACGGTAACGCTCCTCCCGCCAATATGGGAATAAAGTACCAAAAGGGCTTCGGATGCTGGCCCGGAATGGGGGAAATAAATCGTTTAATATGTTCGGTCCAAAAGAAATAGTTCCAGAAATCGCTCTCACGAAGATGAACCATTATGCACCAGGGAAGCGTAACAATTAAAACCGCTAAAAGCGGAACCCAGGAGATCTTGATTAGTTCCTTGAAGCTTCGCTCCCAGAGCATAAAGGGCACAATCGTTAAGAACGGCACTGCAAAGGCTAAGAATCCCTTTATGAGAAATGCAAGGCCGCAAAAGAACCCGAATAAGGCAAGAAAAGCAATTTTTTTTGAAAACCTTTTTTCCTTGTAAGCGAAAAAAAAAGATGCCATGGCCCCGGTCAGGAACATCGAAAGCATGCTGTCTAAGATGTTTATAATCCCAAGGGCAAATACCAGCAGACAGGTGAGATACGCTGCTGCCCCAAGAATTCCGGTCCGGGATCCCCCTCCAAATTTCCTTATCAGAAAGAAAACCATGAAGGCCGAAATACCGGTTGCCAGGGCTGAGGTAAGACGTATGGAGAATGCGTTTTCACCAAACAGGGTTATGGAGAGAGCATTGAGCCAATACCCTAATACCGGTTTCTCGAAATATCTAAGCCCGTTGAGGTAGGGGACAACCCACTCTCCTGAAGCAATCATTTCACGCGGGATCTCAGCGTACCGTGACTCGTCCGGAATAGAAATGGGCCGCAACCCAAGCGGCAGGATATAGAGGATAAGGAAAAGGGCTATTATGGCAACAGAATACTTCTTCATATCTAAGGGCTCACCCTAAATTTTCTATTCCCCCACTTCCTGACAGGACACCCATCCATCGCGGCCTGGAATCTCCTTAGCAGCAATTGTAGAGAGTCTAATCCCCTGGAAACCACTAAGAAGGGCTTTAAGGGGGACAAAGTCTGCCCCGATGGACCGTGCCATCTTCAGAAACCGATCAAACATCTCGAGGCAAATAATTCCCTCCACTTCAGCGTGTACGGTCAAAACGTTGAGCTTTTCCGGTCTCATAAGAGAAAGGATATAATCATTATAATTCGCATCTGATATGCCATTATGCCCGATTACTTCGTCGTATGTTGGCAGAGTAACCGGGATCTGGGGTTGAGAAATTGCCTCTCCCCGAATCAAGGGGAAAAAAATTTCTTCACCCCTGCAATCACTGTTATAACTAAAAGGGAATCTGACCTTTTCCAAGAGGACAAGGTCGTTGCATTTCCAGGCAGGAACTGCTGAACAGGTAGGTTGGCGGTCGAGGATATCCGTGAGTAGGGCAATCCCCCTGTCTAAAGAGTCAAATATGGCATCACTCTTCATCCTTTCTATGTTTGCCTGCCACCCGTGATGATCCCAGGCATGCAACCCAACTTCATGCCCGGCATCCGAGACAAAGCGTATGATATGGCCTAACTTCCGGCCGATCACAGGTCCCGGCCAAAGAGTACCACGGAACAGGATGTCCCACCCATAAAGACTTGAAGCCTTTGTCCTCAGCATCTTCAGGAAAAAACGGGGATGGATCAATCGCCACAGATGCCGGCCCATGTTATCCGGCCCAACCGAAAAGAAAAACGATGCGCTGACTGCATGATCAGATAGAAGCCTGCACAACGCCGGGACGCCATATTTCGTTCCCCTGAAGGTATCAACGTCGATCCTCAGGCCAATATGCATGGGAAACCCTTCTTGATAGTAGGGAGTATGGAGTAGGCAGTAAGCAGATTCCGCTATGTCCCAGTCGCTTGCTACATGAGGTCGCTGTTGAGTTAATAACTCTGACAACTCCCTACTGCCTTCTCCCTACTGCTTACTCCCTACTGCTTACTCCCTACTGCTTACTCCCTACTCCCTACCGCCTACTGCATCTAAGATCTCAAACTCTCCACACCTGATGGCTTCCCGCAAGAAGAAGTCTAAGGTTTCCTCGACGGATTGTTCAAGTTCAATAGCAGGAGTCCAGTTCAACAGCCGCCTGGCATTTTGAATACTCGGTTTGCGGTGATCCATATCCTGGTAGCCTTCCCCATAATAGGTCCTGCTTTCAACCTCCCTGAAACCGGCAAAGGGGGGGAATTTAGAGTGCAGAGGATGCTCATTAAACTTAGACACCAAAAGCTCGGCCAGGTCCCTTATACTGGCCTCATTTTCGGGATTACCGATATTGATTATCCTGCCGTCGCAAGCACTACCTTTGTTTTCTATAATCCTGAAAAGACACTCCACACCATCAGAAACATCCGTAAAGCATCTTTTCTGGTTACCGGAATCTATAAGCTGGATCGGGGTGCCCTCAACAAGATTCAGGATTAGCTGTGTTATGGCTCGTGAACTGCCAATGCGCGCTGACATGAGGCTGTCCAATCTCGGTCCAATCCAGTTGAAAGGCCTGAATAGAGTAAATTGCAGTCCTTTTTGAGCGCCATATGCCCATATAACCCTGTCCAAGAGCTGTTTGCAGCACGAGTAAATCCATCGCTGCATCCGGATGGGGCCTAAAACCAGTTTGGAATTATCCTCGTCAAAGTTCTCATCCTCACACATCCCGTACACTTCAGAGGTGGAAGGAAAAATAATCCGTTTTTCATACTTGACGCAATATCTCACCACCCTGAGATTCTCCTCAAAATCAAGCTCAAAAACCCTCAAGGGGTTTCGGGTATACTCAATAGGTGTAGCAATAGCAACCAACGGTATTACGATGTCACATTTTCTTATGTGGTATTCGATCCACTCGCGATGAATCGAAATATCACCTTCATTAAAGTGAAATCCGGGCCTGCCCAAGAGACGCTGAATGTAGTCAGACCGCAGGTCCATCCCGTGCACTTCGTATTTGCCGCTCTCTAAGAGCCTTTCACTTAAGGCGTTCCCTATAAAACCGTCAACGCCAAGAATCAGGACCTTCTTTTGCCTGTCCGCTTCTACCCGACTGCTTGCCCGCTCTCCAAAACTCATCCCCTCTATCAAACCGAGTTCGGCACTGAGCTGGGACCCGCTCATGTACACGCCATTTTCTGCCTGGCCGAAATCAACGCCCACGGCCCCTTTCCCGCAAGCAATGACCAGAGGATCTGCCGAAAGAACTGTCCCTGATCTTGATCCTTCCCCTCGATCCTCAATTTCCGTTACCATCCAGATGAAGCACTTCCTGTCACCAACATGGCTGAAGGCCCCGGGAAAGGGCCGGGTTACAGCTCTGACAAGGCCCCTGACTTCCGCGACAGATCCGGACCAGTCTATTTCGCCATCCTCCGGACTACGGCCCCCGTAATATGATGCCTTGGAGTGATCCTGGGGATCGCGCGGCGCCGTACCCTCCACGATGAGAGGGAGAATCTCGTCCAACATCTCAGAAGTGGTCTTTGCCGCCTTTTCATGAAGAGACCTTGCCGTATCACCATCTGATATTTCAATCCTTTTTTGACAAAGAATATCGCCGTCGTCCGGGCGCGGCGTCATATAATGCAGCGTAACCCCCGTTTCCCTCTCACCGTTTACAAGAACCCAGTTAATAGGAGATCGGCCCCGATATTTGGGAAGAAAAGAGCCGTGGAGGTTCAGGCATCCGGCAGGCGGGATATCCAATATAGGGGTACGGATAAGACTGCGGTAGTAAAAGGAAAAGATAATGTCAGGCGCAATCTCCCTGATCTTCTTCACCCAGAGGGGGTGGTTGATATCTGCCGGGGCATAGACGGGGATGTTCCGCGAGGCAGCTAATTCTGCGACGGATTCAAACCAGAGATTTTCGTCCGGGTCATCTTTGTGCGTAAAAACCGCGGCAATTTCAAAACCGTTCCGCAGAAGCGCTTCAATGCCCCTGCATCCAATGGTATGATAGGCTAAAACAACTGTTTTCATATATATTCTCTCCTGTTAGTAAGGAGTATGGAGTAGGTAGTAAGCAGAATCTCTTGCCTCTCAGTTACTTGCTACGTAACTGCGCACAAACAGATCGAGATCGATATAACGTTTACCCGATTTAGACTTGTTTCGGGTTCGTGGTCTTGTTCCCCCGTTCCACTACTCTGTGAACGCATACCTTGATCCCCACTGCTTACTCCCTACAGCTTACTGTTTACTGCTTGCTTTTAAGCTTGCTCTTTCCCATAACATTCTCTACAAAATATCGTGGACGCGCCCTCACATCACTATAGATTCGTCCGATATATTCTCCGAGCAGTCCCATACCGAGGAATTGTGCCCCGATGAAAATAAAAAGGATGGCAAACAGGGTAAAAACCCCGGCAGCGGCCCAGTCGGGACCGTAGACCAATCTCATTACAAAAAGAAATATGCCAAAACCAACACCGAGGGTGGATATGATTACCCCGAGCAGATTCAAGAGCCGCAAGGGAAAAGTTGTCATGCTGGTCAACAGGTCAAACTGCAGGTTAATGAGCTTCCATAAGCCGTACTTTGAATCACCGGCAGACCGCTCTGCATGATCTACATCTATCTCTGCCGTAGCCCCTGCAAAGCTGTTTGCAAGCACAGGGATAAAGGTGCTCCTTTCATGACATTGTAGCATGGCGTCAACTACTCGTCTGTTGTAAGCCCTTAGCATACAGCCATAGTCATGCATATCCACACCGGTAGACATCTGTACGACCTTGTTGACCATGAGGGACGCCCCTCTCCTGAAAAGCGTATCGCGCCTGTGCATCCTGACGGTTCCAACCACATCGAATCCCTCGTCGGCCTTCTTGAGCAGCTTCTGAATTTCTTCGGGAGGATTCTGGAGATCTGCGTCTAAAGTAATAACGATATCTCCCCTTGTCTCTGCAAAACCGGCCATAATAGCGGAATGCTGGCCATAATTCCTGTTTAAGAGGAGTCCGACTATTCTCCCGGGGTTCTGTTCCGCGGCCTTTTTGATAATATTCCGCGATTCATCGGAACTCCCATCATCAATGAGGATGATCTCAAAATCCCTCTTCATAGCAAAACAGGTGTTCAGGCACCGTTCTAACAGCTCTTCAAGATTTTTCTCCTCGTTAAACACGGGAATGACGATGGAGATTGCTGATTGTTGATTTTCCATTATTTACTCATACCTGGATTGTGGAGTCCGTCAGAACTTCCTTAATAGCCTCAACCACATCATCCACGTCCTCAAACGTCATATCCGGGAAAAGGGGGAGAGAACAGATGCGGTCTGAATTCCATTCGGTGTTCGGAAGCATGCCGCGACGCATGTCCATTGATTCTCTGTAGTATTTCTGGAGATGCACTGCACGAAAATGGAGACCTGTTCCGATATTCCTCTGCTTCAGTTCAGACATGAAATCATCACGGCTGAGCCCTGCCCTGTCCGTGTCAAGACGGACTATGAAAAGATGCCAGGCGTGTCTCGTAGTATCAGGCGGAACCGAAAGAGGGATGATCTCATCAATCTCGGAGATCAACTCGCGGTATCTAATGGCGAGTGCAGCCCTTTTTCTGTTGAACTCATCAAGGCGAGCAAGCTGCCCCAAACCAAGAACCGCCGCCATATCCGTCAGATTATATTTATACCCGGGCTCCAATACCTCGGCCTGTGGAGATCGACCGTGTGTCTGGCGATCATAGGCATCCACACCAAGCCCGTGAAACTTCAACCGGTTGATATGGTCTATCAGGTCATCATTGTCGGAGCAAAACATCCCTCCCTCACCAGTAGTGATGTTTTTGATGGGATGAAAAGAAAAAATCGACGTCCCTTCTTTCCCCACATGCGCACCTGAATAGTTTGTGCCTAAGGCATGGGCAGCGTCCTCCACAAGAGGAACCTCAATCCTGGCGGCAATTCTCCTCAAAGATATCATATCAGCAGCAGCGCCGGCAAAGTGAACAGGTACGATCATCCGGGTTCTGGGAGAAATAGATTCCTCAACCCAATCGGGAGAGATCATCAATGTATCCTTGTCAACATCCGCAAAAACCGGGGTAGCCCCTGCCAGGACTATCAGATTAATTGTGGAGACCCAGGTCATTGAAGGGGTAATAACCTCATCACCGGGCCCGATACCTAATCCCTTTAAGACAAGATGCATCCCGGCAGTGGCCGAAGAAAGCGCAACGGCTCTTTTGCAACCGACGCACTCGCAGAATGTTCGCTCAAACTCAGCCACATTGGGGCCGGTGGTAATCCATCCTGAACGGAGCACGTCTACTACAGCCGAAATATCCTCTTCTGTAATGGATGGTCTGGAAAATGGCAGAAATTCCTTTCTCATTAGGCGCTCCGGGTAACAAGAAAGACCCCGAGGCATATAACCACGATCCCGGCCCAGCGCACGGGTCCCAGGGCCTCCTGGAAAAAAAACTGCCCTGCAAAGGCTGTCACGATGTAACCCACGCTGAGGAGCGGATAGGCATAGCTCACCTCCACTCTCGACAGTGCCATGAGCCATACAATGACGCTAATCACGTAACATAACAGCCCTGCAAATACAAAGGGATTGATAAGAACCTTGGTTCCAATGGGCAGAATGTTCTCCAAGGAAAAGGCAAAATGGCCAATTGTGCGCATACCCTGTTTGAGGGAAAGCTGCGCAGCGGCATTCAAGAGTACCCCTAAGAGTATCAGGGGTAGATACCGGTTCATTTTTTTTGTCTCCTCATGATCTGTAATTTTCTCTGCTAAATCCCTTCGGGCTATTTAACCGGGGTGACAGTCGACAATAGTCAATAGTCAATCCTATAGTCAAGCCCTTGTTGCCGTATAGATTTTTTCCATCTCATCTGCCACCCTGTCCCAGCTATGCTGGAGCGCCGTCTTGTGGGCCATCTCTCCCATTTTCAGACGATTCTCTTTTATTAAAAGGAACGAGATCTTCCCGCCAAAATCAGAGGGGGCTGGCTCTTCTCCGAGGACAAAACCTTGAACACCATCTGTTACAAGATCTTTAGCCCCCACTTTCTCGGTGATAATAACCGGCAGTCCGGCTGCCATGGCCTCAAGTACGGCCATCCCAAAGGTGTCAAACTGGGAAGGCATGGCAAAAAGATCACTGGCAAGATAGTATTTTTCCACCTCCCGAGTGACCCCGGCAAAAATCACCCGCTCAGTTATACCCAAATCACGAGCCAGAGCCTGATATAAGGCTCTATTCCCTTTCCCAACTATCAGCACTTTCAGGTTCGACCCTCTCTTTTCCTCCCTGATCAGTTCAGCCACGCCCTCAATGACCAGTCTGAGCCGTTTGATCTCAAAGTTCATTCCTACGAAAAGAACCACAACGTCCGATTCGGAAAGACCATGGCGCCTTCGAATATGGAGCCGACAGTTCTTCCTATCAAGAGAAGAAAAGCGTTCTAAAGAGACTCCTGGGTGAATCACGCGCATCTTCGATGCCGCAATATCGTATGTCTTGAGGAGTTCTTCCTTTACAAGGCCGGATACCGGCAGGACCATCCGCATGTGGTGCCCTTTCAATCCCTTTCGCTCCACCCATGCCATAGATCTGTCAAAGAGGCTCAACCGCTTGTCTCTCGCCTCTCTGATCCATTTTTCATGGGGGATGCCATGCATGGTCAGGAGATGCATCTGAAATATACGGTCGTGGCTGTGAACCAGACCGAACCCGCCACGCGCGATCTGCCTGTTTGCGAAATAGGCAAAGCTTATCTGCCGCAGAAACCGTGGGAAGACGAGCATAGGGACCTTATGGAAGATAACGGGTGCCCTTCCCTGACGCCACTGGTTTGCGAACAGATGGATTTCAAAGCGGCTGCGCATGGCTAACCTCTCTGTCAGCTCATATGCAAAGCCCTCGGCCCCGCCCACCAGACCATATTTAGGGATTACCACGGCGATTTTCATGCTATACATTCCTGCGGCGTTAAAAGAACTTCCAAAAATGGAAGGTCTTTAAGGCCAGTCCGTATTTGTCTAACTTCTCCAAAGAGGCTCTCCTATCCGCACAGAGGGGAAGGGTCAGTTTCAATGAAAAGATCCTCCAGAGGGCCTGTACCACGTTTGCCCGGTGGATTCGGCGGATCGATCGTCTTGAGTAGTGTTTCCTGTAAAACAGTGATTCGGCCGCGAACTTCTTTTTCCAGACATCTATGGTCGGATTCTTACGCTCGCTCTGCCCGCCCCAGTGGACAACCACAGCGTTAGGGATAAAGCCTATTTCCCAGCCTGCCTTCCGGATCCTCAGACACAGGTCCTGTTCATCACCATACAGGAAAAAGTCTTCGTCAAATCCCCCCTGGTCCTCGACAATGCCGCGTCTCGCTATCATGGAGGCCCCCAGTACCCATGCGATGTCGCCCGTGAGACCGTTCAGATCCTTCTTCGCGCGCCTCTGACCTGGATATCGCTTTTCCACTGAAGACTGGGGGGATCCATCGGGATTCATGATCCGCGTGCCTGCAAGGCCCACTTCGGTGTGGGTTGTCATGAAGCCGATCATCGCCTCAAATGCCCCCGGCTGCACCACGGTATCAGGATTTAAAAAGTAAACATATCTGCCTTTAGAGATCTGAAGTGCCTGATTATTTGCCCGGGCAAAACCCAGGTTGTGCTCATTCGCTATCAGTTTTACCCAGGGGAAATCATGGGTTACCAGCGCCACGCTGTCATCCTCTGAGGCGTTGTCTACGACGATGACCTCCGAGTTCATGTCTGACTTTGATGCTATCGAATTCAGGCACTCGACAAGCAGCTCTGCCGTATTGTAGTTGACAATAATAATGGAGATATCACACATCCAAACACCTGAGGAGACCTGTGCAAAGGTTCTTTCTGTTCAGAGGCACTGTATCCATTTCCTCAGGCGAGGTCAAGTTAGGGTAGGTGAAACCCCTCCAAAATTAGAATCGCAGGGTCAAAAACTGCGTCATTGACACACCATCCCGGTTTCCATATACTCTCTGCCGAAAAAAGATCACATGTTGCTGGAAGGTGACAACACTATAAAAATTGGAATGCTTTACACTAAAGAAAATAGCTTTCAACTGCTAAAAAACTGCCTTGATAAGGTTTAACTGTGCTCCCATCATTTTTCCGCGTCAGATTTCCGAACGCCAATCCCAATGACCCTAAGGGCGTGGGGGCAGGGGTGATCGTCCTGATATTTATTCTGGGCCTTGTCATACGTCTTTTTGCCTGCCAGCATACCTTTGTCGTCAACCCTGACGGGGTCTATTACATCCACCAGGCAAGGGCCATTTATTACGGTGAATGGAACAGCCTGACCTCCTGCAGCCTCAGTTTCCTCTCAAATTATCCGTTCTTTATTGCCGGTGCACATGCCATATTTCATAATTGGGTTGTTGCCGCCCAATTCGTCTCACTCTTTTTCGGTTCAATTACCCTGATCCCCCTCTATTTTCTGTGCAGGCGCTTTTTCGACAGAGATATCAGCGCATTGACCACGCTCGCTTTCGCCCTCCTTCCTGT
Organism: uncultured Desulfobacteraceae bacterium; assembly: GCA_964522045.1. Lineage (GTDB taxonomy): Bacteria > Desulfobacterota > DSM-4660 > Desulfatiglandales > Desulfatiglandaceae > Desulfacyla. The sequence continues at coordinate 18,338 of CAZFSF010000038.1, forward strand.
TTTTGTTGCAAGAAGCGCGGACGTTGTGAGGGGGCCGATATGCTGGTTTTTCTTAGCGGTTGGGCTCTATTTCTTTATCAAGTCAGACGAGAAACATTACCGTATTCTACTGCTGTTATCCTGTCTTTCTTTCCTGATTGCCTCATGGGCGAGGATTGAGTCTGTCCTGTTTGTTTTGGTTAGTTCCATATATCTGTTGGCAGTGCCACAGGAAAAGCGGATCGAGAAACTGGTATTCTTCACGTTGCCGCTGATCGGCTCCCTGTTCCTTATTTTCTCCGCCGTCCTATTTCTCAACAAACCTCTCGAACATACCCTGCGGCTGTGTGAACTCGTCAACAAACTTTCAGCCCCGATCATTGCCTATGAAAACCTCAGGTCAGGTTTGGCAGAATTGATGATACAGCCTCTTGAGGGCGTTATGCCGCATTTCCTCCACAAGGCCAGACATCTGGTCTGGCTTGTGGCCCTCGGTACCGTTGTCAAATATATGATCAGCGCCTATTTTTATATTTTTTTCATCATATTTGTTCTTGGCCTCGGAGGGATTTGGCACAGATTGAAAGAGGATCGACGCATTCTTTACCTCTCTCTAATCGCTCTTTCGGCGTTCATGCTGCTATATCTGCATGTCGTTCAGATGTGGATGATGTTCGACCGGTTCTGGGCGATTTTCATCCTCCCTGCGTTTATGGTTGTCGGATTTGGTCTGGAAAAGAGTACGCTCCTTATAAGATCAAAGTTTCATTTGAAGAAATCTACTGTTCTCGCTCTCTTATGCTTTCTGATTTTGGCGGTTGCTTTGCCCAAGAACCTGAAATCCAAAGAGGCCGACAAGGTTGTTTTCAAAGAAATAGGGGAACTCATTGCCCGTAGAGAGGGAAACGAGAAAGTGACAAAGATTGTCAAATCTTTGCGCACGCCAAATTGGACTGCCTTTTATGCCAATTTGGAATATGAAGGAGCGCCATGTCCAAAAACCGATTTCGGAATCGAGCGAACACAATTCGATGGGATGGTATTCAGAAACTATGAAGGCTTTATCGATTATCTTAAAAAAAACGGTGTAAGATACTTCCTGTGGGAAGAGAGGGCGTGGCCAAAAGGCGGTTTCGACTTCCTGAGCAGAAAAGACCCCAAGGATTTTAAAGAGATAGGAGCTTGGAGCCACCCGGACACGGGCCAAATAGTCCTTTTTGAGGCCCTAATGAAACCGGAATGAAACCTTGAACCCGTGAACCTTTGAACTTGTGAACCCCTGCATCAGTTTTTTTTGCACACAACCGCGATCCCATTTCCGTGAAACATCTTAGAGATATGTCTTGCAAACATCTTGAAAAAGATCGTCTCTCTTAATTTATTTCTTACAAATTCTGAATTGTATGTATATCTGTCAACGATTTTAAGCCCAACTTTGGAGCAGAACAGCTCAAGAGAATTTTCTGTAAAGTGATGGAGGTGAAATGGTAAATCCCAATTTTCCCAGTTATGTCCTGAAACATACGCATCAATACACTCATGATTAGGAACCTCGATAATAATAACTCCCTCTTTTTTAAGCCAACCGGTTGCCTTTTTGACATACCTGATTGGATCTTCAAAATGCTCAATACTATGCCAGAATGTTATGGCATCAAAACAATCAGAACTAAATTTAATCGACTCCCAATTAGAGACAACTAAGTCGATCTCCATTTTATCAATATACCTTTTATTTCCAATTGATACATCAAAACCGATAACATCAAAATACTTTTTGGCAGCATACAAAAATAAACCATTTCCACATCCAACATCTAATAATCTGCCATCTCTACGATACTTTCGTACCTTCCTCACTCTACGAAAATGATCAGTGACTCTTCTTTTGAACTCCTCTGATTTCGGCTCCGGGTTTGCATAATGAGAATCAAAATAATTTCTATCATACTGCTTTCGTATCTCTTCAGGCTTTGGAAAGGGGCTGGTCAATCCGTGACCACAACTGGTGCATTTCAAAACTATCAACCCTTTATTCTTTATAAATTCAGTTTGACTGTTTGAATTGCACAGATAACAAGACATATGTCGCCTATTATTTTGTGAGACCTTTGTATATTGCCAGATCTTTTACCGGGCCGGAGATCCATCCCGATTTAAGGGTTAGTGGATGAGTTACGTTGCCTCATGGCCTCAGACTCCTTTGCCAGCTCTTCCAGCAAATCTTTTACTGTCCAGTTTTCAGATATAGGGGTCAGGGTGGCCCAGAGTTGTTTGGGGAAACCTGAACTCCGATAGACGCCCATGAATCTGTGCAGTTCCTTGTGGGTCAAGCCGCACATAATAACTGCCCGACTCAGGGTCGAGGATTTATTCCCCTCTCTTTTCTCTTTCAGTGCCAGGACATCTTTGAGGGTCCTGTGGGAATCCGAATCTGTGATGAATTTAACTGGCAGATCCGCCATTTCAATCTGATTGAGCAGTGCTAACAAAATCGGCTGTTGTGCGGACGTGTACCCGCACACCAGTAGTTGTCTCGGCCCATACATCTTTTCCTCAGATTTTTCCACTTTGGTAAACGTACCATTCTTCATGGCTCAACCCCGTAACCCGGACAAGCGGGAATTGACGGTTGAAAATTGAATATTTAATGAATCACCACACCCTTCTGTTCAAATTCCGCACTCCGTTCCTGGAATGCCTTTGTTTTTTTATAATTCACCCGTTGGGGGTCGTCCTTTTGGTAGAAGCAGAGCACCACCTTTTTCCCCCTAAAATCACCTAAACTTACATCCTCTCCTTGATTAGAGGGAGGGGGAAAAGGGCCGATTTTTCAGGGCAAAAGCATAGAGAGACTCCCCCTGTGAGTCAAGGAAAAAGACCCGCAATATGAGAGTATAAGGTCAACTTTTTAAAAGCAGTATATCAATTCTCTATACTTTGAAACCACTTGATTTTAAGATGTTCCCCAATATATTATGGATTTCGATTAGTCATGATAGGCATTAGGTCAAAACGGCAGGAAGAAGGCAATTCAGCATGAGACCTTTGAAAAACGTTCAATTTCGTTCAAGATCAAGGCGCATGAGGATTTTAACCACAGGAATATATTGAATATTTCGAGGATTAAAATCCGAATGCAACGCAGAGATTGGGCA
>CAZFSF010000039.1:0-12294 GCA_964522045.1 uncultured Desulfobacteraceae bacterium
CATGACTACAAAACCAATTCTTCAATGAAAATCGGCCACTTCGAGGTTGTGACTTATGCACGAATCATAGTGTGTAGGGCTATCTAATTTGACAATAATTATGAAACTTGAATCGGGGCTATTGTGAAGTATTCATTTTCCAGTTATCAGCTTGCATTTTCAAACCCTGAACTCAAAGGAGAGTAACGATGAAAACAAGAAACTTTTCGATACTATTCGTCGTTTTGGTCACGGTTTGTCTAACTGCCGGAACAGCCTTAGCCAACGAGACCACTATTTTTGAACTGTTAAGTCATAGGAGCGCCTTGGCGGCACCGACATTAACTGTGGCTACCGCTGGAACCACTGTTACCGCTTCCTGGACTTCTGTAACTGGTGCAACGGGATATACTCTATATTATGCCCCGTTCCCGTATACCGGGCCTGACTCGATCGGAAATATTCCTATGGGAACCCAAACGTCAATATCGGCCAGTCTTTCGGATGGTGCTGCTTTTTATGTTGCTGTCCAGGCGTATGACAGTGTCGAAAGTAGTGGTTATTCCAACATAGAGTATTTTGCTATTTATGCTTCTTCTTACACCAACGGTTTGGGGCAGACCTTCCGGCTGATCCCGGCAGGTACGTTCACCATGGGGTCCCCCTCGAATGAACGGGGAAGGGACAGCGACGAGACACAGCACCAGGTGACGCTCTCTCAGTCCTTCTACATGATGACAACCGAGGTGACCCAGGCCCAATGGCAGACGGTGATGGGCAGCAACCCGTCCTCTTTCACCGGTTGTTCCACCTGCCCTGTTGAAATGGTTTCATGGAATGATGTGCACTCATACATTACTCAGATGAACCTCAGGGGTGAGGGGATATACGGTCTGCCGACGGAAGCGCAGTGGGAGTATGCGGCAAGAGCGGGGAGCACAACGGCCTTTTACAATGGGGGAATAACGTCCTATTCAGATATGTACGATTGCAATTACGATGCAAATCTAAATGCTATTGGCTGGTACTGCTACAACATCAATGTTTACTCGAAGACCAAACAGGTAGCCGGGAAAGCCCCTAATGCCTGGGGCCTGTATGATATGCCCGGGAATGTGGCTGAATGGTGCCAGGATTGGTATAGCAGCAGGTACTACGATTCTGGTGCGGTGACGAATCCTACAGGACCTTCGTCAGGCTCGTCCCGGGTGCTACGGGGGGGGTTCTGGTGATGCTACGCCAGGAATTGCCGGTCGGCAAATCGCAGCTACGACACCCCCGGCGCCCGTAGCAGCATCATCGGCTTTCGCCTGTTGAGGCATCCTTAGTAACGTTTGGCTCTTTTACCCTTTAACCCTTTGTAAAGAGCAGAGGTGCGCAGGTAAAGGGCGGAGCATGCGATAGCCTCGAAGCCCTGCAGCGTGCTGGGGCGGAGGAGAAAAAAATGCACCGATGTAGGTGAAATGCAACAAGAGTGGTTGAATCCTGGCAAAAATTCTGATGCTGGCTTTCCGATATCAACCATCTGTTGGAGTTCCCAGGCAAACAGTGAATGATTGATCTGGCAGTTTTGCATGATTTTGGCGGGTGTGCTATGCTGGGTTTATGCACGTAAGTATCACATTTGGATACTGTCAGATACCAAAGAAATTATGACCATATCGTTTCATTTCTCAAGGCCAAATCTGCCATAATAACAAGATCCCTGGAAGTGGATTTTTCTTGACATTTCACGGCTTCTCTATATGAATTAGATTTAGTATTAATATTACCTATTTTTTTTCCCAGTGAACAAAACATCATAACCTTAGCCTTCTTGAGTCTGTTATGAAACAACTCGATCAGAAGGTTCCAATAAGAAAGCCCCCAAAGGGACTCTTGTATGTCCGTGGGGGCTTTTCTGTTTGGGGGGTCATCTCGTGAACACAGAGAATTTCAAACGACGACTCACTGCGATCCTCAGTGCTGATGTTGAAGGATACAGCCGACTCATGAGGGACAATGAGGATGAGACTGTCCGTACCATTACGGCGTATCGAGCAGCTATTGCCAAGCTTGTGGAACAATATCGGGGGAGGGTAGTGGACTCCCCTGGCGATAATATCTTGGTCGAGTTTGGGAGTGGTTTAGATGCGGTGAACTGTGCGGTGGAGATTCAGCGGGAACTTGCGGAGCGAAATGAAGAGTTGGCCGATGAACGCAAGATGAAATTTCGTATCGGCGTCAATTTAGGCGATGTTATCCAAGAAGACGAACGAATTTATGGAGATGGCGTCAATATTGCTGCGAGGATTGAGAGCCTGGCTGAGGGTGGGGGAATCAGTATCTCCGGGACCGTCTATGACAGTATTGAAGGCAAGCTGGGATTGGAATTTGAGAATTTGGGGGAGCACGAGGTCAAAAACATTGACAAACCCATTCGCGTTTATCGAATTCTATCTTATCCGGGCGCTGCCGCTCACAGAGTTGTAAAGGCCAAAAAGGCTGTTGGCAAGACCTGGCACAATGTCGTTGTGGCAATAATCGCTATTCTGATTCTGGGGGGGGGGGCTTGGCAATTTGGAACTATTACTTACGTCCCTCACCTACTGAAGTGGAGATAGCCTCTAAGAAAACCCCCGTTCCTGAGTCACCCGACAAGACACCACCACCTGTATCCGATGAGCCCTCCATTGCCGTCCTCCCTTTTACCAACATCAGCGGCAATCCAAAGGAAGACTACCTGAGTGACGGGATTACTGAACAGATTATCACAGCTCTGTCCAAAATACCACGGATGTTGGTCATTGCCCGTAATTCGGTCTTTACTTACAAAGGCAAGCCCGTGATGGTCCAACAGGTAGGTAAGGAGTTGGGTGTACAGTATGTGCTGGAAGGGAGTGTTCAAAAGGAAGGGGGTCGGCTGCGGGTCACAGCTCAGCTCATTGATACCAAGACGGGGAATCATCTATGGTCAGAACGCTACGATCGGGACCTTAAAGACCTGTTTGCCCTCCAGGATGATATCGCTAAAAATGTCATAACGGTTTTGCAGGTTAAACTGACTACGGGGCAGGCTGCCTCTGCCTTTGGTAAAGGCACAAAAAACCTGGAGGCGTATCTGAAAGTGATGAAGGGAACACACCACTTCTTTCGTATGAACAACAATGATAATGAAATAGCCCGAGAATTTTTTGAAGAAGCAATTGAATTGGACCTCAATTATGCTCAGGCATATGTACTTTTGGCTTGGACTTATTGGAATGAAGCCAATTTTGGATGGACCAAAACGCCGGCGAAATCATATGAGAAGGCTGTAGAGCTTGCAAAGAAAGCGATCTCCCTTGATGAAAGAAGCGGCTTCGCTTATATGCTGTTCGCCAATGTATATGCTAAGACAGGGCAATTAAAGAAGGCAATGGCAGCGGCAAAGAAAGGCCTCTCCATCGATCCCGCCAGCTCTGGTCTAAACGCCTTCTATGGCCTGGTTCTATATAATATTGGCCAGTTCAAGGAGGCTATTCCGTTATTTGAGAAGGCGATCCGTATAGACCCCAAGCCTCCAGGCTGGTACGAGTGGGTATTGGGCATGTCATATTTCTGGACGGTCCAGAATGAGGAGGCCATCGCGGTATTTCAAATATGGGTCAGTCGCGAGCCTAAGAATGCTGATGCACATGCCCTTTTAGGGTGTGCCTTTATTGCCGCAGGCAAGCCAGAGGAAGCCGTTGCTATGTTTGAGAAGGCGTTGAGTCTGAACCCGGATCATCCAGTTTGGTACTTAGGAAATTTAGCCATTGCCCGTGTCGGGGCGGGGCAGCCTGGGAAAGCGATCACAATGATGCGTGAATTGTTCGATCGTAGCCCTGAAAATGCTTATGTTTGCAGATCTTTGGCATTCGTTCTCATCTTTGAAGGGAAGTATGAGAAAGCTCTTTCGATGGCAAAAGAGGCGGTAAGTCTTGAGGAAATGAGTCCCAGTCCTACGCCCGATGCCCCTTTTTATGACAGGTTAGGGTTTTCACATCTCATGATGGGACAGTATGTGGAGGCGATCACCACATATAAGAAGGCGATCAGTCTCTGGCCTGAATATGTGTATGCGCACATTGATTTGACCGCAGCCTATAGCATGGCAGGCCGTATGGAAGATGCCCACTCTCAAGCCGAGGAGGTTCTTAAAATAAATCCCAAAATCACCTTGGAAGATATTGCTAAGAACGGCTATTACAGTTTTCTGAAGGTCAACAAGGAACGCTTTATCAACGCCCTGCGTGAAGCTGGTTTGAAGTGAGACGAATATGAGTCTTGGGGAATGAAGTCCGTGCTGAAATCCTGTTCTGTAAGACAGTTTTGCATCTGAAAACCAAAAAGCATAATCGAGATTTTACAATATCTTATGACGGACTTAAAGGATTACAAGGCGCACATATCTGGCGTTTTCACACGTGCATCAACTACCTACGATCAGGTAGAGCCTCCATTCTTTTCTTACTTTGGTAAAAGGCTTGTTGAATTTGGAGAATTTCCCATAGGCGCAAAAGTACTGGATATTGCTTGCGGGAGAGGAGCTGTATTATTCGCTGCGTCTGATGCTGTTACAGAGTCAGGGGAGGTAATTGGCATTGACATTTCTGAAGGCATGATCGACCAAACACGGCAGGAAATCCGGCGAAGGCAAATAGCTAATACTGAAGTTCTTGTAATGGATGCAGAAGATCTTCAATTTGCAGGATCAAGGTTTGATTATGTTCTATGTGGTCTGTCCCTTTTCTTCTTTCCAGATCTGAAAGGTGCATTATCGGAAAGTTATAGAGTACTAAGGCCTGGCGGATTTATCATAGCGTCTACCTTCAAGAAACCCAAAAAGAATGAGCGAATGCGAGAGTGGAAGGACCTATATAAGTCATTTAAAGATAGAGTAAAAGATGTTCCCAAAATCAAACCCACGGATCTAAATACAGGCAGAAAAATAAAACGAAAAATGTTGGAAACCGGATTCATTAATGTTGAAGTAAAAGGTATAGGGAAGACATTCTACTATCAGGATTTAGACGAATGGTGGCATACGGCCCGGTCACATGGATACCGAGCATACTTAGAACGTATCCCTTCAGAAGATCTTCCTGAATTTAAGGCCCGGGCACTCGAGATCGTTCGGAAAAAGGTCACGGAACAAGGTATTCCATCTCCGTGGAATCTATTCTTTACTAAGGCCCAGAAACCCATCGTAAGATGAGTATAAGCACGGGAAATGAAGCCCGTACGAAAGCCCTGTTTTGCGCGACAGTTTTGTGCCTGAATAACCAGGGGAGATGATCGGATTTTCTGGGTGTTTTGGTGGCCCTCCCGATGCTGGATTACCGATATTATAGGCAACTTTGGACCCCCCTCAGAAAAACAGAAGAGTACATCTAGTAGTCCAAACCTATTGGATGTCTGAAATTTTACTCTTTTCCTTGGCTTTCGCCTCTGCTTCGTTCTTTATCTGCTAATTTCCACAAAAATCGGATGATATGCGCCCAGAAGACAAAATCCCAAATACCAAATCAAACCCCTTGAATTTTCTCCGAACATCCAGTATTTTCCTGTATTAAGCTCACAAAAATCATATTAGGCGGTCAAACAGGGGCAGACAGATGTGGGGGGGCTGGCGTTGACTGTTTTGCTCTAAGACGAGGCTACGCGATGCCGGTTGAAGATCCTGCTATCAATGAAAAAGGATTCCTTATTCCATCCCCGCTAAAGACGGGATTTCCGCTTCGTTACAACAAGTATCCAGAGGCCAGTCCCGCCCAGCGGGATATATTTTCATTGGGGTAGCTCCGGCAGATCGTACTGGGGTCTAAAAAAATTTAATGGCCAAACCGACAACCAAAATTCACATCTCGTCAATCATCTTAGATGAAGAGATCTATCCACGAAAAGGGATTGATCAGAAGCGGGTCGGTCCAACCCGATTCTGACAAACCCGGCAAATACCGACCTGCGCAGAGGCTTCACAGTTGCCAAAGGGCTGAAAAGCATGGTAAATTGATCTGCTCTCTCTTGATGAAAACAAAAGGCTTTCAAAACGTGATTTGAACCGAGGGTAGGAGAACTCTATTTCGGATGAAGCCATGAGTAAAAAAATGTTGCGGCAAAATATCAGAGATCGAATAGGAAACGTAATGCAATTATTGACTGTTTTGGTCGCTTTATTCTGTCTTCCTGGTATTTCATTTGGCGAAAAGATTGTTGTTTACTCTGCAGTCTACCCCCCTTATCAGATTGATCATAATGGGAAATTAACGGGTATCAATACCGAAATAGTCAGGGCTATTTTCCAGCATTCAGGTGTTCCGTTTGAAATCAAATATGTACCGTGGTCTCGCGCTCAAAAATATGTGGGCGATGATAGCCAAAAAAATTCGGCAATCTATTGCCTTGGAAGAAACGAGCAAAGAGAAGATAAATACAAATGGGTCGGGGTTTATTTTTATCAAAAGGTCAGCTTCTTAACTTTGAAAAACTCAGGTGTGAGAATAAGTGGTCTTGACGATGTAAAGAAATACGTGATTGGGCTGGTACGGGGAGATATTGTTACTCAACAGCTACGGACCCAGGGGTATATCGGAAAATATGAAATGGTATATGACGATATTCTGAATGTTAAGAAATTGTTCAAAAAGAGAGTGCAAACAATCGTAACTTCCGAACTTGCTGCAAAATATGTCGCAAAGAAAAACGGCTTTGATCCCAATCAAATTAAATCGCAGTACGAAGTGGCAACAGTTGGATTCAATCTTGCCCTATCAAAAAACACATCAAATGAGATCTGGTCGAAATTGCATGCGTCGCTAAACACATTGTTGGACAATGGCACCATTGAGAAGATTATAGATAAGTGGCGATGATGGAAAAAGAAAGGGCCATATTTAATCTGAGAACAAAAAGAAACAATCTGTTCCTGAAATTATTATTAGTGTTCGTTTTGTTCTCATTTGTTTATGATGCAAATTTTTCCCCTGTTTCAGCCCAGGAAACAGAGTTGAACCAGACCCAGCTAATTCAACCCTCCGACTTGATTTACCGCGGAGCCTTTAGACTCCCGGCCGGGACATCTGATTTTAAAACCTGGGCCTGGGGCGGCTACGCTATGACATATTATCCGGGCGGAGATGTCGGCGGGCCGGCTGACGGATATCCCGGATCTATCTACGGGGCGGGTCATGCCTGGGAGCACCAAATTTCTGAAATAAGTATACCGATGCCAGTCATTTCGGGTTCAAAAAACGTGAATAACCTGAATACCGCCACCACCCTGCAGGGTTTTCAGGATGTTTTGAATGTCAGTAATTTAGAGATTCCCAGAACTGCCATCGCATATTTGCCAGCTCAGGGTTCCCAGAGTAGTGGCAAATTGCACATCGCCTGGGGATATCACATGCAGGAAGCACCGGCAAACGAAACCCATGCATGGGGTGATTTAAACCTGGCCAATTTCCAGAGACAGGGAGACTGGCATCTGGCAAATCTTCCCATGTACTACCAGAACATGAGTACAAACGATTACATGAGTGATATTCCCCATGCCTGGGCAACAGCCCACACTCAGGGAAGGCTCCTGGCCACCGGGCGTTACCGGGATGGCGGCTGGGGGGGTGAAGGGCTCTCTCTCTTTGCCATTGCCCCCTGGAGCCAGGGGAATCCACCGGCAAATAACACCGCGCTTCAGAATACCCCCTTACTTTTGTATACGTCCACTTATGCTAACCCTGACGTTCACCATATGATGACCGATTACTCCCATGCCGATGAATGGTCCGGTATGGTGTGGGCCACTGCCGGAAGTAAAGCAGCAATCATCTTTGTAGGCACCAAAGGGACCGGTGATACATGGTACGGAAATGAACAAGGGCCTTGTCTTGAATGTGACAACAGAGGCTGGTGGGCCACCGGCTTTGAAGCACAATTTGTTTTCTACGACCCCAATGATCTGGCCATGGTTGCCGCCGGTACCATGCATACATATGAACCCCAGCCTTATGCCACCCTAAACGTTGATCAGTACCTGTATCACATCACCTCCACCCAGCAGAAGCATCATCTCGGCGCCGCATGTTTTGACAGGTCCAGGCGACATCTCTACATTCTGGAGGTCTTTGCCGACGGCGATGAAAAAGACAGGCCGATTGTGCATGTCTGGGAAATCACAAACACAAGCAATCCCGAGCCGGAAATCAAGGCCAATGGCTCGAATGGCCCACTTTCCGTCTTATCCGGTACTCCGATTTCTGTCACTGCAAACCTTAACCCGGGAAGTCATGATGCCCAAAATGCTGACTGGTGGGTGGTGGAATTGACTCCTTCAGGAACCTTTAACTACTATAACCTGTCTACAGGCTCAATGGCTCCAGGTATCTTACCGACACATCAGGGGCCACTATTCAACCTTGGCGCCACGCAGCTTTTAAATCCCTCTGACCTGACGGTGGGCACCCACACCTTCTATTTTGGGGTTGATATGAACATGAATGGCTCACTTGATATGAATTCTATATATTATGATAGCGTGGGCATTAATGTAACTGGGCCATAGTAGAATATTTGCCTACGGTTTAGTTACGTTTCACTTTGTCTTGACGTGCATTGGAAAAGGACCCAGTTTCTTTATCATCAAGAACATGCTGGGGAGAAGAGGGAAAAGCGCGTTTTTGACTTGACGCACAAGAGCGGCCTCGCTATGCTCCTTTCTGAAAAAGAGTTGATTATGTGATTCATTTCACTGATATCAGGTCTTTGCAAACTGTCAATATGCCCTTTCTTGTAGGAGGTGGGACAACGCCTTTTTGAAAATAACCCCTTAGGCAATATGATGGGTTTATAATCTATCATGGTCTCTTTCAATTGAAATAGTTTGTCAATAATATTCTTAAGATTGTCGAGAAGATCGTATTCGACCTGACGGCTAATCCTAAGGCCCTGTATGGAAATACTTGATCAAATAACGGATTTGATCCGCAGCAAGCGCACGCAGATCCCGACGCTCTCTGTCATTGTCCAGAAAGTGATCAACTTAGCCTGCAGTGACGACTCGACGGTTCCCGAGTTGGTAAGCGTCATTTCCAGTGATCAGGCCATTTCCAACAAACTGCTCCGGTTGGCCAATTCAGCCTATTTTGGTTTCTCCACCAAGGTGGATTCAATCCACCGCGCCATCTCGCTCATCGGCTTTAATGAAATACTTGGCCTGGTGGTCGGTATGGGCGTCTTTTCGGCATTCAAAGGAAAGGGCGCCAAAGAGGTTTTGGATATGCGGGGGCTCTGGGTTCACTCGATCGGGTGTGCCACAGCCGCCCGAGAAATTGCCAAAAAAATTCTCCCCGGGGAATCAGAGCTTATTTTTCTCAACGGCCTTCTCCATGATATGGGAAAGGTCTTTTTTGCGGTCTACTTTCCCGACGAATACGGGGCTGTTCTGCGGAGTACTCAAGAAGCCCAGACCCCCCTCTTCAGGCAGGAAAAGGAGATGATGGGAATAAGCCATGCCCGCGTCGCCGGCCTGTTGATGACGTACTGGAGATTTCCCGATAATTTAATTATGCCCTGTCGGTTTCATCATCTCTCGAAAAATTGTCCACACGATTATCAGCAGGCCGCGTTGATCGTCGAATTGGCTGACAGCCTCTGTCACAAAGCCGAAATTGGTATAAGCGGCAATCCGGTTATTGTAACAAAAGAAAGCATCCGCCGGGAGTTAGGATTATCCTCAAATGCCCAAAAGGACGTGATGCATATATTGGGCGAACAAAAAGGAGAAATAGAGGATTTTCTGGATTCTTTGTATTGAAACGCAGACCGGGACAAACGGCAGTTGGGAAAGGAAGGTCTCATTACGTGATCTCCGAAGACGCAAAAGCTCTCGAGCGCGAAAATAGGCTCCTTAGGGAGCAGTTGAGGAACATTCAGCAGACGTATCAAGAAAAGATCGCAGAACTTTCAATGATCCGCGAGATGAACGATATCCTGTTGCACGTTCACAGTTTCGAATATACCTGCCGAATTCTGCTCAATGTGATCATCGAGAATACCGTTGCTCGAAACTGTTCCATCATGCTCCTGGATCCCGCCAAAGAACGGCTCTTTCTTGCGGGTGCCACCGATCCCAGCGGAAAACTCTTTATACTCGAAGCATGGCGCCTCTTTTCAAAGGAAGGTATAACCTATTTCTTTAGGCCGGGGGAGGGCACTGCCGGGCGGGTCCTGGAAACCAGACAGCCGGTTTTAATTAGCGACACGGAAAGTTCATCTGACTTCGAGTCAGACATTTCCAGCAACGTAAAGATTCGAAGCTTGTTCTGCATGCCGCTAATCATCGGAAAAAAGGCCATCGGCGTACTAAACCTGAGTCATAGCCGACCTGATATTTTTGAACCGGGCGACGCCAACCTGTTCAACATTATTTCCGGAGTTGCAGCGATATCTTTATACAGTACACTGAACTATGAAAAGTTAAAGTACTCTGAGAGTAAGTACCGGGCTCTCACGGAGAGCATCAACGACGGAATTGCTATCGTCCAGGAAGGCATGCACGTGTACGCTAATCCACGCTATCTTGCACTCACCGGTTATTCGCATGATCAACTGAAAAAGATACGATTTGTTGAACTTCTTGCGCCCGGTGATGAAAACACAACCGCCGATGCCGGTTCTTCACTAAAGGCCTTAACAACCGCTCCGCAAACCTTTGAGGTGAAACTGCGTCATCGGGAGGGAGAAAAGGCGGCAGTGGAAATCAACGCAGCGGCCATTACTTACAGTGCCAGACCAGCGTTTATCATATCCGTACGGGATCTCTCCGAAAGGAAAGAGTTGGAGAAAAAACTAATGCACGCCCAAAAACTGGAAGCAATAGGAACCCTGGCAGGAGGGGTGGCACACGATCTCAACAATATCCTTGGTGGTCTTGTAAGCTATCCTGAATTGTTACTGTTGCAACTCCCTGAAGACAGCCCTTTAAGAAAATCAATCCTGACAATACAGAAGTCAGGAGAAAAGGCGGCTGCGGTTGTTCAGGATCTATTGACGTTGGCGAGAAGAGGTGTTGTTGTCACTGAGGTGGTTAATCTAAATGATGTTATCGCTGAATACCTGAAAAGCCCCGCGTATGAAATCCTTCAATCGTACCATCCCGGTGTTCATTTTGAGACACATCTCGAAAAAGGCACCTTAAACATATTGGGATCACCCACTCATCTCTCTGAAACCGTTATGAACCTGGTCTCAAACGCCGCCGAAGCTATGCCCGAAGGCGGGAGGCTAACTGTATCCACGGAAAACCGATACATTGACAGGCCGATAAGAGGTTATGAAAATGTGAAGGAGGGCGATTACGTGGTTCTTACTGTCTCTGACACGGGGACAGGTATTTCGCCGGAGGATATAGGGAAGATCTTTGAACCGTTCTATACCAAAAAGAAGATGGGAAGGAGCGGAACCGGGTTAGGCATGGCTGTGGTATGGGGAACGGTAAAGGATCATAACGGATATATCCATGTCGAGAGTACTGAAGGGAAAGCCCGCCCGCCTCGCCTGAGGGCTCGCGATGGCGGGCAGGGAACAACTTTCGCTCTTTATTTTCCGGTGACCAGGAAATCGGTCGAAGAGAAATCCGAAATATCTTTAAAAGATTATATCGGCAAGGACGAAGCAATTTTGGTTGTGGATGATGTGGAAGAGCAAAGGAAAATAGTCTCCGGTATGTTAAAAGAGTTGGGCTATTCGGTTGTATCGGTTTCAAGTGGAGAAGAAGCTGTCAAATATCTGAAGACCAACAAGGTTGATTTATTGGTATTAGATATGATTATGGACCCGGGTATGGATGGCCTCGAAACCTACAAGAAAATCCTTGAAATACATCCCGGGCAAAAGGCTATAATTGCCAGTGGATTTTCTGAGACAGACCGTCTCAAAGAGCTTCATAGGTTGGGTGCGGGAGCGTATATAAGAAAGCCATTCTTGCTGGAAAAGATTGGACTTGCAGTTAAGGAAGAACTGGAAGGATAGACAGTTTATGACCCTCAGTTTGGTTGGAGATTTCCTATTATTTGTAAATTAAATCTGGAATTTGGGTCCTTGACGCCAACAGTTTAATAATCAGGTATTTTTCGGTTCACTAAAAGTGAAGGATTATGCATATTAAATGGCTTTTCAGGAGTTATTGGGTTAAATTCCCCGAAACTTGCTTTGTTTAAATTGTGAGAATCAGATACGCAATACCCCATAGATTGCTGCGAGGTAGTTTATTTGTGAAATCTGAGACTATTGATTTGGAAGGCGTCGGGCAGATTTTAT
>CAZFSF010000039.1:12394-21295 GCA_964522045.1 uncultured Desulfobacteraceae bacterium
AGTTTATTTGTGAAATCTGAGACTATTGATTTGGAAGGCGTCGGGCAGATTTTATTTGAACGAAGCAACCGGGCAAAAAATATCAGTATTTCTGTAAGACCTTTCCATGGCGTCAGGGTTGCGGTTCCCTTTGGTGTTTCTTTTAAAAAGGCCAGGGAGTTTGCCTGTTCCAAGAAGGGCTGGATACAAAAGCATCTGGCAAAGATGAGAGAGGTGGAACAGAATCATCAGATCCTTTCCCAAAATTTCAAGAATATAAACAGGACAGATGCCCGAAAAATCCTTGTCCGGAGGCTGGATGAGCTGGCGAATAAACATGACTTAAAATATAACCGGGTTTTTGTCAGAAATCAAAAGACACGGTGGGGGAGTTGCTCATCCAAGAACAACATCAGCCTGAATGCAAAACTCGTCAAATTGCCTGAAAAACTGATGGATTATATCATCCTCCACGAGCTGGTTCATACCCGCGTCAGAAACCACGGTAAGGAGTTTTACGCCGAGTTGGGACGGCTTGTACCCGACCAAAAATTGTTAACCAACGAATTGAAGGAATATGGAGCAGGTTTGTTGTGAAAGAAAGGACACGACTCATGGAAAATGAGATTATCAAACAGATACGTTCCGAGGCCGCGGATATATTTAAGAGTTCTGTTGAGGCCGTCAATCCCTATCACGCTGTCAAACGCTTTGTTCGCGTGGAAGGAGAGAGGCTGGTTGTGGGGACAGAGGACCAGACCACGGTTGAGCTTGATTTAAGCGGGTACGATCGTATCTCGCTTGTGGGGGGAGGAAAGGCAACGGCCCCCATGGCCAAGGCCATGGAAGAACTGCTTGGCGAGAGGATCAACAAGGGGCTGATCAACGTCAAATACGGCTTTGGATCTGATCTCGCCTTAACTGAGATTACCGAGGCGAGCCATCCGCTGCCCGACTTGAGCGGTGTAAAGGGGACTACCAAGATCCTCGATTTACTTCAAACCGCCGGGAAAAAGGACCTGATTTTTTCTCTTATATCGGGGGGCGGCTCTGCCTTACTTGTCCAGCTTGCCGGGGGGATTACCCTCTCTGAGATGCAGGATCTCACCCAGAGCCTGCTTAAATGCGGGGCGAGTATCGATGAAATGAATTCAGTGAGAAAGCATATATCATTCTCAAAGGGGGGGCAGATGGCAAGGGCCGCAATGCCGGCAACCACCATCAACCTGATGTTATCGGATGTGGTTGGAGACAGCATGGACGTCATTGCCTCAGGTCCCTTTGTCCCTGACACATCCACATTTGAAGATGCATCGGGGATTCTCAAAAAATATGATTTAATGGATGTCCCCTTAGCAATTCAGTCTCATCTGAAGAGAGGGATGGAAGGCCGGATTCCTGAGACGCCAAAGGCAGATGATCCCATATTCGATCCGGTCCATAATTTTATCATTGGGAGTAATATCTTAGCCCTGAAAGCCGCGGAAGATAAGGCCAGGAATCTTGGATACAACACCCTGATCCTCTCCTCTATGGTGGAAGGTGAAACCAGGGAGGTTGCACGGGTTCACACCGCAATTGCCAAAGAGATAGTAAAGACGGGTCTGCCGATCCCTTCTCCTGCCTGCGTCATTTCAGGAGGTGAGACCACGGTGACTATTCGGGGAAAAGGCCTTGGCGGGAGGAATCAGGAATTTTGCCTTGCGGCGGCTCTTGACCTGATCGGACTACCACCGAGGGTGGCTGTATTGAGTGGCGGTACGGATGGGGACGACGGACCTACAAAGGCGGCAGGGGCCATTGTGGACCCACTGACAGTGAGGCGCGGAAAAGAGGCAGGGATAGAGGCAGTCGATTTCTTAAATAGCAATGATGCCTATCATTTTTTTGAAAAGACAGATGATCTCCTCATAACAGGTCCCACTGATACCAATGTAATGGATGTCAGGCTTGTCTTGATTCGATAAACTGCTCATCCCCTATTGAGCTGCCCAGTAAACATCAACCGGCACTGTGTGCTGGCCAAGCACACCCCGGATTGGCATCTTTTCAACTGAATCACCTCCCAGTGCCCTCTCATACACGTCACGTTTTTCCCTGCCGGATAAGTGGATATAGATCTGGTGCGAATCAAGCAGGACAGGAAGGGTAAGAGTCATCCGGTCATGGGGAGCGCTCACCGAGGTCATGGCCATACAGAGCCTTCCTGAACCCATGTCAAGGGCCTCGCTGAGTCGGGCTGCTCCGGGAAACAGAGATGCCGTATGCCCATCCGGCCCCATGCCTAAAATTACGATGTCGAATGGCCTGGGAAGGTGTGCTAACGTCTCTTCACACTCTTCTTCCCCGTCCACGGCAGATGTATGGGTGTTTTTAAGCCCATGAAAATGGACGTCCCTTGCCTGATTGCACAAGAGGTGTTCGCGCACCAAGGTCTCATTGCTGTTTCTGTCACTGACCTCAACCCAGCGTTCATCGGCCAGGGTGATAAAGACCCTGTCCCATTCAATGGATATCTCTGACAGGGCGGCAAAGAGCGGGATAGGGGTTTTTCCCCCGGATACAACCAAAGCGGCTCTCCCCCGAGCCGCAATCGCTTCTTGAAGGGCTGCACATATCCGTTGTGAGAGCTTTTGACACAGAGCCTGCTGGTGGGCAAATTCATGAAATATCGGGATGAGCTTCATCGCAGATTATCATCAAGAGGTAACAGTTTTGAGCTAAAACGGCTTTAGAATTTAGCTCTTAGGTGTTCGCCTACCCGGAGGGCTGGCCAAGGTCTATGATCTCCATACGGTTTGTGCCGCCCCTGTGCCCTGCCGATGGCCCTTGAGTAAGGATGACGAGCCCCTCGGTCAGGCCAAGCAGGCCAAGTCTTTTACGTGCATAATCTTCCCAGTTTTCAGGATACTTTGGCTCATGCACCGGATAGACACCATATGAGAATTGGAGTTTCTGGCATGTCGGTTCATTGGCGCTTACTCCCGCAATCCAGACCGGTAGGCGGAAACGGGTGATACGCCTCGGTGTTGTCCCGGTCTCGGTGGGGGTAATTACGGCCGTGGGGGTGAGACGTTTCACCGTGGCATGAACACTCATCGATATGAGATCCTCCACACTTATCTCGCCCTCTGTCTCAGCGGCAGTAAGGGCCTCACGCACGGGCTGGGCACCAAAATGCGCCTCTGTGATCTGAGCAATGCGGGCCATTACCCCAACGGCTTCCACGGGGTAAGTGCCGGAAGCCGATTCTTCGGAGAGCATGACACAGTCCGTGCCGTCCAAAATAGCGTTGGACACGTCCGTCACCTCGGCACGGGTGGGGCGCCGGTTATTGACCATGGACTCGAGCATCTGGGTTGCGGTGATGACAGGCTTTCCCACTAAGTTGGCCTTTTGGATAAGGCCTTTCTGCACCACCGCTATCTCCTCTATGGGGACTTCCACTCCAAGGTCGCCCCTTGCAACCATGATTCCATCCACCAAATTCAGAATTCCGTCGATATTTTTGAGGGCCTTGGAACGTTCTATTTTGGCAATGATAAAGGGGTTGTACCCTGCCTCATTTGCAGCTTTCCGCAGGGTCAGGATGTCATCAGGGCCCTGGACAAAGGATTCACCTATAGCGTCAACACCCTGCTTCAGGGCGAATTTCAGACATTCGTGATCTCGATCAGTAAACGCGCTGATGCCGAGATCAATGCCGGGGAAGTTGACTCCCTTGTGGGAACGGAGTTGCCCCCCCACCATTACCTCGCAATGTACCTCTTCGCCATCCACCTTTTCTACTTTGAGCTGAACAAGCCCGTCATTGACAAAGATGGTATCACCTGGGTGTACTACTTTGGGTAGCCCTGCAAAGCTCATTGAGACACGCTTGGAATTGCCTTCAATCTCGCCAGGCACAAGCGTGAAGGCCTGCCCACGTTCCAATTCTATCGGCTCTTCGGCTAAATGACCTATTCGCATTTTAGGGCCTGGCAGATCGGCTAATATGGCCACCCGCTCACCCACAGTTTTTGCCGCGGCGCGTATATCCGCTATCAACTCTTTATGACTTTCAAAATCACCATGGGCAAAATTAAGGCGAGCCACGTTCATGCCGTTTATAATCATCTGCTCCAAGGTTTCCTTAGACCGGCAGGCCGGGCCGATGGTGCAGATAATCTTGGTTTTCTTTGCGGGCAAATTCATGGTCCTATCTCCTTGAGTTTTCGAAGAAACAATTTACCAAACTCCATGCATGGTATGAATTTGTTTGGGAGCATGTTGAGGTTGTTTGGTTTTTCATCCTAAAATTTCTTAATGGTAATCTTACTCTTAATCCTAATCTTTTTTGGTAGGATTACGATTATGATTACGATTGACCGTGCAGAGGTTGATTCATGATTTTTAGATATTTCTGTCTGTGTGCGGCCCGGTCTTCAATCAGACAGTATACCCCTACCTTGATAAAATCCTGGATGAACATCCATACGAAGTTGTATGCCCAGACAAGGCCGATCAATGCCCACGGCAAAGGTGGAACCAGCCAGCCAAAGGCACACATGAGGATTGCAAAACCCTGGGTGCCCACGATGGCGCAGAACAGGGGCCACGAGGGAAATGGCGGTGTAAAGAAAAGCTTCTTTGTGCGTGTTACAAAGAGCATTAGATGCCCGCCTGCCGCTAATTGAAGGAAGAGCATGGTCTGTAGGTGGGGTTTGTCTATATGCATCCACTGCTGCCAATCGGGGTTTTTGAGCCACTCCCATCCGATAAGGAGGAGGCCAAACGTCTCGGCAACGGCAAGCAACCCGAGGACTGAAGATATGGACAGGACCCGGCTCATCTGCCAGCGCACCGGTTTGGGGTCGATACGGGTATTATCATAGGCAATGGTCATGATCGGAATATCATCCAACAGGGCCAGGATGATGATCATTACCGCTGTGAGGGGTGTGAATTTGAACGATAACATGGCTAATACGACAAAGAACATGATATCGATAGTCATTGCGATACGGTAAATGGTGTAGCTCATCATTCTCTCAAAGATCTTTCGAGCCTCTTCAATCGCTTTGATGATGACAGCCAGACCGGGTTCGGTGAGTATCAGGGCAGCCGCGGCACGGGCCGCGTCAGTGGCGCCGGACACTGCAATCCCCGTGTCGGCCTGTTTCAGGGCGGGGGCGTCGTTAACTCCGTCACCGGTCATGGCAACCAGATGTCCACGGTCCTGGAGGGCCTTGACAATACCGTATTTATGTTCCGGGAATACCTGGGCAAAGCCGTCGGCATCTTCTATCTTTTGGGCTGTCTCAGGGCTCAAATGAACTGGGTCCACGTCGCTTTTAAAGAGTTCCGTGGCCGCCTGGATGCGCGTGCCCATACCTAACTGACCGGAGATCTCCGACGCAATGGCAACATTGTCGCCTGTGACCATGTGGACCTTGAGTCCATGCTTCTTGGCCTGGGCAATGGTTTCAGCGGAATCGTCCCTCGGAGGATCAAATAGAGGCAAAATACCCGAATAGTCCCACCTACCCTCTGTCCTGGACTCTGCCACGCTTAGCGTGCGATAACCCTTGACGGCCATTTCATTAACGACTTTTTCGGCCCTGTTCCGGGTATCATCGTCCACATCACACAGGTCTAAGATCACCTGCGGTGCTCCTTTGGTATATTTCACGGTTTGGCCGTCAGGACCTGTAACCGTACCCTCGGTGCGTTTGCCTACAGGATCGAAGGGGATGAATTTCGTCTGATCGTAATTATCAAGTATAGACTTGTCTTTAAGAGCGTCAATAACGGCCAGGTCGATGGCATCCCGGTTCTCTGCCTTTGATGCAAGGGCCCCGGCTAAGATCAACGCTTCAGCGTCTTTTGCCCCAAACAGCACCGGCTCACCCAAGGTCAGCTCGTTTTTCGTAAGGGTGCCTGTCTTGTCAGAACAGAGGATGTCAACCCCGGCCATCTCCTCAATGGCCTGCAGGCGGGATACAATTGCCTTCTCTTTAGAGAGGGATAGCGCCCCGAGAGCCATGGTCACTGAAAGCACTGCGGGCATGGCTACTGGAATCGAGGCTATAACCAGGATCAGGATGAACTGGACAAGCTCAAGGACGGGTTCTCCACGATGAAGTTCCACTGCAATCAGTATAATACTCAACCCCACAGCGACAAAGATCAGAAAGTCCCCGATCCGCATCACCGCTTTCTGGAAGTGGGATACTGCCCCTGCTTCTCCCACCAATTTGGCGGTCCGGCCAAAAAATGTATTGCTACCTGTGCCTGTCACCAGGGCGACCATTTCCCCCTGTTTGACCACCGAGCCTGAGTAGGCGATGTCCCCCAGCTTTTTGTTTACCGGCAGGGACTCACCGGTCAGTGCAGCCTGGTCTATACTAAGGTACTCGCCTTCGATGAGTTTTACGTCTGCCGGGATGATGTCGCCCAACCGCAGCCGGACAATATCGCCCGGCACAAGGTTCGCGGCCTCCACCTCCTCCCATTTGCCTCCCCGCAGGGCCCTGGCCTTGAGCGCTAATCCTGCCTTGAGTGCGGCTAAGGCATTCGAGGCCTTGTATTCTTCCCAGAAGCCGATGCCAGCGTTGAAAACCAAAAGGACCCCGATGATAACCGCATCCACCCAACGCTTCACCACAATTGAGAGGATTAGGGCTACTTCGATCATCCAGGGGATGGGCCCCCAGAAATAACCTAAAAACTTCAGCAGGGGGCTCTCCTTTTTTTCTTCTAAGGTATTTGGTCCATACTGCTCAAGACGCTTTCGGGCCTCATCTACTGATAACCCTTCACTGCTTGACGAGAGAGCCTTAAAAAGCTCCTCAGGGCTTGCGTCCTCGACCTTTTTACTGCTGACCTGTTGCGCTTCCACGGGTTGTCCTCCTTTCCCTCAATTCCCTAAATTCCTGCGCACTTGAATGCAGCATGAACAATCGCCACGGCTTCTTTAAATACGCTTTTCAGATGGTCTTCTCCCTTGAAGCTCTCGGCGTATATCTTATTAATGGCCTCGGTCCCTGAGGGCCTGGCCGCAAACCAGGCGTTTTCTGAAACTACTTTGAGCCCGCCGATGGGGGCCCCGTTTCCCGGAGCGCTGGTGAGTTTGGCAGTGATCTTTTCTCCAGCTAACTCTTTTTCCGTAACCATGTCCGGAGATAGTTTTTCCAGGGCGGTTTTCTCTTCGGGAGATGCAGCTATGTCAATACGTTCGTAAAAAGACTTACCGAATTTCTCTTCTAAATCGGTGTACAGCTCATCGGGGTAGCGGCCCGTCTTAGCAGTTATTTCCAAGGCGAGAAGGTCCATGATGATGCCGTCCTTGTCCGTCGTCCATACAGTGCCGTCTTTTTTCAGGAAAGAAGCCCCTGCGCTTTCTTCGCAGCCAAATCCCAAGGAACTGTCGAGGAGCCCGTCTACAAACCACTTGAAACCCACAGGCGTTTCGTAGAGTCTGCGCTTCAGGGATGAGGCCACGCGGTCAATCATGGAACTTGAGACTAATGTTTTTCCTATGGCGGCCTCGGAATTCCAGTCAGGGCGGTGCTGGAAGAGGTACCAGGCAGCCACGGAAAGATAGTGGTTAGGAGTGAGTAAACCGGCGCCTCGGGTGACAATGCCATGACGATCGGCGTCAGCGTCATTGCCGAAAGCGACATCAAAACTGTCTTTAAGCCCTATGAGATTTGCCATGGCGTAAGGCGAGGAGCAGTCCATCCGGATTTGCCCATCCTTGTCAACGCTCATGAACCCGAAGGTGGGATCAATGAGCCGGTTTACCACCTCTATATCAAGTCCATACCGTTCCCTGATAGGCCCCCAGAAGTTAACGCTCGCGCCGCCTAAGGGATCTACGCCCGCTTTCAGCCCTGCGCCGGCTATGGCTTCCATGTCGATGATGTTTCCCAGGTCTTCCACATACGGGGTCACATAGTCGTGTTCTAAGGTGGTGTCCTCGGAAATTGCCGTCTCATATGGGATCCGGCGCACGTGCTTGATTCCGTCGCGTAAAATCTCGTTGGCCCTCTCTTCGATAATGCGGGTGGTGTCTTTATCTGCCGGGCCGCCCTGGGGAGGGTTGTATTTAAAACCTCCATCGGCAGGGGGATTGTGGGAGGGGGTGATGACCACGCCGTCTGCCAGGCCGCTTCTCTTTCCACGGTTGTAAGACAGGATAGCGTGGGAGATGACCGGCGTGGGCGTGTAGCCACCCCCCTCTTGAATCATTACGGTAACTGAGTTGGCAGCAAAGACCTCTAAGGCGCTTGCCATGGCGGGTTCTGAGAGGGCATGGGAGTCTATGCCCATATAGAGGGGGCCACTGAAACCCTGGGCATTTCTGTAATCACAAATGGCCTGGGTAATGGCAAGGATGTGATCTTCGTTAAAGCTGTTTTTGAAAGCGGACCCCCGATGGCCGGATGTGCCGAATGCAACTCGCTGTGCCGGATCAGAGACATCTGGGTTGTGGGTGTAATAGGCAGTGATAAGCTTGGGGATATTCTCGAGAAGCGAACGCGGGGCCGGTTTTCCTGCAAGTTTGGAAACGGGCATGAGGTACCTCCGAAATTAAAGTAGTGGAGCATTGGAGTAGTGGAGTACCGGAGTGTTGGGAAAAACCATAAGCGGCGGCGGGTTTTCAGGAACCGCGTTTGACCACTTCCACGATACGTGATCAGGGAGCCTTTTTAATCCCGCTGAAGACGGGATCTTCGACTCTTCAACACTCCAGTGCTCCATCACTCCATGAGCAATCGAAACGACATAAATCCCCTCTTGGGACAATTAAAGCCGTGTCCTCTGGGCTCCGGATCTTTAATAGTGTAATCTATTTTTACGGTCAATGCATCTACAAAAGTTATTCGGTTCGGACAATACCAAAAAACCCTTGTCTTGGCCCTCTGCATTAATTATTCT
>CAZFSF010000040.1:0-21045 GCA_964522045.1 uncultured Desulfobacteraceae bacterium
CCTGATATATAGTCTGACCAGGTCTGACCAGAAAGTCAATGCTTTTATTTCCTGTACCCTTTATTAGCCACAGACCCACACAGACAAAAACTGGAAAAAACGCTGCTATAGCACGAATCGTTTCATTTCCGCTTTCGGATGGGTGAAATTTACCAGGAGGCCCAGAACCCAATTCACCGCAAAAACAGATCCCCTCATTACGTAAGTCGGTTTGTCGAAGGATATCATCTTCTTATAAAGTCTGTGTGTGTCCGTGTGGGTCCGTGGCCAATTTTGTGTGTCCGTGTGTGTCTGTGGCTAATTTAGTGTTGATTTGTTATATTGATAAGTGTAAACCGCAAATGAAGGACGCTGAATATTCGGCGACGGAGGTTCCCATGGTCAAAAAGGAAAGTCTCTTTTTAACCCCTGAGGAGGCGTTGGAGGCCATCCGCCTTGACTTTCGACAATACGAACCACAAATCATGTTGTTCTGTCAAATCATTCGGCTGATTTCCGGGGGCAGAATCGTTGCAAAGAGGGAGGGGCAGAAGAACGGTACATGGATCAGCCTGCCGGGACGTCGAAATATGCGCTGGATGGACGGCCCGAAAATGGTTGAATACCTTTGTGAGTCCCTTGAATCTGAGGAATTGAGTGTTCCGCTGCTAACATCCATCTGCGCCAGGGTTTTTCACACACGGGCCTATAAAGATGTGGATTCCGCAACCGGCCAAGAGGGGATTCGCATTGAAACCGGGATGGAGGATTTTGTCTGTCGACAATGCGGTCACTGCTGCAGCACTCTCGATTACCACAGGGAGCTAACGGAGGAAGATGTGGCACTATGGCAGGAGTTGGGGCGAAGCGACATCCTGCGGTGGGTGGGCATTTTTGAGAAAGAAGTCAACAAAAAATCCTACAGGATCTGGACGACACCCGGCAGCACGGAGTTGGGGGAGAGTTGCCCCTTTCTGAAAAGAATATCATCGGAAAACCGCTCGGTTTGTCTGATCCAAGACGTAAAGCCCGGGATATGTCGCCAGTATCCGTCCAGCAGAAAACATGCCGTTATGACCGGATGCCCCGGGTTTAAGAGAGACCTCTGAAAAACGTCCCCTTTCGTTCAGACACTAATTATATACTTCTGTGTCTGCGCTTCCATTTATCACGTAAACAGGAAAAGACCTTGGCTAAAGAAATAACGAAAAGGGCAATGGCAAACAGGTCTCCAAAACGGCTGTAGAACGTTAAGGAGGAATTAGATAAAGTCAGGGCAGCCTCTAATACCTCTTCGCAAAAGAGATTGCTCTCAGAAAGAATGGCTCCCTGGGGCCCTATGAAGGCGCTGAACCCGGTATTTGCGGCCCGTATCACGGGTCTTTTGTTTTCCACGGCGCGGAATACGGCCATACTGAGATGCTGGTAGGGGGCGCTGGTCATACCGAACCAGGCATCGTTTGTGATGTTGATAAGGACGTTTGCTCCTTCTCTTACGAGAGTCCTGGCCAATTCCGGGAAAACGGCCTCAAAGCATATGAGTATTCCTAATGAAAGATCCCCGGTCTTCAGGGGAGCCAACTTATTCCCTGCGTCGAAATCACCGGCGGCCTGGACTAAATGGTTGATAAAGGGCAGGTATTTTTTTAAGGGGACATACTCACCAAAGGGCACAAGGTGCGTCTTGTCGTAATACTGGACCTGTTGAATTTCCGGTGTGATCATATAGGCACGGTTGTAGTACTTTATTGCACCCCGAATACGTCTGTAGGCCGGGCTGCCGAAGATGAGAATGGCCCCCGATTGATCTGCAAGCGAAAATATTTTTGGAGAGAACTCCCGGCTATCCTGGAAGAAAAAGGGTAGCGATGTCTCTGGCCACACAATCAATTGAGGTTTAAATGCCCTGGTAGAACGAGTCAACCGTTGATAAGTTCTTATGGTTTCCATCTGGTATGCTGGATCCCATTTGACAGACTGGTTAATGTTGGCCTGTATGATAGCTGCGTTTATATGGTAGCCATTCTTTTCGCCTGCCCTGTTAGCGGAGAGGTGGTGATGCCCATATATCAATGCTCCGATCAGGAAAATCAAAAGAAGCGGGAGTTCCCATTTCAGAGAGGCATTCGTCTCGTGGTGATGCATTGTAAGCATGCGGAAGATGAGCCCGTTTGCAAAGACAATTAGAAAGGAGACGCCGTACACCCCAAAAAGATCTGAAATCTGAATCAGATATAGCTGTTCATATTGGGTATATCCTAAAAGGCACCAGGGAAAACCAGTTAAAAGATGCCCCTTCAGGTATTCTATGGCAACCCATAAACACGCCATCAGAATAATAGAGAACCGGGAATCCTTAAGCCACGTTGTCAAACAGGCAAAGAGGGCAAGATAGAGGGAAAGGTAGAGAGAGAGGAGGAGAAGTGCGAAAAGAGCAACAAAAATATTCAGGTTTCCGTAGCGTCCGAGTACTACTATGATCCAGTAAATCAGAGTAAGATAATGGATCAGGCCGGAAAAAAGACCTAATCTGAAGGCCTTCGAAGGCGATGCGGTTTCAATGCTTTTCAGGAGGGGAATCAGGGAAAACCATGCAACAAATGAAAGGTGTCCGGGGGAGAAGGCCAATGTCAATAGAACTCCGGACAGGATAGCAAGGAGTAGATTGCGTAATGAAGGGGTGGCTGGTCTCGTAGTCATACCCATAACTGCCTTTATAATTAAGGAAAGACTATGGAGCTTCCTCCCCAGGGGAACCTGATTCATCCTTGCGGGAGATCAGAACCTCCTCAATTTTTCGCTCGTCCCCTTTTTTGATTATCATTTCAAAGTCTTGGAACGATACTTTTTCGTTCACTTCCGGTATTCTTCCAATGAGGTGAATCAGAAAGCCACCTACTGATTCAAAGTCTCCCTCTGGCAGGTCTATTTTGAGTTGTGCTCCTAATTTTTCAACTTCTAAACGGGCATCTACCAAGAGAGATCCATTGTCAAGCACTTCTAACAGGGGCTCTTCGTGATCATGCTCATCCATGATTTCCCCGACGATTTCCTCTAAGATATCTTCAACGGTGATAATGCCGGCAGTGCCTCCATACTCATCAGTAACTATGGCTAAGTGGGTCATTTTTTCTTGGAGGTCCTTCAGGAGTTCGCTGACTCTACGGTTTTCGGACACAAAAAAGGGCTTTCGGAGGATATCAAGGGGGATCCTGGAATCAGGATTTTTGCCTAAGAGTTTGAGAAGATCCTTTGAGTGAAGGATCCCCACAATATGATCAATATCGTCTTTGTGAATGGGGATCCTGGTATGCCCGCAATCAGTAACAAGATTGATGACTTGGCCAAGGGTGGAATCCGCCGAGGCGGAGAGGATATCAGTCCGGGGAATCATTATGGAGTGGGCCTCTGTCTCTTTAAGATCGAGCACACCATAAACCATGTGGGATTCTTCGTTGGAAATAAGGCCCTTGGCTTGCCCTTCATCTATGAGATCATGGATTTCTTCGGTTAGATCATTACTGTGGTCCAGACGTGTTTTTTTCTTGATCAAGGATTTGATAAGGCCCCAAAATCCCTGTTCAGAGTCTTCTTCCAAAGGTTCTTTCTTCTCCTGTTTTAAAATGTGGTCAGACTTGTCGACAATCGCGCCGAGCGGGAAAGCTTGAAAAGGTGGCACAAAGACCGATGATCTGACGATGCTTTCCGTCAAAGAGGAAAATCGTTGGGAAAATATTCTATTTTTATCGCTCTTTAATGTCAAGGTTTTTGGAATTGATAGTCTTGCAAGGTAAAAATTTCTCTTGACTGGGGGAATTAACTATATTATCTTCTTAGCCAAATGCATGAGTGGTAAGCGCATCTTGTGAGTGAGGCAGATAATTGGAGTCCTGAGCGGGCATAGCTCAGTTGGTAGAGTACAAGCTTCCCAAGCTTGGTGTCGCGGGTTCGAACCCCGTTGCCCGCTCCATTAGTCGATAATAAGTTTTGACGTTATCCCCCCTTTTTGAGGTTATCAACCGGTTTTTAGAGCCATTGATCTACTTCGAATTGCGGACACTGCGTTGATTTTTCATAATTCCTTCTATTTTTACTTAAAGGATCTTATGTAATAGAGCGCTTTACAATTTAGTCTGCAAAGGGGAAGCGGGCGTCATGGCTCGCTTTTTTGTTTTTATAGGCTTGAAATTGTCTCAACCTATGCCAGAAATGACCGGCTCGCTTATAAAGACGGTAACCGCACTCATTGAACCGGTTCTAGATGAGATGGAAATTGAACTGGTTGATATTGAATATCTTTCTGAACATGGCAGATGGGTTCTCAGGATCTATGTGGATGAACCTGGAGGAATCACCTTAGATAACTGTGCCCGGGTGAGCAGAGAGATCGGCGATCTGATTGAAGTCAAAGATATTTTCAAACAAGAATATGTCCTGGAAGTCTCATCTCCCGGCCTCAACAGACGCCTTAAAAAAGAAAAGGATTTTGAGAAAGCTGTTGGAAAGAACATCAAAATAAGGATGATCACCCCTCTTGAGGGGCAGCGAAATTTCACAGGCAGCCTGCAGTCCTTTCAGGATGGGATTTTATGTCTAAGAGTAAAATATGATTTGATTTTGCTCCCCTTTGGGGATGTTGAAAAAGCTAATTTGGTGTATGATTTTGACAATTGAGAAATTCAGCGTTTTTTGGAGTTTAAATTATGATTTCGGATTTGAAGAGGGTTATTGACCAGGTAAGCCGTGAAAAGGGTGTCGAACAAAATGTCTTGATTGAAGCGCTTGAGGAGGCGGTGAAGGCAGCAGCTCGCAAGAAATACGGCCCGGATTATGATCTCGAGGTCAGATATAATGAGGATGTGGGTGAGATTGAGGCCTTTGAATTCAAAGAAGTTGTGGAGGAGGTTTCAAACAAGAATCTTCAGATTTCCCTCAAAGAGGCTCACGAAATGGATCCCGAATCCGAAGCAGGGGACAGCCTCGGGGTCAAAATGGATACTGACGCTTTTG
This sequence comes from uncultured Desulfobacteraceae bacterium, assembly GCA_964522045.1. GTDB lineage: Bacteria > Desulfobacterota > DSM-4660 > Desulfatiglandales > Desulfatiglandaceae > Desulfacyla. Next base: position 4,990 of record CAZFSF010000040.1, read on the forward strand.
GAAGGATCGCCGCTCAATCAGCAAAACAGGTGATAATGCAGCGCCTGAAAGAGGCTGAGAGGGATATGGTCTTTGAGGATTTTAAAGACCGACGTGGAGAGGTCCTTAACGGGATCGTGCAGCGATTTGACAGGGGCGCCATTATTGTCAATGTAGGGAGGGCAGAAGCCGAACTACCGCAAAAGGAGCAGATGCCGAGAGAGTCTTACAGACAGGGTGATCGAATCAGGGCGTATATCTTGGAGGTAAAACAGTTCAGTCGAGGGCCGCAGCTTATACTTTCCAGGACCCATCCAAATTTCTTGGCAGTCCTGTTTGAAAATGAAGTCCCTGAAATCTCTGAGGGTATTGTGCAAATAATGCAGGTCGCCCGAGAACCTGGAGCAAGGGCCAAGATTGCGGTAAGCTCTAAGGACTCTGATGTGGATCCGGTGGGGGCGTGTGTAGGGATGAAGGGGAGAAGGGTCCAGGCAGTGGTACAGGAACTGCGCGGGGAAAAGATAGATATTGTCACCTGGGACCCTGATTCAGCAAAATTTATATGCAATGCCTTGGCACCCGCTGAAATTACGAGGGTCATCGTAGATGAAGAAAGTCGCAGTATGGAAGTAGTGGTCCCCGATGACCAGTTGTCACTGGCAATAGGAAAAAGGGGCCAGAATGTGCGGTTGGCCTCGAGATTGACCGGATGGAGATTGGATGTTGCTGGCGAAACTAAATATAATGAGGCACTCAAGGATGGATACCGGTCCCTCCTCGATCTGCAAGGAATAGGGGAGAAGAGAGCTACCGATCTATATGAGGCCGACTTTAAGTCTGCCGGGGATGTGGCAAGGGCCAGGGTTGAAGATCTACTCTCTGTAAAGGGAATGTCAGAGTCGAGGTCAGAGGATCTTATTAAGGAGGCCATCCGTTATACTGATGAACGAGCTGAAAAGGCTAAGATTGAAAAAAATACGCCTGAAAAACCGGAGGCGGAAGATTCCTCAGAAAATGAGAGCGGTGAAGCCACGAGCAAGAATGCCCCCGACGATGAAGAGCCTGAGATGGATGCGGTGGGGAAGTCTGAAATCGAGGACCTACCTGGCCAGGATGATAATAAAACAGAGGGTAAAGATCTCTCCAATTCTGAAAAATCTGAAACAGATACGGTTGAGGGATCTGAAACCGAGAGCGCAAAAGCGCCTGATGAGTAAAGGGAAAGGGCACATACCGATAAGGACATGCATATGCTGCGGCACAAAGCGGAGCAAGAAAGATTTGATCAAGCTCGCCTTGGCTGCCGGAGGAGTGGTAGTTCAAGACATTAGCGGGCGAGGAAAGGGCCGGGGCGCCTATGTCTGTACTGACAAATCCTGTTTGATGGCCCTGAAAACGAGCAAGCGTCTCAATAGAGCATTCAGGGCAAGGAACAGGTTGGTGTACGGCCAATTTGAATAATTTTTGGGGGAATCAATGGCTAAAGTCAGGGTTTATGAATTAGCAAAAGAACTCGACCTGGAGAGCAAGAAGCTGGTGGAGACGCTCACTGCCGGTGGTATGGACGTCAAGAATTACATGAGTACTCTTGATGAACAATCGGTTGTCAGGGCAAGGGAGATAGTGTCCGGAGCTGTATCAGAAGTGGTGGTAGAAAAACGAATCAAACCTACGGTGATTCGCAGGCGTAAGAAGGTTGTCAGAGTCGAGCAGAAATCCCCCGAAACTGCGGTAGATGAAGAAAAGGCCCCGGAAACGAAAACTACCCCCAAAGAGGACGTATTGGAGAAAAAAGGGGGGATTAAGGAAATACCCGCTGTTGAGGACACGCCAAAGGGAGAACCTGAGTTAGAAGGAAAGCCCTCCATCCCCGTCGCCCCTGAGGAAACAAAGGAGGCAGGGCCGGAACTTATAGACAAAAAGGCCGAAAAGCCTGTTAAACGAGCTAAGGGCAAGCCGAAAAGAGAGAAAAAGAAGAAAGTTGATCAACCAGCCAAGATCATAATGAGTCCTGAGGAAGGTCCGCTGAGAGATCTTTTGGCCAAGAAAGCCGAAGTCAAAAAAGAGGTCACTCCTGCTAAGACATCAAGAATTAAACCCCCTCTGGAGCTCCCAAAGGAGAAAGAAGAAAAACCGATAAAGGGGATCCCCTCCAAAAAGAAGAAGAAAAACCGGAAAGGGGCAAAAGACGAAGAAGCCTCTGACAAAGGGACATTTAGACGGCGAAAAAAGGAGGTGTACGAACGTGCCGATCTTTACAATGGTCGCCCCCGCAAACGTAAAGGGCCGAAAAGCGGCGGGAAAGGGAAAGAGACACCCAGAAACTTTAAGCATACCGAAATCACCGTTCCCAAGGCCATAAAGAGAAGGATCAAGGTCCAGGAGCTCGTCACGGTCGTCGATTTGGCCAAGGCCATGGGGACCAAGGCGGCTGAACTGATGAAGCGGTTGATTAATTTGGGCGTTATGGCAAATATTAATCAGCCCATAGACTTTGAATCCGCATCTGTTGTAGCAGATGACTTGGGTTTCGAACTTGAACTGGATACCTTTAAGGAGGATAGTTTCCTTTCAGACATTGTTGATCGACCTGAAGATCTGTCTCCGAGACCACCTGTGGTAACCATTATGGGGCATGTTGATCACGGGAAAACCTCGCTGCTCGATTATATTCGGAAATCTAATATCATAGGAGGGGAATCAGGGGGCATTACGCAACATATCGGGGCCTATTATGTCAAGACCGCAGGTGGTGATATCGTTTTTTTGGATACCCCGGGGCATGAGGCATTTACTGCCATGCGGGCAAGAGGGGCAAAAGTTACTGACATCATAGTGCTGGTTGTGGCGGCAGATGACGGCGCCATGCCTCAGACAAAGGAAGCCATTAATCACGCCCGCGCAGCAAATATACCGATAGTGGTTGCAGTTAATAAGATCGATAAACCGGAAGCAGATCCGGAAAAGGTAAAGAGAGAATTAGCTGAACTCGATCTTGCTCCTGAGGAATGGGGTGGAGAAACCTTGTTAGGGCATGTTTCGGCCAAAACCGGTGAAGGAATCGGAGATCTATTAGGCCTTATATTGCTTCAGGCTGAAATGCTCGAATTGCGGGGCAACCCCAATAGAGAGGCGAGAGGAACTATTATTGAGGCGGAATTAGACAAGAGCAGGGGGCCAGTGGCCACAGTTCTGATAAAGAACGGATCACTCAACCCGGGTTGTCAATTCGTCTGCGGAGATTATTTTGGTCGAGTGCGGGCAATGCTTGATCACAGGGGAAATATGATGAAAAGCGCCGGTCCGTCTTTTCCTGTCAAACTGTACGGTATTTCAGGCGTTCCCATGGCAGGGGATGAATTCATAGTTGTAAAGGATGAAAAAACCGCTAAACAGATTATTGAACATCGAAAGGCCAAGAGTCAGAAGCAGGAGCTGACAAAGAGGGGGCCGGTAAGTCTCGATGATCTTTTTGACAGGATAAGCAAGGAGGGTGTTAAGGAACTCAACATTATTTTAAAGACAGACGTTCAGGGCTCAGCGGAAGCGCTTTCTGATTCATTGGTCAAACAGAGTACAGAAGAGGTCAAACTCAATGTCATTCATTCGGCAACTGGAGCCATTACAGAGTCGGATGTGATGCTTGCGACTGCCTCGGGGGCTATTATTATCGGATTTAATGTAAGGGCAAACCCACGCGTTGTTGAAGTTTCAGAAAAAGAAAATGTTGATATTCGGTACTATGATGTCATCTATAACGCCATCAAGGACATTCGCCTTGCCATGACCGGTTTGTTAGAGCCGGTTCTGGAAGAACATGTTATTGGCCGCGCAGAGGTTAAAGAGATATTTCGTGTCCCAAAAGTGGGTGCGGTTGCAGGGTGTCAGGTCACGGATGGACATGTTGACAGGAATGCAAACGTAAGGCTCTTGCGTGACAACGTGGTCGTCTTTGATGGGAAGCTTGCCTCACTCAGACGATTTAAAGAGGATGTCAAGGAAGTCCAGACCGGGTATGAATGTGGTATCGGTTTGGAGAACTTCAGTGACATAAAACCGGCTGATATTTTTGAGGTCTATGAGGTAGAGGAGGTGGCTGCGGAGTTGTAGAAAATGGTGGTTGGGACCTTGAAAATAGAATTTAGACTCTTCGACAACCGATCTCTCAAGGGGAAACGAAAAGTGGTCCGGAGCATGGTGGATAAAGTGAAGGCCAAGTTTAATGTTTCCGTTGCAGAGGTTGGGTCCAATGATAAGTGGCAGAAAATTGAGTTGGGAATCAGTGCAATAGGGAATGATCGACGTCACATTGACTCTTCCTTAAATCACATACTCGAATTTCTCGATTCACTATACCTCGCACAAATTGTGAATACTGAAATGGATATTTTTAATCTATGAATAATTGAAGGATTGGAAATGCTGCCAGGCAAACGAGCAGTGAGAGTGGGGGACCTGATCTTAAGAGAAATCGCCTTCCTTCTCTTAGAAAAGGTGAAAGACCCGAGGGTTCAGGGAGTCACCTTGACCGGAATCCGTCTTAGCGATGACCTTAAACGGGCCAAGATCTTTTACAGTGTTGTAGGGGATCAGCGGCAGATAGAAAAGGCCGAGACAGGCCTGAACAGCGCCAAAGGATTTATAAAAAGAGAAATCGGCATCAGGATGGAGCTGCGTTACGTCCCTGAGATTTCGTTTGTGTACGATCCTTCTTTAAAAAACGGCAGTCATATGGAACAGGTCTTTGATAAAATCCGGGAAGCTGAAAAAGGATGATGACGTCCCTTGGCAAGATTGCAGCAGTGTTAGCAGAAGGGTCGCGTTTTCTGCTTATGACCCATAAGGACCCGGATGGCGACGGCCTAGGCTCCATGCTTGCCCTTGGAAAGAGTCTGTCGGATGCGGGGAAAGAAGTTTCGCTTCTTGCCCAAGACCCGATTCAACCTCCCCTGAATCTCTTGAAAGGGGCTGATAAAATTGTCAATATACTTGATATCGACAAGGATTTTGATGCTGCCGTGGCCCTGGATTGTGCTGAAAAGTCAAGATTGGGGGAGTTCGAGAATCATCTAAGAAATTATCGACTCGTAATAAATATTGACCATCATGAAACCAACGAGTCCTTTGGAGACCTTAACCTGGTTAAGCCCGAAAGCTCTTCTACAGGCGAACTGGTGTTCAGATTGTTAGAAGAAGCAGGTCTTCCAATGGGCTCTGATATTGCCGGGAATATATTTGCCGCCATTCAGACAGACACCGGTTCTTTCAGATATAGCAATACCACGGCTGAGACCCTGAGAATTGCGGCAGCCTTGATGGATCGGGGGGCAGACCCATGGGAGATATCAAAGAAGGTTATGGATAGCTATGGCCTGCCCAGGCTAAGATTATTAGAAATGGCCCTGAGCACAATTGAATCCCATCATGAGGGAAGTATCGCTATCATGATAGTTTCTCAAGAGATGTTTCAAAAGGCCGGAGCACAACAATCTGACAGTGAGAGATTTGTGGATTATCCCCGTTTTATCTTTGGGGTTGAGCTTGGTGTTTTGATTCGTGAAACAGGAGAAAATGATTGCAAATTTAGTCTCCGATCCAACAGTTGGCTGAATGTGGCCAGTTTGGCATCCCGGTTCGGAGGTGGAGGACACGTCCGGGCCGCCGGATTCAGTTTCCAAGGGTCTTTAGAGGATGGAAAGAACGATTTCTTGAAAGAGGCTGGCCGGTTTTTGGATGGAACATGCGGCTGATGGAATACTCTTAACTGACAAGGGGCCTGGCGAAACCTCCTATGGGATAGTTAAGAAGATCAAGACCTTATTCCGAGGAAGTAATCCTGTTAAGGTCGGACACGCCGGGACATTGGATCCCTTTGCCACCGGGTTGTTGATCATCCTTTTAGGCCAGGGAACAAAGCTCTCCCAGTTTATCATGTCTGGTGAGAAGGTTTATCTGGCGACCGTGGAGTTAGGGGTTGAAACGGACACCTTGGATCCAACAGGGAAAGTGTTAAGAACCAGCCACTTGCCTGATCTGAGACCTGAATATATCCGAGAGAGAGCAGACAAATTTGTGGGGAAGATCCGGCAGGTTCCGCCGGCTTATTCAGCCATAAGATATAAGGGCACTCGGGCGTACAAACTGGCCCGAAGGGGTCAGGGTGTAGACCTTAAGGCACGGGAGGTTACTGTTTACTCTCTTCATATCCTGGCGGTTGATCTCCCACAGATCACAATGCGGATCAGGTGCTCCAGCGGGACCTATATCAGGAGTCTCGCCGCAGATTTTGGGAGAGATTTGGGGCCTGGGGGGTATCTTAGATCTTTACGCAGACTCAAGAGCGGCCCTTTCGACGTTAAGGATGCTCTTCCCTCTTCAGAGATTACGGACAAAGCTCGTGAGGGATTATTATCAAAAAAAGTGCTTACCATTAGAGACGCGCTCCCTGATATGGGAGAAGTAATAATCAATGCGGCCCTTGCTGAAAAGGTTCGGCATGGATACCAACCGGTATGGGAAGAATTGATTGTCGGTCCGAAACGAAAAACCGGTATACATCCGGGTCTTCATGATGGATGGATCAAACTTGTCAGCGATAGTAAACTTGTAGCGATCATGAAAGTAAATTTAGAGGATGCGGTCAGTCGTGTCAAGGCTAAGATAGAGAGAGTATTTTCCGCGTAGAGCATAGCACAAAGCATCACCACCTGCACCATGTGCTACGCACCTTGTCCTTGGCAAATTGCAACAAATTAACTTAGAGGAGGTATAAAAAGTGGTTTTGACAGCGGGAGCAAAAAGAGAAGTTATTGAACAGTTTAAAATTCATGAAACAGATACCGGTTCACCCGAAGTTCAGATTGCCTTACTTACCAGTCGAATTAAATACCTTACAGGTCATTTTAAGGTACACAAAAAGGATCACCATTCACGCCGGGGGCTCTTGAAATTAGTCGGCCAGAGGAGAAGACTTCTCAATTACCTAAAAAAGAAAGATGTGCAAAAATACCAGGATCTGATCAAAGCCCTCGGCATTCGTAAATAGATTGAGGAATTTGCGAATTCCCAAAATTCAATGCCCGGCATCCTTATCAGACTGGGCGAAAGGATATAGAAGACAATGATGAAGAATAGTTCCATTGAGATCAATGGCAAGACCCTTAATATAGAAACGGGCCGTATTGCAAAGCAGGCAAGCGGGTCCGTAGTCGTTACATTTGGAGAGACCGTCGTATTAGTAACAGCGGTGTCTACAGATGAAATTCGTAAAGGAATCGATTTCCTACCTCTGACCGTTGAATACCAGGAAATGTCTTATGCAGGCGGCAATATCCCGGGCAACTTTTTTCGGAGGGATATGGGAAGACCGGGTGAAAAGGAGACTCTGACGTCGCGTTTGATAGACAGACCTCTCAGGCCCCTGTTCCCTGATAACTATCATTTTGAGACCCAGGTTATCGCAACCGTCCTCTCCACTGACAAAGAAAATGAGTCCGATATGTTGGCCATGTTGGGCGCTTCGGCCGCGCTTGAGATCTCGGATATCCCTTTTTCCGGGCCAATTGCGGGAGTTCGGGTGGGAAGAATAGACGGCAAGTTTGTAACCAATCCCACAATCACCGAGCAGGTGGAAAGCGATATCAATCTGATTGTTGCCGGCAGTAGGGACGGCGTTGTCATGGTTGAGGGTGGAGCCCTCTTTGTCCCTGAGTCTGACATGATCGAGGCAATCTTTTACGGTCACGAAGCTATTCAGCCGATGCTTGACATGCAGGATGCCCTCAAGGCGGAGGCGGGCAAACCAAAGAGGGTCATTCCCCCGGCCGATATTGACGAGACGCTTCAGACAAAAATCACCGAAATATCTACCCCTCTTCTTAAAGAAGTAATTGTCACTGCAGACAAAATGGAGCGGCAACAGAAAAGGAAAGAGGCCGGGGAGCATACCCTTGCCGCTCTTTTAGATGAGTATGAAGGAAAGGAATCGGAAATCAAAGAGGCCGTACACGACCTTGAAAAGAAAATGGTCCGTCATATGATGTTGTCGGAGGGAAAAAGGATAGACGGACGCCCATTTGATAAGGTCAGACCGATAGAATGCCATGTGAGTCTATTACCGCGCATTCATGGGTCTGCCCTTTTTACACGAGGCGAGACCCAGGCAATGGTCTTGACAACGTTGGGAACGGAAAGGGATGAACAGAGGATTGAATCCATCTACGGTAATCATTTCAGGTCATTTATACTTCACTACAATTTCCCTCCCTATAGCGTGGGCGAAGCCAAGAGACTTAGCGGACCGGGGCGCAGGGAGATTGGCCATGGCGCCTTGGCGAGACGGGCCCTCTTACCTGTAATGCCTGAAGGGGATGACTTTAAATACTGTATTCGGGTTGTCTCGGAGATCTTAGAGTCAAACGGTTCTTCCTCCATGGCGAGCGTGTGTGGCGGATGCCTCTCCCTCATGGATGCCGGTGTGCCCATCAAGGCACCTGTTGCCGGCGTAGCCATGGGCCTTGTCACTGAAGGCGACAAGGTGGCAGTGCTCACCGATATTATCGGAGATGAAGACCATTACGGCGATATGGATTTCAAGGTAACCGGGACGCGTGATGGGATTACAGCGTTGCAGATGGATATAAAGATCGAACGACTTACGAAGGAGATCATGCAGCAGGCCCTTGAGCAGGCGAGAGAGGGGCGGCTTTCAATATTAGATGAGATGGAAAAGGCCATTTCCCAGCCGCGAGCAGATGTATCGGAATACGCCCCAATTATTACCTCGATCAAAATTAATGCTGAAAAGGTCAGAGTCCTCATCGGCCCCGGGGGCAAGACTATCAGAGAAATTTCCAACACCTCCGGCGCCAGGATTGACGTGGATGATGAGGGAATTGTCACTGTTTCTTCTCCTGACAGAGAGTGCTCTGACTCTGCCTTAAAGATGATAAGAGAGATTGTCCAGGAGGCTGAGGTCGACAAACTCTACATGGGAAAGGTGGTCAAGATAATGGATTTCGGCGCCTTTGTAGAGATTTTTCCCGGCACGGACGGCCTGGTCCATATATCCCAGTTGGCCAATGAAAGGGTCAACAAGGTTACGGATGTGCTCAATGAAGGTGATGAAGTCCTGGTAAAGGTCCTGGAAGTAGGAAACGATGGAAGGATACGCCTCTCGCGCAAGGCCGCTTTAGGAGAAAGCCTGGATAATGTATCGTAAGACAATATTAAAAAACGGAATCAGGGTTATTTCCGAGCGATTAGGGCATCTCCAATCCGTTTCTTTGGGTATATGGGTCAATATTGGATCACGCGATGAGATGAATTCGGAAAACGGGGTCTCTCACTTTATCGAACATATGAGTTTCAAAGAGACCCGGAACCGTAGCGGCCTGCAGATAGCCAAGGATCTCGACGCCATAGGTGGACTGTCAAATGCATTCACTGGAAAAGAGAACACCTGCTTTCACGGAAGGGTCTTAGGCAAACACTTTGGTCTCTTGGCCGAAATCCTCTCTGATATCTTCCTGAATCCGACCTTCAATCCCGTCGATATGGAGCGTGAAAGGGAGGTAATCTTTCAGGAGATTAACATGATGAAAGATTCTCCTGATGAAAATCTCCATATGCTCTTCAATAGTCTTTTCTGGGCCGAGCACCCGATCGGACGATCTATTTTGGGGACCGGGGAAACCGTATCCGCAATTAGTAAAGAGTCTATCCTCGATTATATCCATAAATCGTATACGCCTGAGAATATCCTCGTGGTAGCGGCAGGGGACGTGGATCACCAGAAAATGGTCTCATATTTTGAGCCTGTTTTTGAGTCTGCGCCAGGAGAGCGCGGTCTAAATTCGGTACGAAGTGTGCCTTTATCCAACGGGGGCCTTTCCGTCCATTTTAAGGAATTGGAACAGGTACACATCTGCTTAGGAGGAGAGGCGCCTTCCCAGGTAGGTGAAAAACGATTTGCCTGCGCCATACTTAATACAATTTTAGGAGGGAATATGAGTTCCCGCCTTTTCCAGGAGATCAGGGAAATAAGGGGGTTGGCCTATTCCGTGTACTCATTTTTATCCACATATGTTGATGCGGGTCTCTTAGGGATTTATGCGGCAACAGAGCAACGAAATCTGAATCGCGTGCTTGAGACGATCCAGAATGAGATCAGGAAGCTGTGCGAGGGCGAATTGACCGAATCGGACCTAACAGCCGCCAAAGAGCATCTTATAGGCGGTATTTACTTAGCCTCTGAAAGCGCAGACAACCGGATGATGCGGATTGCAAAAAACGAATTTGTTTTTGGAAGATATGTTGACTACGAAGAATTGGTTTCCAGTCTGGAGCAGGTCAGCATTGATGAAGTGGTTGAAACCGCAAACGACACCTTCAGAGAGAGTAAGGTCTCCTTCGCTGCTTTAGGGCCGCTCAAGGATGAAAATCTTGACAGGAGCCTCCTTGAGTATTGATAACTGATGATTGGCGATTGTTGATTGAAGGGCAGAATCTTCATGACCGGAGGTCTGAGATTTGGCTCTTTCATCTAAACATGATCCAGTAGTTGAAAGAAAAAGGCCAATCATCAATCAACAATCATCAATCCTTTGGGGTACTGGTTGGATCGTATCTGTGTTAAAGTAAAACCTCTTAAGGCTCACAAAGGGCTTCCCCTGCCCGGGTATGAATCCGAAGGATCTTCCGGTATGGATATCAGGGCCTGTGTTGAAGACCCTGTCTCATTAGACCCCGGTGAAATAAAACTCATTCCCACAGGCCTGAGCATCTCTATCTCCCCCGGATACGAGGCTCAGATCCGACCCCGAAGTGGTTTAGCCCTTAACCATGGTATCGGCATTGTAAATTCACCGGGGACCATTGATTCCGATTACAGAGGAGAAATAGGCATCATTCTTATCAACTGGGGAGGAGATCCCTTCATAATCAAAAGAGGAGATCGTATCGCCCAGATGGTGATATCCAAGGTATACAAGGCCGATATCTTAGAGACGGAGGATCTTGACACAACGCCGAGAGGAGAGGGAGGTTTTGGCCACAGCGGGATCAGATGAAGAGAGTGATAAGATTTTCTATTCTTGCCTCTGGTAGCGGAGGAAACGCCTGCTATGTGGAGACAAACAGTGCGAGAGTTTTGATTGACGCCGGGTTGAGTTGTCGCGAGATTGAGCGACGTCTAAATGTTGTCGGGGTATCTGCAGGAAGTCTGAATGCCATTATTCTTACCCATGAACATTCAGATCACATAAGAGGGGCAGGGCCTTTGGCCCGGCGCTATAATCTTCCCCTCTACATCAATTCAAGGACACTTGAGTGCGGGCAGAAGACCTTGGGGAATCTTCCAAAGCCAATGCTTATTCAAACGGGCGAGGCTATCACGATCAACAACCTTCTCGTAGAAACCTTCACAAAATGCCATGATGCTGTCGATCCCATCGGTATCGTGATATCCACGGACGGCACACGGATCGGACTTGCCACTGATCTGGGCCGGAGTACAAGGTTGGCAGAAGAACGCTTGAAGGGCTGCCAGGCCCTGATCGTGGAATTCAACCATGATCCGGATATGCTGAATGACGGGCCTTATCCTCTGTTCCTTAAGAGAAGGATAAAGGGCCCAGACGGACACCTTTCGAACCAAGAGGGCGGAGAACTCCTTGCCGCTGTTTCCCATGTCGATTTGAAATTAGTGGTCCTTGCCCACCTTAGTAAAACCAACAATCATCCTGACAAGGCCCATCAGACTGCGGTAGAGGTTCTTGGAAACTGCGGTCTTGGGGAAACCGACATATTGATCGGGAGTCAGGATGAGCCCGGGCCTATGATTGAATTGTAGCTTCCCACGGGCCAAGCTAACTAATGAACTACCCCGCCGCAAGCAGCGGGGTAGTTCATTAGAAAAACCAAGCAGATAATGACCTTTAACACTTCAATAGTCAATTACCTTTTTGTCACGTATAGATGCACAGAACCCTCTGCCGCGACTGGGTTAGCTAAAAACTGACCAACCCTCATAATGAGGTTCGGTATCCCCTGTCTCATTTTCCAATATTGAAAGCCATACCTCTTGTTTTTGATATGTAAGAGAATTTCAGATACTCTCAATATACATCAGGTGGCGAAAAGGTTCAGATAAAAGCTCAAAGGCTCATATGAGTATGATTTAATTTCGTATTTTGGTCATGATCGAATACCACTACATCTTGTGGTCGCTCCCCTAATAAACGTCGCCACATGATGCTAACTTTCCGATATTACACATCTGTCTGATTTTCCAGTCAAAAAGTGAAACTTAGGCCCTGCAGCCCTAACCTGTTGAATGTCTGAAAAGCTGCCCTTTTCTTGATTTTGCCTCTGTTTTTTCTTCACTTGCTAATTTCACGAAAATCGGACAAGATCCGCCTTGTGGGTACTGACACCCCTGAGGACTGCTAAAAGCAAAAGGGAGCAGGTCAGCCGTTCAGGCAGCGGGCGAAGAATCACCTTGCTAAAATAATGCTGAATAAGGTAGTTGATATCAAAGGCTACGGTTTAGGTCCTTATAACCGCGTGCCGGGGGTTATCACGACAGAGGGCAGGAATGTCAACCTTGAGATGGTCAAGGCAGGTTTAGCAGAGGTTTACCGGGGAGAGGAAGAAATAAATAATTCATCTAATCTGATGTGCGAAATCGAGGTGCTAATGAAGAAGACAAAGATAATCCTAAGTGTGCTCTTACTGTTGCTAACAACATTTGGCATGACATCATGTTCGGAATTACATTCGGAATTTGACCCCCATAAATGGCGATACCAGCCATTTAGGGATATGCCTCCATCCTGGGAGAACGATATGGGACGTCCAGGTCCTGAATACGGGGGAGAAGATATGTTCGGAGATACGTGGTGATGGCAGGCAAGTCATATGGAACCTATTCATTTGCAGCAACCATCCCGGGCTCGTGAATCTCTGCTTCGGCTGGTTTTATCATTGAGGTGAAATTGCAGTGGAATTGGACCAAGCCAAGTCATTGATGATAAAAATGGAATCTTCATAATCAGGGGGAATGAAATGAACGAAGACAATCGGTTGATACGGAGAGGCGCTCAATCGCAGATAGCGCTCAAGGCTGCCATCATCGGGGGGGGGAATGCCTGCGATGATCTTCTGGTTCTTTTGAGCGATGAACGCCTCAAGCGGTTGAAGATGGAAATCGTGGCCGTGGCCGATCCCAACCCGGACGCCCCCGGCATCACCCGAGCCAGAAAGATGGGGATTTTCACCACCTCCGATTTTACCGACCTCTATACCCTCCCCGGTCTAAACCTCCTCATCGAACTGACCGGATCAATGGACATAAGAGAGCGAATGATCCGCACCAAGCCGATCCACATCAGCTCCATTGACCACCGGGGCGCCCGCCTCTTTTGGGATCTGATTCAAATAGAGACCGAGAAGCAGGATTTGCAGAAAGAATCGGAAAAGGCAATCCGAACGGAACGGGACTGGTCCCAGAGATTCATAGATTCCCTCGGGGACAAGATAATGGTTCTCAAAAGGGACCGCACCATATACCGGGTCAACCGGACCTTTGTGAAAGCAAGCGGGTTGAGTGAAGATGCGGTTTTGGGAAAACCATGTTATGAAATCACCCACCGCGTCTCGGAACCGTGTAAAGGGGAAGATCATGGCTGTCCTTTTGAGGAAGTGCTTGCAACCGGAGCCTCCTGTTCGGTAATACATCAACATAAGGATACGGAAGGAAAGCATATCTTTGAAGAGATCATGGCCACCCCTATACTGAATGATAAAGGCCAAATCATTCAGGTGATCGAAGGGATTAGGGATGTGACGGGCAAAGTGGCTTTAGAAGAAGAGGTGCGTCGGAACAAGGAATACTTGGAGAACATCATCGCCAACTCCTCTGATATGATTATCACCACCGATCTTCAAGGCAGGATTGTAACATTCAATCCCGGCGCTGAAAATATGTTAGGCTACAATCAGGAAGAAGTCCTGGGCGCAGACATTGAAGATCTGTGGAAGGCGCCGGAAGGGAGGCGCAGGCTCATGGCCGAAGTAAAGGCAAGGGGGTTTGTTAACAACTACCTGGCCACCCTTATTGCCAAGGATGGCCAGGAGGTGGAAATCAGCCTTTCTTTGGCAGAGCTGCGGGATAGAGAGGGGCATGTCCTGGGCACAGTGGGTATCAGCAAGGATGTGACCGAGGAAAACAGGCTGCGCAGGCAGCTCATCCAACAGGAAATGGAACTCAGGAAGGCCAACGATTTCATGAACAAGAGCATTCAGAGTTCGCCCAACGCCATCATGGCAACCGATATGAAAGGGAACATCATCATCTGGAACAGGGCAGCTGAAGAAACCCTTGGATACAGGGCAGCTGAAGTGATCGGCAAAATGAAGATCGACAAGATTTATCCGGAGGGAACGGCCAAAAAGGTGATGCAGATGATGCGGAGCCCTGAACATGGCCCGGTTGGAAAGTTGAGATCCTACCCTATGGTCTATGTAAGACAGGATGGCGAGGTGGTTGAAGGGAACCTCTCCTCCGCCATCATTTATGACACCGACGGCGCCGAAGCGGCTTCTGTGGGTATTTTTGTGGACCTGGAGGAACGCCTGCAGATGGAAAGAAAACTGAGGCAAACCCAGGAGCAGTTGTTACAGTCTGAGAAGTTGGCGGCCATGGGGCGTCTGACTTCACAGGTTGCCCATGAGCTGAATAACCCCCTTTACGGCATAATGAATACCTTAGAGCTGCTGAAGACCGAGATTTCTCCACAAAACAAAAGAAGAAAGATCTTGGAGATGGCTCTCTCAGAGACCGTGAGGCTTTCTGAAATGCTCCGAAAGATGCTCTCATTTTCCCGGCCAGATGAGGAACAGAGGCAGCCTTCCGACGTCAGCATGATCTTGGATGAGATACTTCTTCTTCACGAGAAACAACTTCGGGAACACAGCATCCGGATATCAGCTTCTTCTGAGGAAGGCTTAGGGGAGGTATACGCCTCCAAAAACCAGCTCAGACAGGTCTTTTTGAATATGATCTCCAACGCGAGGGATGCCATGCCGGATGGAGGAACTCTAACGGTCGAAACAACGGCCGTAGAGGATACGATTCAGGTAAAAATCTCTGATACGGGGACCGGTATCAGACAAGAAAACCTTGATAAAATCTTTGATGCCTTTTTTACAACCAAAGACAGCATAAAGGGCGTGGGCCTCGGTCTATCCGTCTGTTACGGTTTCATAAAAGATCATGGGGGCGATATCAAGGTCGCGAGTCGGATAGATTCCGGGACAACCTTCACCATTATTCTCCCTGTTCATAAAGAAGCGGGAAAAGAATCTTTGACAGGATAAACAGGATGAACTGGATAAGATTCTGGTACAAATCCTGTCAATCAGAAAGGCGAATCGCTCTAAAAATTTGTAACCGTTCACGGTTGTCGGTTCACAGTTCACAGTTTTTCAATGAACTATGCAACGATTACCTGTTTTTTCAACCGTGAACTGATAACTGTAAACCGTAAACGGTTACGAACCATTGAACCCGTGGACGACTACAATTTTAGAAATCAACAGTTCCTTCTTCAAATCATATCTCACTGAACCAGTCATAATTTTCCTCTGCCAATCGCAAGAGGAGCCTTCGCTTCAAGCTCCTAAAATTATAGTTATTTATGTTTTTATATTTATTTTATTTAAAAAAATTGCTGAGAGGTGATTTTTTTCTTGACATTCTGAAATACTTATAATAACTATAAAACTAAAATAACGCTAAAACAGAGGGAAATCTTTGAAAAACGTTCAATTTCGTTCAAGATCAAGGCGCGTGAAGATTTTAACCACAGGAATATGTAGAATATTTTGAGGATTAAAATCCGAACACAACACAGAGATTGGGCAGATAAGTGCAGACTTCGAAAGGGGGCATTTTTCAAAGGTTTCAGAGGAGTCCTAATTCATGGAAGACATATTGACAGTTTTCAAGGCCAGCAAACAGTGTAATGTCTCCCCCAAGACCATTATCAACTGGATTGAATCCGGCCATATCACGGC
>CAZFSF010000041.1:0-20496 GCA_964522045.1 uncultured Desulfobacteraceae bacterium
GGTCAAGGCCGTCCATATCGACAACCGATCCTATTTTGCCGAACAGCTTGGCGTGGAATTAACAGAGGAAATATCGGCCCTGGATATGGTGAAGCGGGTTTTCAGCACGATTGAAGATCGAGAGGTAAAAGAGAAACTCCTCTCCCATATGGGGAAATATCCTCCAGGCGAGCAACTCAATTACATATTTCAATTCCCCGGAAATCTGAGGCTCTACTTCTTTGGATCGACCCCCGATCCGGAACTCATTCCAATCTTAGAGGGATGTAAGGCCCAGGTCTTGATCCTTCAGGTCCTCAGAGGAAGAGAGGAAGGCGCTGTAGAGGCAGCTTTCAAGTCTGGTGCAGGCATCGTGTTTCCTTCCCATCACGACCCATTTTTCCCGGGGCAAAAGGTGCCAGACCTGAATAAGGTTCGCTCACTTCTTGAAAGAAATGAGGGTGTCCGTTTTATAGAATTAGAAGCTGGTAAGTGGTATGAAATTGATACGGCTGCCAGAGAGACATGACGTCTGCCTTAGCCCCGGTCATAGTACTTGAGCGATTCCCAGAAATCCTTATCTCGGTCTTTCCAGTCCAGCCCGAATTTCCTGTCGTAAAAATCACTGAATCGCTCCATCCATCGCCACAAAAGGCTTTTCCCCTCCTCTTTGGCCTCCAATACATCGTTGATGTATGTGACAATGTTTTCCATTTCCTCTTTAGGCACATAGGAGGCAGCCCCGTCCTTCAAAGATTTAACTGTATCTTCAGGGCTCAGTGCGTGGGCGGTCAGCATCACCGCGATGACCTTTCGCTCGACGGCAATCTCAAGGAGCTTATACCCGTCAACCCCCATAATATCCAGAATAGCCAAATCGAAGTATTGAGTTGTCAGCAGGTCTTTGGCCTCAAGGAAATCGGAGGCCTTAACCACATCACACATGGATAACAGATCTTCCAATGTGGCCAAAACATCCGGTTCATCATCCACAATGAGTACTCTCTTTCCATCTAACAGACTTTTATTCATGATCGTATCTCCTTTTTTCATCCATCCATCCCCCTATTACGACTTCCAATCTCTGCCTACTCCCTACTGCTTACTGCCTACTCTTCACCGCCTACCCCATACTCCTCATGCATTCTGCCAGGAAGCTGCAGATAGAAGTCACCCTCATCCCTCTTCCCACGCTTGATGCAACCTGTTCCGTAGATCCGGCATTTCAAAGAGAGTTCCGCAATGGCTGCCCCTAATTGTTTGTCGTTAAGTATCTCACCCTTTATGAGCTTGACAAGAGCCCTTATCCTGAACCGATCCATCCCCTTGTACCGGGAGGATAACTGGTCGGGATGGCCACCCTCTTTCACGATTAGTTTCTCATTGATCAGATGAACGGGGTAGCGGCAGGCAATCCTGAGCCAGAGATCGTAGTCTTCACAGACCGGCAAATCTTCATCGAAGAGCCCTATTTCTTCTAAGAGTGATCGTCTCAGCATCACTGCCGATGGACTGATAAGGCACAGTTTCAAAGAAGGTTCAAACACGTCTCCGGAAGGTTTAAGGTGCCTTGTTTTTGGGTTGGCATAGCGCCCGTTCCTGATCCAGATCTCATCGGTCTGGCTGATCATGGCCTCGGGATGGCTCTTAAAAAACGAGATTTGCACCCCTAATTTTTCAGGTAGCCAGTAATCATCGGAATCGAGGAATGCAACAAGGGGGGCGCCTGATCCTCTGATGCCGGTGTTCCTTGCCGCAGAGACGCCCAGATTGGACTGATGTCTCATAAAGCTGATCTTATCCCCGAACTGGCGCATGGCATCTCTGGTTCCGTCTGTTGACCCGTCGTCTACCACTATGATTTGGTAATCAGTAAAGGTCTGGTAGAGGACCGACGAGATCGCCCTTGCCGCCTTCAGCGCCCTGTTAAATGCTGGTACTATGATGCTTACGGCTGCCATAAAAAGGTTTGCCAGATCAAGGCCAGGAGCCCGGTGAGGAGGAAATTGCTTTCGACTAAGGCTTCAAGGGCAATCCCGGGGTAGAGCCACTGCTTTTCATAGGCCACAAGAGAAAGCGACAGAGTAAAGAGCGTGACAAGCATTAAATAGCAGAAACAGTTTGCAATACCGAGGATCGGGCTGACAATCAGGATAAAGGCGCTTGCGATGAGGACAATTTTCAGAAGCAGGAGAGTGCGTCTTTCACCTAATGTAATCGGCAGCGTTTCGGTTCCAACCATCAGATCTCCCTGTACCTGGAAGAGACTGAAGAAAATTGCCCTGGCATAGCTCCATGAAAATACGACCAAGCCGGTTATGATCGCCGGCAACAGCTTTCCGCCTATTGTCTCGAGCATCGGCAAGACAGTGATAACGGCTACCCATGCAAGGGCCTCGGACAGACTCCTTGACCCCGGAATATCCTTGATCTTGACGTAGTGGTATTTGTGACGAAATTGTTCAGGAACAAGGGGAATACTGTATATGATTCCCAAGAGGCTCAAGGCTGTCAAGGCGATGAAGGTGACAAATCCAATCATGTAGGAAAGCGCCAAGGCCATTATAATGGCCGTAATGCCCGTTATGTTCAACAGGCACTTGTGTGTTTGAAGGAAAGTCGCCCTGTCAGGATCATTATAGGCGCTGGCTCCCTTGTCTAAGAAGCGATTGAAAACATGCATGGCATAGAGGTAGAGGAATGTCAGGAGAGGAAAGGCGAAATTCGGCTCCCTTCCTGCCAACATGGATGCAGCGTAAGAGAAAGAAAAAGCTCCTAATGCCACAATCAGATTGCTCATCACTAAGAACCTGAAGGCCTGTTTTGCCCAACGCGTGAGAAAAATTTCCCTATGGCTACGGATACCTTCTATCTTTTTCAGTACGTTTTTTATCATCCAGTGCGGAGTAGATGCCCCTGCTGTGAGACCAATAACCTTCATCCCCAAGAGTTTATCTCTGTTCAGGTCTTTTTCAGTCTCCACATGGAAAGTGGGCAGATGCTCCCCTTTGGATATCTGAGCGAGGCGCTGGGTATTACCGCTGTGATACCCGCCCACCACTACAACAGCATCCACCTGACCCTTAAAGGTCCTGACCTCCTGTTGCCTTTCCTGCGTTGCGTCGCAGATAGTGTCAAAAACTAAGAGATCCGGGAACCGTTTTTTCAGGGCCTTTACCACACTGCTGAAGTTTTTTTCATTCTGCGTTGTCTGTGCAACGACAAAGGGGCTATCCATATGGGGTAGACCGGCAACGTCATCTTCCCCCTGAATAACATGGGCCAGGATTTTGCTATAACCCATCAGGCCGATAACCTCGGCGTGATCTCGATCTCCCACAATTATCGCTGAGCGGCCTTTATTCGTATGATGTCGAATAATTTCCTGTACCCGGGTCACTTTTGGGCATGTGGCATCGATAACCCTGAGGCCTGTCTTTTCGAGCGCCAGGAGTTGCTCTGGCGGAATACCGTGGGCCCTTATCACAATCCGCCCTTTCTTCAGACCATTGAGGTCATCTGTGACCTTCGCACCCTTCGTCTCAAGGAGATCGAGAACCTGCTGATTGTGAATCAGCGGACCGAAGGTAAAGAGAGGACCCTCCTTTTTGTTGGTTTCCGCCATCACTATCTCCATGGCACGGCGGACACCCATACAGAATCCCGCTGTCTTTGCTAATATTACCTTCATGACTCTCCGACCCCCAGCCTTTCTCTTTCTGAATCTACTTTCAGCCCTCGATCCCTTAAAAGAGTCTCGAAATAATTATCCATTGCGCTGATCATCGTATTGAAATCATTAACCCCTGTAAAGGACCCACGAAAGCGGCTGCTGTGAGGCAAACCCTTTGTATAGCGCAGGAGGAGCCCCCGCATGATCTTGGAGGCCCTTTTTTCTCCTAACAGATCGGACAGGAACTTGAAATGCTCAATGATGATAGCCCTCCGATCAGATAATCCCGGTAGACTTGGTTTTAATCCGTTACCCAAGTCCAGGATCTGTTTGAAGAGCCAGGGGTTTCCAATTGCGCCCCTGCCGATCATCACTCCATCACATCCGGTCTCTCTTATCATATCAAGGGCAAGTGATGGATCAGAGACATCTCCGTTACCGATAACGGGAATCTTGAGTTCTGTTTTGACTTCTCTGATGATTTTCCAATCGGCCTTCCCTGAAAACCCTTGGGTTACAAACCTCGGGTGTATGGTGATGGCATCGGCGCCGCACTCTTCTATGATCTTGGCTGTTTCACCTACGCCGGGCATTCCGGGCGACCATCCGGCTCTGATCTTTACGGTCAGGGGAACGGAACAGACCTTACGGACGGCTGAAACAATGTCTCTTACTTTATCAGGGGAACGGAGTAGAGCGCCCCCGGCGCCCGTCTTGACGATCTTTCTTGCGGGACAGCCCATATTGATATCCACAATATCAGCGCTTGCGTCCACAACCATCTCGGTGGCTTCAGCCATTACATGGGGATCATAACCGAATATCTGGACAGAGAGGGGCCTTTCTTCTTGAGAACTCTGTAGATATCTGAAGGTCTTCTCATGATTCCTTATGAGGCCCATTGCGCTGATCATCTCGGTGGTGACCAGACCCGCCCCAAGTCTTTTTACAATAAGGCGAAATGGCAGATTGGTAATGCCTGACATGGGGGCCATGATGAGCCGGTTTTTCAATTTCAAGGTGCCTATTTTTAACATATTTAAACGGAGTCGTTGCTACATTCCCGGACATATCCTTGATGTGTCAGTATGCCACTGAAGGGAAGAGTTTACGGTTGGTATGTGGGAGAAAAAGGGCGGCAATGTACTCATCTGTAAAGGGCTGGTAGGTTGAAAGCTCGATATTTGTCATTGATCTTGAAATATTGACGCATGTCTCTATAGCCGATTCTGAAAGGAGGCACATGCGTGCCCCTGTCAGGGAACTGTTCCCGATGAATTGAATTTTCTCTCGCGGGATATCCGGCAGGAGACCGATCGCTATGGACTTGGGGATATCCAAAAAACTACCGAACCCGCCAGCCACGTAAAATGTATCTATCATCTCAAACTCGAGTCCGATATAGTCGGTCAGCGACTTGATGGCGGCGAAAACCGCCCCTTTTGATTTTATAAGGTTATCGATATCCGACTCGGTAATGATAACTGCCGTACCCGATTCGGTGTCATCAGGATGTGCGATGACATATTGCGGGACGTTGTCCTCAATCCTGAGCCGGTCATCCGGTCGATCTCTATTGAATTTTCCTCCCGAGTCTATAATGCCGTTTTTGACGAGTTCATAGATGCAGTCGATCAGGCCTGAACCACAGATCCCTCTCGGCCTGGCGTTCCCGATGGTTTGGTATTCGAGCCGGCCGTCTGTGATCTCTATCTTCTCAATGGCCCCCTTTATGGCGCGCATGCCGCAGCGGGTGCCGCCTCCCTCAAAGGCAGGCCCGGCCGAGGCGGAACAGCACACCAGCCAATCCTTATTGCCGATGGCAATCTCGCCGTTAGTGCCAATATCGATCAGCCCCCTCACCTCTTCATGTTCCGGGATACCGCACGACATCACCCCGGCCACGATATCCCCACCCACATAAGAGGCAACACAGGGGATGGTTTCCAGAACACCGCGGGGACTAATCTGAATGCCAATCTCTTCAGCACGGATCTGGGGGAACTCATCGGCAGTGGGCACATAAGGGTCCAGCCGGATGGAACAGGGAGACAGGCCCAAGAGAAAATGGCTCATGGTGGTATTCCCGGCGGCTACGATGGCGTTTATTTCATCAGTGGGGACGTCCTTTTCTTTGCACAGCTTTCTTATGAGCTGGTTGATATTTTTTATCACAGCTTTCTGAACGGGTTGGAGCCCACCCTTTCCGCAGGCAAAGATCACCCTCGATATGACATCCTCTCCGTAACTCGCCTGTTGATTGTGGCATCCTTCCGAACCGAGCAGTTTGCCTGTGTTCATATCCACCAACTGGGCCACGACCGTCGTCGTTCCCACGTCAACGGCGACGCCGTAATTGGCGTTAGACGTATTCAGGGAATCTATTTTCAGGATACGGTAACTATTCCCCTTTCTGGCAATAGTCACTGTGATCTTCCAATCGTTTTGACGGAGCTTGTCAGAGAGGCCTTGGAGACAATCCAAAGGTATGTCAAAGGCGTGCCACCCGAGTTGTTTCCTCAACTCCCTTGATATACGTTCAATATCGGGGACATTGTCTTCAATGGTCGGCTCCGGTAGTTCCAAATATATCTTTTTTGCGATAGGCTTAAGTTCGAACTTAGCGGTTTCATCGGTCGCCCCCCGGATCAGGATTTGTGAGTCTTCCATTCTCGATTCAGGCGGAATCACGATCTCGAGATCGTCATGCACCTCTGTCTGGCAGGCAAGGACGTAACCCTTCATTATTTCATCTGCAGAAAAAAAGCCTTTTGCATGTTCTTCAGCCTCGGCCCGTCCTTTAGAGACCTGGATGCGGCATTTACCGCAGACACCTTCACCACCACAAAGGTTATTTATGAACAGATCTGCATTTTGAGCCGCTTCTGCGATTGTTGTGCCATCATCTACCTCAACGGATTTATCAGCGGGCAGAAAATGGATGGTATATTTTTGCATTGATTATCTCCAAAAGTTTCACGCTGTGTCCGGTGTATTTATCGAGAAACAGGCTTCGTATTCCACCGGGTGCAGGGATTTTGAAAAAGGGCTATTTTCTGAGCGAATAAAGGATGTTTGACAACTGAAGATCAATATATTTATCAAGGGTGAGACGCTTCTTAAAATGCCATCGCTTTAAGATCCACATATGCGCGGCAATAATAATATTGTATGCAGTTAAATCAACATCCACCTTCTTGAAAACGCCTTTCTTGATGCCTTCATTGATCATTTCGCAGAAAATATTGCTGACCTCCACTTCCAACTGCATAATGCGCGCCTTGGATGCCTTGTCAAGGGAATTGGATTTCTGGTAAATCAACAGGGCCTTTTCCCTTTGCTGGTCAACTACCTTAAAATAAAGCCTTGCCGCAATTGCCAGTTTTTCTTCGGGATCATCTATCCCCTGGATCATCCTGAGGAGGTTCTCACGGAAGATACTCAAGACATCCTCCATGATCATTCGCATGATCGCCGATTTCTTTTTGACATAATGATAGGTGACCGGCAGACTCACCCCTGCTGTTTCGGAAATTTCTTGAATTGAGGTGGCATTAAAGCCCTTTTTGACATAGAGCGCACTGGCCACATCAATGATTTTTTTCCTTACCTTGTCCGCATCCGTTATCTGATCGAGCACTGTTAATTTTTGTTTACATCTTTCCATATGTTTTCACCGTATTGGAAAGGGCGTAGAATTTTCCCACGCCAAATCAGGGATTGTAACAATTTGGCCTTTTTACAAAAAACATCATCAGCTTACCGGCCTTTTGTCATAGATTAAATAATAAAAATGCCCTTTTTCAGGAAAAATTATAGGGAGATTTGACGTGAGTGTCAAGGTAGAACCGACTTTCTTTAGTTGACACATCTTGACCAAAAGGACAAAATGACAGTGATCATGCCGCAAAACTATACCGGGAAATAATAGAAAAAGATCCTGAAAGCGAATACGCCGGGAAGGCGCGCAAGAGGTCGGATGTGTTGAAACAGGCCAAATATTGACCTCTCCGTCCACATCAATAATTTATGACCAGATAGGGGAGAGAAAATATGCCACCGAACAGTCGGTTTTTTGACAGGGCGCACGAGACCATGGGCCGGGAAGAACGAAGGTCCCACCTGAACCAGCGGTTTGTAGATACCTTTCTATATGCCTACCAGCATTCGAAGGCATACAAAGAGATCTTCGACTCGGCAGGCCTAAGGGTCTCAGACATCAAGGGGCTTGATGATCTGGAAAGGCTCCCCGTCATACGCATTGAGGATCTGATAGAGCGGCAGAAAAAAGACCCTCCATTCGGAGGGTTTAATACCATTGATCCTGACAATTTCAGACGGATATACGTCAATCCGGGACTTATCTACCAACCCGGGGAACAGGAATATAGAGACACCTCCTGGGCTGAGGCCCTTTGTGCAGTCGGGTTCAAGCCGGGAGATCGAATGATCAATGCCTTTAATTATCATCTCTGGCCTTTTGCCTTCATGTTGGACGAATCGGTAAAGATGATCGGTGGAACAGTGGTTCCCACAGGCGTTGGAAACACGTTGATGCAGGTCAAGATCATGCAGGGGTTGAAAGTCAATGGATTCTTGGGGACCCCGAGCTTTCTGATGACTATGGTGCAACGCGCCGAGGCGATGGGTCTGGATCTGCGAAAGGACATCCTGCTGGAAAAGGCCCTTGTGAGTGCTGAGATGCTCCCTGAATCCCTCCGCACGCGACTTGAAGCCAAGCTTGGGATGACCATCCGGCAGGGCTATGGAACGGTGTTTCTGGGTTGTATCGGATATGAATGTTCATACATGACCGGCCTCCATGTACCTTATAATATTTTGGTCGAAGTAGTGGACCCCAATACCGGCACACAGGTACAGCCGGGGGCTGTGGGAGAGATCGTTGCAACCAACTTCAATATATGCTATCCGATGATCCGTATGGCAACCGGGGATCTTTCAGTCTTGGCTCAGGTACAGTGTCCCTGCGGTAGAACCGGGCCTATGCTGAAAAAGATCCTTGGGAGAACTAACCAGGCCACCAAGGTGAGGGGGACGTTTATCCATCCGTGGCAGGCAGATGAGGTCATGTCTAAGTATCGGGAGGCATTCAAGTACCAGGTGGTGATTACACGGGAAGTTGACAGAGACATTATGACTTTCTTAGTGGAAATGAAAGAAGTAAGCTCCAGCACGGATTTGCTTTGCGCACGGATTGAGCGTGATATAAAGGATATCCTGACCATTAAAGGCTCGGTTCAGGTCGTCCCACGGGGGACGATCCCCGACCTTCACAAAAAAATCGAAGACAAGAGGACCTGGGATTAATTAGTTGGTATAAGTGACTAAAGTTTACCCCGCTAAATGCAGGGCCTATTTAACTGGGGTGAGTCCCGCTAACGGCGGGATTAGAGTGGCAGTTGACTGACTGGTAGGAGCGGGAGGGATGGGCAGAATCAAAATTGGCGGAATTATGCAGAGTGGCGGTCGCGCTCTATTGAAAATCATGTCTGTGCCGGATCATGTAAGTGTCGCAGGCACCGTATTAGGGGTTATGGGAGAGAATAGCATCAACATAGAACTCCTGGTGGAGAGCTTTGACTTAGATGACTGCGGCAATTTCTCATTGGTAATAGACCAAAAGGACCTGGACTCGGCCTTAGCCGTCTTAGATGAGATAAAACCGACAATTGACGCCAAGGCAATATCCTACACCCCGGATGTGGCTGTAATAACTGTATTTGGACCTCACCTGCGTGAGAAACCCAGCGTACATGGTGCGATGTTTTCTTCTATAGCCTCTGTAGGGATAAGTTCTCTCGTCATCTGCACTTCCATTTCAAGCATATCTTGCGTGGTGGAGGACCAACATCTTGAAATTGCTGTCAGATCTCTTGAAGAGGCGTTCGAAACACCGTCACAGGTGAAGGAAAGGCCAAAGGATTATTGAAGGTATCCAATATCTTTTCTTAAAGGACCTCAGGTTTCTTTTTATCGCTTTAGGGATAGGTTAACCCCAAAAACATTATCTTATAAGGGTATAGGAGTTCTCATTATGAAAGGAATAATTCTGGCAGGGGGATCAGGGACCCGCTTGTATCCAATAACGAGGGTCGTTAGCAAACAACTGATGCCTGTTTATGATAAGCCGATGATATACTACCCGTTGTCAGTTCTCATCTTAGCTGGCATCCGGGAAATACTCATAATTTCGACTCCTGAGGATTTGCAAAGATTCAAAGAGCTGCTAAATGATGGATCTCAGCTCGGTCTTTCATTCTCCTACGCTGAGCAGCCACGGCCGGAGGGTCTGGCCCAGGCCTTTATTATCGGGAAGAGGTTCATCGGCAATGACGGAGTGGCCCTTGTACTCGGGGACAACATATTCTACGGCCGTGGACTTTCCGAAATATTGGAGAGATGCGCCCGATCTGAGAAAGGGGGAATTATCTTCGGTTACTTGGTCAGAGATCCTGAGCGTTACGGAGTTGTAGAGTTTTCCCCTGACGGCAGGGTCACGGGCATTGAGGAAAAGCCTGACAGGCCTAAATCAAGATATGCCGTTCCAGGACTCTACTTTTATGACAACGATGTCGTATCCATAGCGGAAAACCTCACGCCCTCGGCCCGGGGAGAGCTTGAAATTACGGACATAAACTTGGAATACCTGCGGCGTGGCCAGCTCAGGGTGGAGATCTTCGGCCGGGGCTTTGCATGGCTCGATACCGGAACCCACGAGTCCCTCCAGCAGGCCAGTAGCTTTGTGAGGGCCATACAGGAACGGCAGGGCCTCAAGATTGCGTGTATTGAAGAGATCGCTTATCAGTGTGGCTATATCGACAGGAACCAGTTAAAGAAGCTTGCCAAAGATATGCTCAATAATGATTACGGCCAGTACTTAATGGAGATCCTTTCTGAAGACGGGAATCGCACAAATGGCACTGAAATGTACTGAAAAGTCCCTCCCGAGTGTCTTCCTGATCGAGCCGATGGTGTTCGGGGATGATCGAGGCTTTTTCCTGGAGACCTACCATTGGGAAAAATACCTTGCAATCGGGATGAATAAGCCCTTTGTCCAGGACAACCACTCCCATTCATGCCGGGGTACCCTGCGCGGGCTTCACTATCAACTCAAGCATCCTCAAGGGAAACTGGTATACGTAATAAGGGGAGAGGTCTTTGATGTTGCAGTGGATATACGCAGCGGATCATCTACCTTCGGCCAATGGACAGGGACCATTCTTTCGGAAAAAAATAAGCATCAGCTATTCATTCCTGAGGGCTTTGCCCATGGGTTATGCGTCATAAGCGAAACAGCAGATGTGGTGTATAAGTGTACCGATCTTTATGCCCCAGGTGATGAGTATGGGATATTATGGTCAGACCCAGCGATAGGTATCGACTGGCCGGTTCAACACCCGATCCTCTCCGAAAAAGATGCTGAAAGCCCGCGACTGATGGATGTCCCTGCAGAGTTACTTCCAAAATTTTACCCGAAAGCCTGTACAACAAATGAAGGCCCATAAATCGCTGACAGATCTACAGGCCTTCCTGTTTCCTCAAGAATTTCAGGGAAAGTATTAGCTACTCAGCCGACCATCTCCTTTACTTTCTTTAATGCACTGATCTTAACGGCCCGACGAGCAGGCTTGGCTTTAAAGACTGTCTCTTCTCCGGTAAAAGGGTTAATCCCCTTACGTGCTTTGGTTGCAGGTTTGCGCTTCACTTCGATCTTTAAGAGCCCTGGAAAAACGAGTTTACCGGGGCTACGCTTCTTGATATGACGCTCGATGAGGATAGCAAATTCGTCAAATACTGACGAGACCTGCTTCTTGGTTAGTTCGGTGTTCCCTGCAATTTCATTCAATATCTCGGTTTTAGTCATCGGTTTCTTAACTGCTGGCATCTTCCTCGTAGTTGTCTTCTTATCTGTCACCTTTTTCCCGCTTTTTTTGGCCGCCATAGAATTCTCCTTTCTCTGAAGATTGAAGTTTGTGTGTTCCCTGCTGACTACCTAAACATCTCAGAAGGCTCAAAAACCCAGACACAATAATAACCATGCTCAATATCATGTATTATTATAGTGCTTTCCTCGCGTTGTCAACCAAATTTGTCAAAAGCTTCACCTAATCCACCTCTTGAGCCGTTTGATTGCCTCGTCTAAGGTCTCATCTCTCTTGCAGAAGCAAAACCTCACAAGCTCCCTTCCCCGGTTTCGGTTGTCCCAGAAGCATGAGCATGGGATGGCCGCAACCCCCGCCTTTTCGGGAAGCATAAGGCAAAAGGCCACATCATCGTCAAACCCGAGGCTCGTAATGTCAATTAGAAGGTAATAGGTTCCCTCCGGCGGATAGACCTTAAATCCCATATCATGAAGCGCTTCGGAGAGTCGGTCTCGCCTCCTTACATAGTCGGCTAAGAGTCCGGTATAGTAGCTGTCCGGAAAATCCATGGCAAGGGCCATAGCCTCCTGCAATGCCGACTGTCCACAGAAGGTAATGAATTGGTGGCTCATTCGCACTGCACGGGAAAGCTCAGGGGCCGCGATCACATAGCCCACCTTCCATCCGGTCATGGAAAAGGTCTTGGCCGTAGAGGAGATCACAAGGGCGCGGTCTCTGAGTTCGGGTATGTCCAACAATGTTACATGCTCGCGTCCGTCATAGACCAGGTGCTCGTAGACTTCATCCCCGATGGCGTAGGCATCATGTTTTACGCACAGCTCTCCAATAAACGAAAGCTCTTCCCGTGTGAAGACCTTGCAGCAGGGATTTTGAGGGTTATTGATTACGATCGCCTTTGTCTTGGGCCCGAAGGTCTTTGCCAATTCTTCCCTTGGAAGAGTAAATTCTGGACCTTCTAAGGAAACATACCGAATCCGGGCATGGGCCATGGCAGCAACGGGCGGATAGACATCGTAGGATGGCTCTAAGAGTATTACCTCATCTCCGGGTTCCAAAATACCGAAAAAGGTGGCGCACAACCCTTCTGTTGCGCCGGAAGTGACCGTCACCTCATCGTTTGAGTCAACCTCGATCCCGTAGAACCGTTTCATCTTCCGGACCACTGCCTGGCGAAGTTCCGGGATACCGTAGGAAAGCACATATTGGTTAGGACCGCGCAAAATAGCATCCGCAGCCATGGCCCTGATTTCCCGGGGCCCGTCAAAGTCGGGAAACCCCTGGGATAGATTTACCGCACCATGGGTGTTAGCAAGGACACTCATCTCCGTGAATATTGAGGTCCCGAAAGAACGAAGGGCCTTCACTACGATCTCTCTGCCCATCTGATTTTCTCTTGTTTGCACTGAAAGCCTCTCAGGATGATCTAAGGAAGTTCTTCTTAGCGAGAAGCGCTGCCCCTAAGGCGCCAATGATCTGCGGTTCGGTATGAACATGTATCGGTTGCCCGAGCCTTTCTTCAATAAGGCCGACTACACCGCTGTTCTTGGCTACTCCACCGCTCATGGTTACGGCGCCATGAACTCCGATCGCCTTTACCATGCTCCATACCCTGTTTACTATGGCCCGGTGCAGCCCACGGATGATTTCATTTTTGGGGTGGTTTTGTGCCACAAGAGACACTACCTCGCTTTCTGCGAAAACAGTGCAGACACTGCTGATGCTGACTTCTCCGCCAGCCTTTAAGGAGAGAGGGCCCATCTCATTGAGAGAGACTTGAAGTTTGTCTGCCATCACCTCCAAGAAGCGGCCCGTGCCTGCGGCGCACTTGTCGTTCATGGTGAAATCAAGGACCTTTCCTCCATCTCCAACACGGATTACTTTAGAATCCTGTCCCCCGATGTCGATCACTGTTCCGGTATCGGGAAACAGGTGGTATGCCCCTAAGGCATGGCATGAAATCTCGGTCACTCTTTTGTCGACAAAAGGTATAGAGACGCGGCCATAACCGGTCGCCACGATACCCTTGACCTGGTCCTGGGTGACCCCCGATTCGGTCAAGGCCTTTCTTAGGGACTCTGAAGCCGCATCAATGCTGTTGGCCCCTGTCTGGATAATGGAGTAACCGAGCGGCTCGCCCGTGATATTTAGAATCATCGCCTCTGTACTGAGGGAGCCCACATCGATTCCTGCAAAATAATCTTGGCTGCTCATGTCAGTCTTCCATGCCCTCGAAAAAGGCCTCTAAGCGTGTGCGTGTCTGTTCCTCTGAATAGGCCCTGAAATCGGTAATGTCGGCATCGATTATCACCGAAGGCACTCTTAGGCGATCCATTAAGAGACGTTTGAGGTCGTACTGTCCGACAGAATAGGGTTTGCAGCTCTTGGCAGAATGGATGACCAGACCGTCCACCCTGTACTCTTTTATAAGCCGTTCCATGAGACGCAGCCGGTGGTTAAGATTGTTGTTCAGCACGACTAAGCTATAGGTTCTCGCTATTGACTCGAAGGGCTTGTCTGCATCCATGTGAGAGATCGTCTCGGCCCAGGCGTTGGTGTATGTGGCAGTAACAAAGTTCATCCCGTGTTCGGCGAACAGGTTTGAGAAGTCACGAACCTTGTACCAGATGGCTATGTTGTCCCACATCAGCCTCTTGCGCTCATTCTTGATGGCACCGATGCCAAGGTCTATCCTTTCCCTCAGTTCTTCCAAAAGGGTTTGATAATAATCGAGGGCTACAGGGAGGCCCCTGAGGGAAACTATGGGCGCTAAATGAATAAAGGCATCGAAAATGGTCATAGGGGCCGGTTCTGTCTTCATAGTGGCAAGCACCTCGCCCCAGGCAAAGGAGGAATCACGTGCGATACGAATGATCTCCTCAAATCGCTCGTTGTTGAAGCGTTTTCCTGATATCTCCTCCAATACTGGAATCATCTCTTCTAACTGGCTTACCATATAGGTAACATCATTATCGCTAATCTCTTCGAAATTATAAGGGGTATCGAAAAGCAAAAGAGGAATCTTCAATTGATGGGCGAGGACCCTATACCAGTAGGCCACGGTCTGGCAAATATTGTTCGAAGCAAACAGGAGGTCCGGCTTGGGCAGTTTCCCCACCGGGGTCTTCCCAGACAGAAAATGACCTAAGTCGATGCGGGCATAGGAGCAAAGATCCTGGTGATAGCCGTGCTCCTCTGCCACTGAGCAAAGCTCGGGGCCAAGCCTCTGGGCCCCACACAAAGCGCCATGGTTTTCAGGGTATATGGTGTAGAAGTCAAACGGCCTCAGGAGTTCCACGGGCGCTCCGCTGGTCACCCAGGCTACAGGCCTTGCCCCTTCCGCATACCGGGAGAGAAAATAGTGTCTGGTCATGATTTCTTTCAGCCTTGCCGCAGATTTGAGTTGGGGGCCGAAATAGGGCTTAGGGCTACTGCGGCGCTTCTTCTTGCCTGCCTTGGCAAGACCCATTACAACGGGTGCACCGATATCTTTCATAAAATTGTAACGAATGCTCTTGGTCAGTGACATATCATTCAGCCTATCATCTCCACAAATGCCTCTACCCTAGTGGCCAACTGGCCGCTCAATCCCTGATTCAAATCCACATCAATAATCAGGGTTGCCACCCCTGCCGCTTTTACCGCAGCTACCATTTGCGGCACATCAAATAGCTCGGGCTCACAAAATTTCACCATATAAAATATTACACCCTTTGCGCCGCTTTCCTCGATCTTTTTGAGGAGGTCATCCACACGCTCGTCTAATGGCGAGCCTTTGGTGGTACAGGGGGGCATGGCAAAGTAGTCGGCGGCAAGCACTTCAAACGGGTCCTCCATGGGGCCCGGTTTCACTAATAGCCTCCGCCCGCAGCTTAACAGATCATCATTCGCCACCCTCACCCCGAGTTCATCCAAAAGTCCTAAGATCTCAGGAGGGTTGGGCAGGATCCCGCTCAGGATGACGGCAGGCCCCTTTCCATCTCCGCCCTTGTATCTTCGCAGAAAACCTTCGAGCAAGGGGATGAAATCGTCAGGATGGAGGTATTCCCCCTGACGGATAATCCGGTAGAACTCGGCATTGGAGGCAGAAAGATCCCCCCTGCTCCTCAAGTCGTAAATCTCTCCCAAAATAGCGGCTAAATGATGCCCCTGCTCCACTCGATGTTTCAGTTCCCTTCCATCCAAGGGTCCCATATCCTTCTCCAAACGGGACACAAAGGATTTAAGCTGCTCCAGATAGTAGGTGCGGGAGGAGGACCGGTAAGGGGCCTTTGGGTGATAGAAAAAATAACAGGGCTTTTTTAGCCCCAAGTAATCGTAAACGATCGAGGCCAGGTTCTGGATGGAGTCACAGGTGTGAGGGAACAGGAAACCATCCAAAATAGCACCCTTTCCTTGGAGAATAAGCTCTAATCCCAACTTGACCACTGAACAGATATATGGCTGGAGATGGGCATTGGCCCCGGTAATCTCAAGCGGTGGGTCCCAGATCTCTGCCGGCACCGCATTAAAGGCCCAGAGGATCTCCTTGGGATAATATGCCGGAAAGACACCGATCAGGCTTCTTCCCACCTCTTTCTGTTTACTGAGATATTCTCTTCTCGTCATCAGTTGCTGTTTCCTGAAGGGATTGGCTGTTCACATGCAAAGGGTAACTTATTCCAAAACCGATAATAGTTCCAGTCTGTGAAAAACCGCTACGGCAATGTAAAGGAATGTTCGGAGTTATGTCAAGGCAATATAAACTTGACACACTATCTTCTTTTCCATATTTTCTTGTTATTCAGAACAGACCCTCAAGTTCGTAGCTGACGGATCCCCGCGGGATTTCGACTTGTTAGATAAACCAATAATCTCTGAACCCTGTCGCGGATCCCAGCCACAGGCGGGGGAACCATTTAACCGTTAACGGTTACCTAAATGGCGATAAAAAAAAATGCTGTTGATCCTTCTCTGAAAAGAGAAGTGTATGTCCGGGACCATCTGGCAGAATCCCGCACCGGGCTTGCTCTCAAGAGGACTTTTCTTTCATACCTCCGTACTGCCCTGGCATTCTCTGGAGGGGGATTGGCAATGATAAAATTCTCCGGTCACCCTCTTGTGACATTGCTCGGGTGGATTCTTATCCCTGCTGGTGCCGTCATTCTTGTCCTGGGGAGCATCACTTACATCAAGGTGAACCGGACTGTTCAGGCGGAGAAACAAAAGACATACGAGGCCGAGAAGGCAAATGTGTAATGACTCGAGGGAAGGATAAAGGTGCTGGAAAGAAAAGAGTGGTTATGTCGGGTTGTCAGGACTTTTAGCAGAGTATCTTTCTCTCTCTTTTATCGTCTCGAAATTGAAGAAGACAAAAACCTCCCCCGGGAAAGCGCCTTTATTCTCCTGCCAAAGCATCAATGCTGGCAGGACATCCCCATAATTGCCCTCGTCACACCAAGGCCCCTTTACTACATCGCCAAACATGAGCTGTTCAAAAATCGCTTTGCAAGGTGGTTCCTGAAATCGGTTGGCGGGATCCCCCTGAACCGGGATCAGCCTTTAAAAAGCAGGGGCTCCATAAGGGCGATGATTGAGTTCCTGGAAAAGGGAGAGGGGGTTGTGGTTTTCCCCGAAGGCACTTACTATAAAAACGAAATGGGACCCGGTAAGACGGGAATGGTAAGGCTTTTGGTTTCCCGATTGTCATTCCCTCTGATACCCGTAGGGGTTAATTACTCCAGGAGGGATTTCAGGATCTTAGTGCGCGTCCGTTTCGGTAAACCGATCTATCCGGATGGGAAAACCGCGCCAAACTCAACGCTCAACACTGTTATGAAGCAAATAGCCCTTCTTTCAGGATTGTAATAGCGGAGTTTCATCTAACTGTAGGCGAAAGCCACAAGGCACAAGGCGTAAGGCGCAAGGAATTCAATCAGTAAC
Source organism: uncultured Desulfobacteraceae bacterium (assembly GCA_964522045.1). Taxonomy (GTDB): domain Bacteria; phylum Desulfobacterota; class DSM-4660; order Desulfatiglandales; family Desulfatiglandaceae; genus Desulfacyla. Next base: position 17,476 of record CAZFSF010000041.1, read on the forward strand.
AAAACCAGAGGTCGGAGGTCAGAGGTCAGAAAACCGGGTGGCCAATATCCAGTATCCAGTATCGAGTATCAAGCATCCAGTATTTAGCATCCAGTATCCAGTATCCATGGGGAAAGGAGAAAAAATGATATCGGACTTGACAAGCGTTTTTGACCGAATAGATGGTTATAGAGACGAAATAATTCAACTCCAGAGGGACCTGACTGCGAGGGTGGCATTAGGCCCTGATAATGGAGGCCAGGGTGAACACGAAAAAACCGCTTATATAAACGGCCTGCTTGAGGCGTTGAACCCGGACATCCTTCAGGAGATCAAGGCGCCTGATGAGAGGGCCCATAACGGTTATCGCCCCAACCTGATAGCAAAGTGGAAAGGCCGGCAGAAAGACCGGGGCGTCTGGGTGCTGAGCCACTCGGACATCGTGCCACCCGGCGACCCCTCTTTGTGGAAAAATGAGCCGTATGAAGTAATAGTGGACGGGGACCGGATTGTTGGAAGGGGGGTTGAGGATAATCAACACGGCTTTGTAAGCTCTTTTCTGGCCTTGAAGGCGATCCTCGATTCAGGGCAGACATTAAAAAGATCGGTGGGCCTGGTCATTGTAGCAGACGAAGAAACAGGGAGTGAGTATGGGTTGAGCTATCTTCTCAAACATCAGAAGGACTATTTCAGGCCTAATGATCTTATCATTGTGCCTGACGCAGGTAATGAGGAAGGAACAATGATTGAGGTGGCCGAGAAATCAATGCTGTGGCTCAAATTTGTTGTCACGGGCCAACAGTGTCATGCCAGCACCCCACATAAGGGAAAAAACAGCCTGTTTGGCGCAGCGAAATTGATCCTTGCATTAGAGGGATTAAACGACCGGTTCGATCTTATAGATCCCCTCTTCCGCCCCCCTCTATCATCCTTTGCGCCGACAAAAAGCGAAGGGAATGTGCCCAATATAAACACAATACCCGGTAAAAATATCTTTTATGTTGATTGCCGTATCCTTCCCCAATACAGCGTGGATGAGGTTCTTTCCACTTCAAGGGAAATTGCAGCATCAATCAGCGCTGAAACCGATCTGCAGATTGATGTGGAGCCGGTTTACAGGCAGGATGCCGCTGTATCCACCTCACCCGATGCGCCTGTGGTAGAGGCATTGGCAGGGGCAATCAAAAAGGTTACAGGCAAACAGGGAAAAGCGATGGGTATAGGCGGGGGTACTGTTGCAGCCTTCTTCCGAAAAGAGGGGCTTCCGGCCGCTGTGTGGTCCACCTGCCCTGATTCCGCTCATCAACCTAATGAATACTGTCTGATTCCGGACATTATAACAGACGCAAAGATTTTTGCCTGTCTCTATCAGGGTGAATATGGCACGGGCACTGCTTAACTGCAGGCACCTCTATCCTGCTATGTTCATTGATTTTTTTGGATTGACACCAGTGAAAAGATAACATAGTGTTAAGATATCCTTGCAAATTGAAGGCTTCTGACAGACTCGTTAGAAACAAACCAACAAGAATAGAAAAATGAAAGTCAAGTTTTGGGGAACAAGGGGATCCATCGCTGTCCCTGGAAAAGATACCATTATTTACGGGGGAAACACCTGCTGTATCGAGATTGATCTTGAATGCGGCAAAAAGATTCTCGTTGACGCCGGGACAGGTATCAGGCCCCTTGGTGACAGGATGATAACCCAGGAAGAAAAGGTCGAAATCCATCTCCTGTTAACACATGCCCATTGGGACCATCTACAGGGCTTTCCTTTTTTCGATCCTATCTTCAACCCTGCTACAAAGATACTTGTAGATGGCACCCCCACATGCATGAAAGCTCTCAGGGCCATTTTCGAAAACAACGTGGGTGATATTTTTTTCCCTGTCAGGTTTGGAGAACTCAAGGCCCGGATCAGCTACCTTGATAAACTGTGTCATGGTCCTCTCAAAATAGAGGATACAATCATCGACGCTATTCCACTCCACCATCCTCAGGGAGGTTTAGGATTTCGCTTTCAAGAGGGGAATAAGAGGCTCGTTTTTATCACGGACAACGAATTGACCGAAGACGCCCCGGCGGGCACACTGCCTGAAGATTACGTCCGTTTCTGCAAGGACGCAGATGTCCTGATTCACGACTCCCAGTTTACCCCTGAAGAAATTCCGAAACACAGGGGCTGGGGGCATTCAGACTGCGCCAGTACTCTGGATCTCGCCTTGAAGGCCCATGCAAAACGTCTGCTCCTGTTCCATCATGCTCCTTCCAGGAAAGACTCTGAGCTGACCTCAATTACGGCACGTTGCGAAGAGATTGCCGCAAAAAGCAGATCAGACATCATGATCGATGCCGCCAAAGAAGGAAGTGAATTCACACTTTGAGCCCCAACATGCCTCTCTAATTTTGAACTACCCAAAATACTTAGGATACTACCTGGATATGAACAAATCGAAAGAGAATGAAATCCTTCTTGTTTTAGGTGGAGCGAGAAGCGGCAAGAGTTCCTGGGCCCTCAGGTATGCAGAAGAACAATACCAGTCTTGCATCTTCATCGCCACGGCAGAAGTGAAGGACGAAGAAATGGCCGAGCGGGCAAGATTGCACCAGGAATCCCGCGGCCCTGCATGGAAATTGATAGAAGAACCTCTAAACATTGATAGTGCGTTAAAAACCGACTGTGCCCACGCAGATGCTGTGCTTATAGACTGTATGACAATCTGGCTGAGTAACGTCCTCCTCAAAAGGGGAAAGGAAGAGGTCCCAACCTATCAAAATCGTCTATTGGAAGTATTGTCTCGGAGGAGACAGGCGGTTATCATTGTATCCAATGAGGTTGGAGCTGGAATCGTTCCCGAACATCCATTAGGGAGAGAGTTTCGGGACCTGGCCGGGATACTTAATCAGGAATTAGCTGCAATAGCTGACAGGGTGGTGATGACAGTAGCCGGCATTCCCGTCAACATTAAATAAAACCTTCAGGATTTACCCTAACGTTGCATAAAATTTGAGTTCAAAACGCTTTAGATTAGGTCAGTAAGG